>JAIBDO010000187.1 GCA_024686195.1 Gammaproteobacteria bacterium | reverse complement strand
CGACCTGGTAGCACTGGGCAGCATGATCAAACTGGGTAAGCGTCTGGCGGTGCTGGAGGTTTCAATATACAGTAACGACGATATTGTCGCCCACGCCACCGGAACCTATTCGATTCCACCTCTACCCACCGATTCATAGCAGGCTGACGTCAGGCAGACGCGAACCGCCTGGCCTGCCGACGGATAACGCGACGTCGTGCGCTGAGCAACAATAACAGCCATATTGTTAAACCTGCCGCCAGCGGATACTCAATCGCATACACAATGATCGCCAACAAGGCACGCACCACTGCCCTTAGAGATTCATGCTGGCGAATATAGTCTGCTAACGGTGGTGAATGACGATAATAGAATTCGACAAACCAGGTGCCCGCTGCGTTGGTCAACAGATGCTGATCCCTGAACAGGCGTAGACTCACCACATGCGGGTCGAGCCACGAGCCGTAAGCGGCAGTCGCAATAAAGCAATGTTGGGGTCCAACATCAACACCACCACCCCCTGAATATGGTGGTGGTGATGGCGCTGGTATTTTCGAAAAGGACGCGACGCAGTAACGGTTTGCCGTCATCGATACGCGACCATCCTGGCAATCACTATCCCCTCCCCAGCCGTCGAATCGAAAACCAGTGGGTATGCCGGGTCGCAGAACGACCTGGGTACCGACGGCAAAAGTCGCACTGCATTCGGTGCCGCAGTTGATGGCATCAGGCTGCGTCCTGACCGTTCCCAATCCACCCCCCTGCTTACTGATGCGCAGCGTACGCTGATTGCCAATTTCAACCAGACGATTCGACCGTGGCAGCGTGGCATAGGCGCGGCGCCCATCTCGACTGATGGCGATGCCTGATGAGGCGTCACCGACGGCGACTGAAATGACAACACTCGATGCAATATCGATAACATAAATCGAATTGCTGTCATTGGCGACGAGCACTCTGGCGCCGTCCGGAGTGATCGCCAGCGCATTCGGATACACAGCTGGCCCAAGGTCAAATACCTGGGTAAGACCACTGTTGAAATCATAGGAGTGCACAGTATCGGCAGGGCCATTGGTGACAAAAATACGGCTGGCATCCGGGGTTACCGCAATGGCGATCGGACTTTCGCCGATATCTATGGGGGACAATTCAATCCCGGCAAGCAAGTCATATACCCGAACCTGGTTGACGCTACCGGACAGAGCGATGTAGGCATGCCGATTATCGGGGCTAACCGCCACGCCACGTGGCGCACTGCCAGTCGGCATCATCAACGTATCTGCAATTCTGTAGCCATTGTCGGTATCGACAATGCTGATCCGACCGCCTGGAGTGGCTTCAGACAACAGCAGCCATCGTCCGTCGGGACTGACCGCAACGCCCTGCGGATTAGTCTGAGCGCTGCCGTAGGCGGGCAACTCCAACGTATCGAGTAATTCCATGGTGTGCGCGTGCAGGACACCGACAATACCATCCCCGGCTACATATATGCGTCGACCGTCCGGATCGGCGGCAATCGCATGCACCGCGACTTGCTGCAGCCATCTGGCAGCGATCGGCGTCGAGGTGAATTCCTGACTGAGATCCGTGTTGATCATACTGACGGACCCAGTACCGCGATTGGCGACAAAAGCACGACGATTATTAATCGAAAACACGACGCTTGCCGGCTGTGGGTTCGTATCAGCCAGTGATATCCATTGGATATACCCGGAATCAGGACCGGTGACACCGGTGTTTAACGGCAAAGGACTAAGCGCGGCACCCTTCGGGGTACTCAAATAGAACTGTTCAGAATCACCGATAGCACCGGGCAACTTAAGCAGAATCATGGATTCGCCAGCCGCTTCAGGAACCAGCATGGTCCCGCCAAATCCGAGTGACAGGCTGTCATTGATCAAACTCATATCCAGACGTTCACCAACAATGGTGACATAGGCGCCGGCACCAGCCCAGGGTGGATAAAAGGAATGTATATTCGGCCCGTCCAGTGTGGCAATTCGACGACCCTCGAAGGCACCGCTGGAAAGCCCGGATTTACTCCACTGGCCGCTAGCTGAAGTTGCCTTGTCGTCAAACGCGCTGAATATCCAGGAACTCGTCGGGCAGGGTTCCGGGGATGGATGTCGTTCAATTTCCCCCGAAATCGTCGACTCTCGTGGGTCCGCAATGCCGCTCATATTGCCCTCGGCGCAATCCAGGTCGCCCGAAAACTCAATGGGACCACTCAGCCTGGTCTGGTTCTGCAACATTCGCGTCACCCAGGTGCCGGCGACAGGACCGAAGGCCGCATCAACACCCTCCCAGGTTCCGGACCAGATACCGGCCATATCCGGAATCTCAAGATAGTGGACACTTAGCAGGCAGTCAGACGTGACATTTGAAATTGTAAAAGTATTACCCTCAAGGCTGCCACCAGTGCCACAGCCTTCGACTCCACCGACCACGTAGCCATCATCGGGATTCAATTTAAACTCTGTAGTAGTACGAGAACTAACGATTTTACGCTGCGGCTCGATGCTCCCATGAAGTCCCGCGTCAGTGCTGATTTCAAGTTCGCGCAGGAAATAGATTCGTATATTGCAGCCGTAGGTTACTGCGGCAGTTGTCAGGCTATCGCCCGACAGTTCTCCGGAAACGCTCTGCATGCCACCGAACTCCTGGCTACTATAGACTCGGGGATTTTTAAGCGGAGTATTGATTTTGCAACTGGATTCAACCTGAGTGATAAGCAACGGTTCATCTGAAACCCTGAAACTGGTGGCATTGCCATTTTCGACTATTACCTGTTGCGGGCTGACTTTTCCGGCCGAGCATTCCTGGTAATCCACAATCGCGCCAGATCCCGCCTCGCAGTAAGCCTCGGCACGCACAGCATGGCTACCCTGCCCTTCTTCACCTCCACCGCCCCCGCCACCACAGGCGGCAAGCATCGCAACAGTCCAACTTAGCAACCACCGCTTACAATACCTGGCCCGAATCATCTACTCCTCCGTGGAATGTTGCTGCACAGTTGAGATCGATCCTGCATCTCTCCTGCCCTTTACATTCTCTGTTTAGAGATCTGACAACCTTAGGAAAATAGTTTTTATTAGCAACTGATTATTCATTGGTACCGCATATTGATACCAATGGTGCTTGAAGATGATACGAATCGTATAAGACCATGCAGAAAGTGCTATCGCAGACAAAAAAAAGCCGGGAGCTACGCAGTTCCCGGCTTGAAACAACGCTGGGCGTCGCCTAATACATGTGCTGTCCGCCGTTGATCGACAGTGTCGATCCGGTAACGAACCCGGCATCATCGGCAACCAGGAACGTAACGCCACGAGCGATTTCACTGGCTTCACCAAGTCGGCCAACCGGAATTCGCGCTACGATTTTCTGCAGTACATTCTCCGGCACCGCGCGCACCATTTCGGTGGCGATATAACCGGGAGCGATTGCGTTGACGGTAATGCCTTTGGCGGCACCTTCCTGTGCCAACGCCTTGGTAAAACCGTGAATTCCAGACTTGGCAGCAGCATAGTTAACCTGACCATACTGTCCGGCCTGACCATTGATCGAACCAATGTTGACGATGCGCCCGAAGTTGCGTTCGCGCATGCCATCAAGAACCGCGTGACACATGTTGAAACAGGACGTCAAATTCGTTTGAATAACCTGGTTCCATTGCTCGAAAGTCATCTTGTGCATGGTGCCATCACGCGTGATACCGGCATTATTGATCAACACTTCAACCGGACCAACCTCGCCTTCGATTGCCCGCACGGCGGCCTGGCAAGCGTCATAATCTCCGACATCAAAGCGATGGGTCGGAATACCGGTTTCGGCGGTAAATTGCTTCGCCGCTTCATCATTACCCGCGTAGGTAGCAACGACCTTATAACCGGCACTCTTCAATGCCAGGCTGATCGCTTCACCGATACCGCGAGTCCCGCCTGTTACCAGAGCTACTCTGCTCATGTTTTCTCTCCTTTAATCAATTGGTTTAGTTAGTTATCGTTCCACCGCTAGCGCGACACCCAGACCACCGCCAATACACAGTGTCGCCAGCCCGCGCTTTGCATCGGTGCGCTTCATACCATGCAGCAGGGTAACCAGTACACGGGCGCCGGAAGCACCGATAGGATGGCCCAGTGCAATCGCACCACCGCTGATATTCACCTTGCTGGTATCCCATTGCATGTCACAGTTAACCGACATGGATTGTGCTGCAAAAGCTTCATTCGACTCAATCAGATCAAGATCATCGACCGACCAGCCGGCCTTTTCGAGGCATTTCTTTGACGCCGGAATCGGCCCCGTTCCCATAATAGCCGGATCAACACCCGCGCTACTGTAGCCTGCAATCCTGGCCAATGGCTCAAGGCCGAGTTCAGCTGCCTTGTCAGCACTCATCACCAGTAACACTGCAGCACCGTCGTTGATGCCCGAAGCATTGCCTGCAGTCACCGTGCCTTCGCGATCAAATGCCGGGCGCAGTTTGGCAAGCCCTTCAGCAGTAGTACCCGCCTTTGGATATTCATCCTTATCGCAAACGAGCGGATCACCACGACGCTGTGGAATCGATACCGGAACGATCTCATCAGCAAAAACACCAGCAGCCTGGGCCCGCTCCGCTTTTTGCTGCGAGGCAGCGGCAAAAGCATCCTGCTCATCGCGGGTGAACTCATACTTCCTGGCAATGTTCTCTGCGGTGACACCCATATGGTAATCGTTGAATGCGTCCCACAGTCCGTCGACGATCATACTGTCGCGCAACTGCCAGTCACCCATGCGTTGCCCATCGCGTGATTTCGGTAACACGTGTGGGGAAGCACTCATGTTTTCCTGGCCACCTGCGATAATAATATCGGCGTCGCCACACTTGATCGCCTGCGCCGCAAGGTGCACGGCCTTTAATCCAGACCCACAAACCTTATTGATGGTCATGGCAGGACATTCCTGCGGCAAACCGGCTTCAATCATTGCCTGACGGGCCGGGTTCTGACCAACACCAGCGGTCAATACCTGACCCAGGATAACTTCGTTCACCAGCTCGGGGGCGAGATTGTTGCGCGCCAGCAGGGCTTTGATTACCAGGGCTCCCATGTGGCTCGCCGGAAGCGATGACAGGGCCCCGCCAAAGGCGCCGATGGGAGTACGCACCGCGTCAACTATTACTACATCAGTCATATCTAGAATCCTGTAAAAAAAAGCCCGGGGTTATGATACCACCGGGCTAATACTTTGGAGGAGTAAAACGTTTGGAACCAGCCCGGCATGGTGCAGGCGGGTTCCGGGGTGAAACATTAAGCGGCTTTCTTGCCAGCTTTGCCGATTTCCTTCTCCATGCTTTCGGCAGCTTTCTTTGCCTGAGCCTGGACTTCGACCATAGAACCTTCAACAATCTTGCCGGCTTCTGTGACAGCTGCTTCGACTACCGCGGCATTATCTTTAGCAACATTGGCCAGTTTCTCGTTCAGAGTTTCGACATACTTCTGCTGCATTTCAACCGCAACATTCAGGTCTTTGATTTCAGCCAGCGCCTGCACGTGTGCCAGGTTGCTTTGCATCAACTCAGCAGAAGTCTCGGCTTGAGCCTGCATCAATTTAACAGCCATGGCAGTGTTGTTTTCGGCCATCTTCAACATCGGCTTCATGCTTTCCTGAGCCATTTTCATGAAATCTTCGTACATGGTAATTCCCCTAATTTAAAGTAAGTTACTTGGTTTCAAAATTCTCTGCTGCAGTGCAGCAATGGACATAATATAGGGGCGCATCAACGTTAAGTCAAGCATTTTTTGTTGCACCGCAACAAAATATTTTTAGAATTATAACTCACTGTATTTAATAGACAATTTCTTTTATCAATTCCTCGAGCCCATGAATCACGCGGGTCGGATCGATCCCCCATGGATCAAACACGGTGCTGCTCGAGCGCTGTAACCAGGCCGCTTTCATTCCCGCCGAAACCGCACCGATAACGTCGAAGGCATTGCTCGATACCAGCCAACAGTGATCGGCATCGGTAGCGGCGACTTCGATGAAGTGCCGGTAAACCAGAGGGTCGGGTTTAAAGGTTCCTATAGTGTCGACACTGACCACGCCTTCGAAATACTGATCGATGCCGGCGTGTTGCAACAGGCCGCTAACGTCGTCGGCGACCCCATTGGAAAAAGCGAACATGCGAAAGCCGGCATCGGCAAGCGCCTGCAAACTGGCGGGCACATCGTCGTAGGCCGGCAATTTGCGGTAAACCTGCATCAGCGCATCTTTGGCGGATTCATCAAGGTCGGTCTGTAACAGGCTGTCGCT
>JAIBDO010000048.1 GCA_024686195.1 Gammaproteobacteria bacterium | reverse complement strand
TGTGAAACGCTGGCCGACGCTGACGCAAGCCAGGCGTGCGCGTGCCAACACGCTCAAGCAATTCTTCCACGAACATCACATGTACCGTGAAGATGTGGTCGAACGCCGCCGCCGAGCGATCAAATCGGCAAGTCCACTCACCCTGGATGAAGCGGTGATCGTGCCTTATCGGATGCAGGTCCTGGTTCTGGTTGAGCAGTTGGAGTTAATGTTCAAGGCAATCGGTCAGTTCGATGATGAAATCACGAAGCTGGCCTCTCAGCATCCCGACTATGCCTTATTCCAGCCACTGCCGGGAGCAGGTCCATCACTCACACCCCGGTTGATGGTTGCATTCGGTGAGCAGCGAGAGCGCTTTTCCAGTGCTGGCGATGTCCAGAAGCTATCGGGTATTGCACCGGTAACTGAACGCAGTGGGCAGAAGCACTGGGTGCATTGGCGATTACAATGCCCGACATTTATGCGTCAGACTTTCGTCGAATGGGCGGCGCAAACCATCAACAAACCCTACTGGGCGGGAGCGTATTATCGACAGCAGCGTGCTAAGGGATCGACCTACCAGGCTGCGGTCAGGTCGTTAGCGTTTAAGTGGATACGTATTCTTTACCGTTGCTGGCAGTCCGGTGTCGCATACGGCGAATCTAAATATCTGAAAGCTCTGGAGCGACGCGGGTCACCCCTGCTCAAAAAGAAGGAAATGCTTGAATCAGCTTGACTGAACACCTCAGGGCGTGAAGGAGATACTGAAAGGAGAATCGAGGGAGGCAGCGTGCTGCAAACTGCAGACACTGAGTAAATTAGATGGGCTTCCGAGAACGAGTCGCTATAGAGATCCTCAACGAACCGCGGTGGGAAGCAATCTTTGACCACAATCGGACATCGGGATAAAAAGCCAGCTGCACTTAGGGAATGGAATAATTCCAGTTCCAGCTTAACACGCGATATCTCGAATTAAATCGTCGCCCTCGGTGACAACGACTGAAAGATTTTCATTTCCTTAACCACTGGCCTTGCTCGTTTTGAATCCAGGTGCCAACCGGGACTTTCTTGAATATCTCCTTCGCATAAACCTTACCTACCTGATCTATGCTTACGCCCTGAGCAGCCGCCTTTTTCGCATAAACTTCCTTGCGCTTCTCGTTGATGGAGGCAACCTCTGCAGTTGCGCTGGGATCACGTGCCACCGCATAGCCACTCGTACTTTCACCGAGTGCGCCGGAAGCACGCAAGTCCTGAAGGGAACCGGCCCAGGCCGTGATTCCACCCGCCAGTAAAAATACCACGATAGTCATCATGATAGGTCTGTAGAAACTTGAACTACAATTTCGCAGCATGCTGCCCTCCCGAAAAATATACTTACCCGTAAATACTTTGATTAAAAAACATCCGGATTGGATTCAATATCTTCTTTTGCCTGCTCTTCCAGTTTCACGCGCACATCAGCATCCAGTTTGATATTGAGGTTGATCGTGATCGGTTCCGTTGGTGCTTCTACTTTGACAGTTGGTGTACAGGCCGTCATGAGCATCAGCGCTGCGACAACTGAAACAAAATTTATATGATAGCTCCTGCGCATAGATCGTACTCACTCCAGGTTATTTTCACATTACCTTAGCGTATGATTGCTTGCCAATTACAACGTCAGCTTAGCAGTAAACCAAATGCCACTCTACCCCGGTCATCAACGATGGACAGTATGCTTAGTGTAATCTGAACGCTCGCTGAAGGGCTTTACTGGATACTCCATAAGCCTGGCTGAGGGTCTCCAGGATGTCACTGATATTACTTTCCAGATTAATATTCAAACGAAATAGCCGCCCTTCCAGGACATTCGGATTATTGCCAAGCAAAGAGAGTGTGGTCAGCAGATCATTGCTAGCAGAATTATTCAATGTAAATATCAGTTCGGTGTAGTGAAACTCCGTCAGTGCCTGCAACAGCAGATCAACATCTTCAGCGCTGCCTGCCAGTAATTTCGACACCTTTTCTGATTTAAGGCGAAGTATCCCGGGCTTTTTTGCGGCAAGCACGCCGTCTTGAATCGAAACAGAATCATCTGTTAAGGTCATAGGAATACTGCCGTCAAGACGCCCGTCCCCTGCAAGCCCCTCAACATCTATCAGCTTGAACAGCGCCTCAAGGTCGAGATCAGCCACTTGAAATACCACGTTGGTAGAGCTGGATAATGGATCGACCACAGTAGGGCCTGTTGACAGCGTACCGCCGATCATAGACAGCCGGGCCTTGTCGATGACAAGCTGAGCTGAGTCTGTCCCCTGAATTTTGTATATGATTTCCATATTCTCCATGAGAACACCAGGATCGATACGCTGAATGGTTATTTTTTGCTGCGGAGGACTCTTGGGTGATAACAGGTCAGTCAGTTGTAACGTGGCTGACAGACCGCTGATAGTGGTTCCATTCTGGGTAAAAGACAGATTCTGTAAATTCATCTCAGCGCCGCTTGTAATACCCTGTTTCAACCAACTGACGTGGCTACTGGTGCTGGCAGAGCCACTGACGGACTCCAGCATGGCCAGTTCAGGGAAAAGCGCGACGGGTTGCAGTGCTCCGGGTGAGAATGTCAACGGAGTAATATCCAGCTTCAGGTTACCCTCGCCCGTATCGAGTCCATGCACGGCAGCTAATTTCAAATATTGTTTGCCGGGGATGCCGCCAAGGGCATTCATGAATAAACGCTTGGGCCCTAGCGTCACATTGCCGGCCAGATTGATAGGCGCGAAATAAGGTTTAGGCGCCAGATGCTGCAGCCGACCGATTCTGAAATCGGCGAGTTGAAGGTCGCCTGGCTCATCGTGGCGTATCGTAGTTGTGATATTTTCCAGTTGAACCCGGTATTGCGGCAAAGTAATGCCTGCGGCACTGATAGTGCTCTTGCCATTGAACTGGCCTGTAGTTTCCATCCTGCCCGCGTGCAAAATCCTTCCGGGACGAACTTCCATTTCCAGTGCCGGCGCGTCATCACGGTTAACAAGCAATGTGAAGCTGCCGGGTTGTAGCGTAATCTGATTTTCTGACGACACACCCTGAGACCCCCACACAAAACGGATGTCCGACCTGGGAAGGAGCAACTCCAGAGGCCCTTTAACTCGATACGCCTTGAACGGTGCAAGTTCTGTAACTGTCATTTTTCCCGGCTTGCGTAGTGACAGTTGCCCGCCTTGTTCGTTGACCTTGACCCGCATTGGCAAAGTAACGCTTGTGTTACGCGCATCCAGCTGTTCGAGCTGAAATCGTTTTGCATCTGCGGCAAGGTCCAGCTCCCCCGTCCATGTATCGGCTGACCCCTGCAAGTTGCCGCTCAAAGTCAATTTGTCGATCGTGTTAGCGGCGTATTTAAATCCTGAAGAGATGATATTGACCTGACCCAGTTTGAATGCCGTCACCTGGTTTTGCCGACTAATGGTAACCTCTGCCTGTGCGCTGATGTCGGCTCGCGCTTTATCAGCGATTAACTCCAGATCTGTTGCAAGATCCATTTGAGTTCCGTCGGCTTTCATGTCGATAGCTACTTTTGCACTATTTTCACCCTTACTCCTAATGCGCAGTTTTGCATCCGGTTCTAGCTCAGTGAGCAGCAGCGAGGGTATTCCGAGACGCCCGGCCCAATCAGTATCCAGGCCGGAGGCTTCGATGCTGCTGTCTTCTGCCAGCGTCAATTTTGCCAAACCATCAGCCAATTCCGTTTTAATCTCAACATCACCGTTGAGATCAGCAACTTTTTGTGCGAAATCGAGTCCGTCCAGCCGGAGAATGCCCTGGCCCTGCAGTGTGCTGTGCTGCCACCAGCTTCGCCAGTTGTCACCAGCTGTCCGCAATGCAGGCGCTTTCCCGTCAGCCCTCACTGTCAAGCTGGCAGATCCTTTGTCTGGCTGAGACAGTCCCAGTAAACGCCAGATAACACTGTCAGCACTCACTTCTGCCGCGACATCAGCTACGATGCCGGGTTGATGTCGGTAATCATTCAACGCCACAGTAAAAGCAAGTACAGACGCCTGTTCTGCCGCCAATAATTCGCCTTTTATGCGCACATCCGTCGCATTCATTTGCAGAGTGATTACGCCCTGCTCAAAGGCTTCGTCCTGTGGCCCACCGCCAGGAAGGCCGATATGTGACAAAACAAAATCGGCGCTGATAGCCTGCGGCTGATTATCTTTCCATTCGAAGGAGCTTTTGCCTCGTATTTCAGAAATATATACATCGGGTAATGACAGTGCGGCTTCCGATACCGTTACCACTCCCTGCAGTTTTCCGTCGGCTTCCAGCGTTGCAGTAAGATCAGCAATGACATGGCCTGGTTCTGCGGTAGCCTCAACATTGATGGCTATGAGTTTTCCGCCTGACGATCCTGGTTTAACGTCACCATGTAAATTGACTGTAAAATTACCCGATGTGGTGTGTAGATCGACTTTTGCATCGAGCAGCGATACCTGTGGAAGCTTATTATTTTCGGGATCGCCTTCATTCCCAATGACTTTCTGTAGCGATCCGAGAGGAGGGTTTTTTCCAGTCAGGTCGAGCAATAACTGCAGACCACTAATCTCCACCGTTTGCAGCTCCCCCTGCAACAAGCCCGGCAATGTCCATGTGGCGTTTATTTTATCTGCCCGCAATTCGTTTGCAGCACCGAGTGACAGCTTGCCCAATTCAAGTTCGTTCAGTGAAACCTCTTTGACGGTGAGGGAGCTAAGTGGAACACCGAGCCGCGTTAGCTGACCAATCAGCAGACTGTCCATAAGCGGTACACGAAATATATATAAACCGAGTCCGCCCAGGAACAACAGCCCTGGCAGTAGTTTCAATAAAGTGAGAAAGTATTTACCCATCGCCTCCAATTACCATGGTGAAAAACGATTATTTTCAGTTTAACGCAGGCTCAGCGATGACCCAATGAGTAGAGCGGCATCGGGTCCACTTGAACGCCCTTGTCAGGCGGCGCGCAACTCTCTCGGTTGGACCTCAATCTCTGATCTGGGACATCTACCACTCCGGTCTCTCAGCATATCCCAGGAATCAACCGATAGCGCACGCGTCGTGCATAGTCTCGATAGCCCGTTAACTCTTCCTGTAAAGTCTGGTCTTCAAGTACGGTTCTAATCACCGCGATGATTGATGCTAGCGCCGCAGGAATCAGTGTCCATACCGAGCCCAGAGCAAGAACAATACCGAACAGAGCAAGAATATTTCCGGCATAACCCGGATGCCGCACAAACCGGTACGGCCCACTGTCACACACCACATGCCCTCGATCCGTCTGTATGCGCACCACGCTGGAGAAAAAGCGGTTCTCTGCCAATGCCCATGCTGCGAAAGCGTATCCAAGCGAGATAAAAATGAAGCCAATCACGATGAGCCATAGCGGAAATTCGGAGGACCAGTTATAGCGGTGATCCAGCCCTGCTACAATGACCATCGGAAATCCAATACTCACCGCCATCAGTGGAGCAAGCACTTTGTCCCAGGCTTTTGCGTTTTGGATATTTTCAATATTTTGTCGTTCGGATGTTAAACCGGGATGTCGTTGTTCTGCCCACATGCGACCACCAATACCAGCGGCCAGGATCAACATGGAATATAACCACGCTTGCCCCCAGCCGAGGTCCCCACCGCATATGAATAAAATCAGCGGGATTAGGAGATACACCACAACTAATCTGATCCACTGGCGAGGGGATACCGTTTGAGCTGCCTCTTCATTAACCGTCTTTACTGAGATGTCATTCCCCAAAATAAAATGGATTTGAGTGTGTGCCTGACAGGTGATTATGTAACACACACGAATACTGACATATGTTACACGCGCGAAAATTGTGATATGCGACTGTTTGTTCTCATATCCTCACATGGATTACCTGGTTCATCAATGACTCCTGTTGGCCGAAGTTCGCCGCCTACTCTCAGATCACAGGGGTCCGGTCAGTGCACTTGGCGGAAGCCTTTTCTTGTTGGTTGGGCGTCTGTTATCCATTAGCAAGTTCAATTCGTGAATTTCAATTTCTCTCATGCTAGGCTTTCGTCTCTTCTATTAACAATCGGGCAGATAAATTATGGAAACTTCGCTATACGAAAGACTAGGTGGGACAGAAGGAATTACCAGGCTTGCCAGTGACCTTGTGGATATACATTTAGCAAATCCACGTATAGCCCCGCGATATGCAGGCAGTGATGTGGCCGCTGTTAAAAATGGGGCTGCCACATTCTTTATTTCAGGAACAGGTGGGCCTGATGTCTATAAAGGTAAAAATATGCTCGCCACTCACAAGGGTATGAATATAGATGGCGACGAATTTATAGCTGTACTTGACGATGCTCTTGAAGCATTGGAAAAAAATAATATCGGTCAGCGCGAAAAAGAAGAAGTGTTATATGTTCTTTACAGTATGAAATCGGAAATTGTCCTCGTTTGATATTTCATATTGGTTCCGGTTTCGGCAGCAGTTGATGGAGCGGAAATGTCGGCTTAGGACACGTAGCCGCCTCTCAATTGTGTAAATCGGGTGCCCGGTTTATTTCTTTTTTTTGTGATCCGGGCAGATGCTCCTGGCTTTGCAGAATTTACAGTGATCACCCGTCACACGCTGCGCTGCCGGATCATCGGTGGCCTCTGCTGCCTGGCTTAGCTGCTTCGCAAAGCCTGCCATCCCAACACGATCAACTTGCCACAGCTTCAATGGCGGGCCTGCGGTGCGGGGCTGGATAATTCCCAGCGTAAATGATTCGATGCGCTGCAGTGATTGTGCGGCTGCGCCGACGGCATAGATCTGCAGTTGCTTACTATTCACAGGATCGACCGGCCAGCGTCCATATTTAAAATCTAATACTGTCAGGTGATTGCCATGCTCGATCACGATATCGCTGGTTCCCCACAAATCATCACGTTTAAACACCTTGCCGGGCTCAACCTTCATTTCAATCGCCAATCGATCGCACCCCGCCTGCATACCCGCCACAAGCCGCCACGCAGCAGTAACGTGCTGTATCATTTCAGGGTTGACGCCTGGTATGTCGGTGCAGTCAGAAGGTGCCTGTCTCGCTCCTAGCGCCGCTTCAAGCAGTGCATGAGCTGTCGTTCCCTCATCAGCTGCCGGGCTTGGCGTGTCGGGTAAGCCTTGCTCTGCATCGGGTGCGCCCGGGCAGGCAAACCAGCGATCAGCTGCGCTCGGGGATAATCTTGCGTGTTCACCAGGCATCGGTGCATTATCTCATATTCGCAGGCCATGTCTGGTGGAAATCAAGAACAGGGCCGGGCGTAACCGTTGGGCGGCTGTAGCGGGCACTTTTCGGACTCTGAAATACCAATTCTGAGTGTCTTTTTTCTCCCAGAGAGACACTAAAATCTGCTGTCTGAGATTCTATGATCGACTTCGGAAAGCAGATATTTAGCGACAGCCGGAAATCTGCCACCACCCATAAACCATCACCCAGTCGATGATGCGGCTCAGAATCGCGAGTTTACGCTGTGGCTGTCGGCGTCCTGCACATAATCCCGAGGGGGTTGCAACGACGCTTCCCCTTTAGACGGGGGTACGTCATCAACGGGGCTACCTTCGATAAGCTTCCACACTGAGTGCCAGAAGTCTTCACTGCGAACGGCATCGGATTCGCCAAGGGGCCTTTGCTTGTTGTAGCGGGTGTTCATTGCTTACTCCTCTTCGGGTCAATGACCACGCTTATGACTGCGTTGGCGTTGATGCCTGCGTTTTGCCATCGGTGATCATCTATTTTTTTATGGTGTAACCATAACAGACACCTGCAAGCCGCGAATCACCCGAATGGGTTAAAGCGGATCCAGTGTTAATTCGATCACAAAATCACGCGGTTCGATTCGCTACTATCGTTGCTCGGTTTCACAACGCAGAGGTTAAGAGAGCTGCCAATGGTGACTTACGCTGAGGATAGAAGTTGTACTACCCAGTTCGAGCTGGGCGAACTGTTCCACAAGGGCAACCGCAAGACGCGCGATTTCGAGCAGGCTTTCAAGTGGTATAAAGTCGCCGCCAAAAGGGGTTCGCGCCAGGCGCAGCATCGACTCGGCATGATGTATGCGCGCGGACAGGGTGTCGCGCAAAGTTATTCCCGATCATATGCCTGGTGCAAGGTCGCCGCCTTTCAGCATTCACGACGTGCCCAACGCAAGCTCAAATTCATCGAACCCAAAATGAGCTGGGATCAAATTCGCCGCGGCAACTGGCTGGCACAGGAACTCTATGACCGCTATGTAGCGCCTCACAACCGCTAAGCCCCCTCCTTGACCTGTCGGCCGTTACGGGCAGTGGTATCGAGCAGGCTATCAGCGCGTCGATCGCCACTTTTCTTTATCATGGCCTTCCTTTCGAATTCAAGGCTTGGAGCACCGGACCAGCAAAAAGCAGCCGCATTGATCATCGCCGCCTTATAATTCGATAGCGCTTCTCGCGCCAGCATCATCGCCATACTATCCATTGCTGCCCGGTGCTTCGCTGTTGTGGGCTTTTTCTGTAACATGCCAGTCTGCTGAGCGAGATAGTCCATGATGAACAAACTGAACGCGCCTTTGAACGAGGCCGAAATCCGCCAGGCCGTCGCCGTGGTCCGCCGCGATGCCGGGCTCGACCCCGGCGCCTGGTTCGAAACCATCAGCCTCGATGAGTCCGGGCGCTATCCCGCAGAGCGTGGCGCCTATGTCTGCTGTTACGAAGCCACCAGCAACCGCACCCTCACCGGGGTGGTAGTGTTTGACAGCGATTCGTTGCACGACTGGCAGCACATCGAGGGCGCGCAGGCGCGCATCGTACCCGACGAATTCATGATGGCCTGCGAACTGGCACGCGTGCACCCGGGGTTTCTGCAGGCGCTGGCCAAACGCGGCCTCGACGATGCCTCACGAGTGCTGATCGAAAGCTGGTCGGCCGGTAATTTCGGTAATCCGGAAGAGCAAAACAGGCGCATTGCCTACGGACATTGCTGGCTGATGAATGACGCCGGTGATAACCCCTATGCGCGACCGATTGGCAACCTGCATCCGGTATTCGATCTGGCGACACGTGAGATCATCCGCATCGATGATTTCGGCGTGGTGCCGATACCGCCCGACCCGGGTCCCATCAGACGCCTCGAACAACGCGATGATCTTACGGAAATCGAGATCACCCAACCCGACGGACCGAGCTTCGAAGTCGACGGTTACCAGGTTAAATGGCACGACTGGGAGTTACAGGTTGGCTTCGCACAACGCGATGGCCTGGTGCTCTACGACATCGGCATTCGTGATCAGGGCCGCCTGCGCCCACTGATGAAGCGTGCCTCGATGGCGGAAATGGTCGTCCCTTACGGCGATCCACGCGCCGCCAATTTCAGGCGTAACGCTTTCGATACCGGCGAGTACGGCATCGGTGTCTCGCTCGACTCACTCACGCTCGGCTGCGACTGCCTGGGCCATATTCATTATTTCGACATCTGGACTCACGATTGGCAGGGCGAACCGCAGCTGATCAAGAATGCAGTGTGCATGCACGAGGAAGATTATGGAATCCTGTGGAAATACTCGGCACCGTCCGCGGGTCAAACGACGGTAACCCGCTCGCGCAGGCTGGTGGTCTCATCGATTGCCACCATCGGCAACTACGTTTACGGTTTCTTCTGGTATTTCTATCTCGACGGCACCATCGGTGTCGAAGTCAAGGCAACCGGTATTCCGTTTCCATCGGCACTCGAGAACGGACAGGCAAGTGCCTATGGACGCCAGATCGGTGACGGCGTCGAGTCGCATGTGCATCAGCATGTATTCAGTTTCCGTTTCGATATGGCGCTCGATGGCGAGCACAACTCGGTCAGCGAGATGAATTTCAGGGCCGCAGAGACGGGGCCTGACAGCCCTTACGGCAATGCAATCCACTGTGAAGAAACTCGATTCCAGACGGAGAGCCAGGCACAACGCGAAGTCGATGCGCGCCAGTCGCGCTACTGGCGCGTGCTGAATCCGAATGTGCACAACAAGTTCGGCGAGCCGGTTGCCTATAAATTGCTACCCGGTGCTAACAGTTATCCATTGCAACAGCCGGATTCATCGATGGGCCAGCGAGCCGCGTTCATGTACAAACATCTGTGGGTGACCGCGCACAACCCAGACGAGCTTTATCCCGCGGGCTGGTTTCCCAATCAACACGCCGGTGGCGATGGTCTACCGCAGTGGACCACAGCAGATCGCGACATCGATAACCAACACATCGTGGTCTGGCACACGGTCAACTACCACCACTGGCCGCGCCCCGAGGACTGGCCGGTGCAGCCCACCGTATACGCCGGCTTCCACTGGATGGCCGACGGTTTCTTCGATGAAAACCCAACCATGGATATGCCGCGCCGCTAACCAGAATCGATCGGCGTAATCCGACAACCATGGCCAGACCTCTGTCATTTCTAATCCTCGCGATCGCCGTCGCCTGTGCCGCCCTGTTCCTGCTGTTGCCGATGGCAAAGATTGCACAGCACCAGGGTGGTATTGAAGCCGTAACCCCAAAAGCGCCCCCGGTCGAGGAGGCAAACGCACTGCCGGGGGTAATAACGCCCGACGCACCAGGCATCGAAACCGATACTCGCGCAATCGATGAACCGCTCGAAACGGAGGAACTCACCGTGGCGGTCAGCGGCAGCATCGGCGATGCATCAGGATCCGCACTGGCCGATCGTGAAATCGAGGTCACAAGCCAGGGCTTCGGCGGTGAAAGCATTTCCGGTGTGCGTGTGATGAGTGATCAACAGGGCGAGTTTACCTTGCAACTGGTGCCTGAACGCCAGTATCAGCTGCGTATCGAAGCCAGAGACGACTACGCTGGATTCACCCTCGACAGCTTCACCGACGCCGACGCCGAACGCTTGCGCAGCATCGTGCTTGAGCGCGTGCAGCTGGTTGACGTCGACGGGTTAATCGTAGACAGGAATAGCGCGCCGGTAGCCGACTTCGAGCTGAGTTTGCGCCACCTCTCGCTGGATTACCCCGATCGCCTTATCCGCAGTGACTCCAGTGGTTTTTTCAGCCTGAGGGGTTTCCCCGCGGGTGCCTGGCGCATCGCTACCAGTCAGTCAGATTACTTCCGTATCAAGGGCCTGGAATTGCAACCGGGTGAGTATCGTAATCTGACCCTGATGATTGATCGCGGTAG
Source organism: Gammaproteobacteria bacterium (assembly GCA_024686195.1). GTDB lineage: Bacteria > Pseudomonadota > Gammaproteobacteria. The sequence goes on along the minus strand of JAIBDO010000048.1, from coordinate 3,192 downwards.
CTATCACTTATCCGGTTGGGTCCGTGATGGCTACGGCACACCGCTCGCTCAAGTGACGGTCACACTGAAGTCAGCATTTGCCACCGACGAATACCATTCATTCTCGCATCGCTCAATAACGACCGATGCCAATGGTGCCTTCGAGTTCGCCGAGCTCGGCGGCAACCAGCTGACCATCGCTGTTTACGCAGCGGGCTTCGAAACTCACATATCTCAACATAATTTCAGTTCCTTTTCCGACAGGCTGGAGATCGTGCTCAAGGAGTAGTTCGCAGGGAGCACATCGCACGGCCCGACGGAATTGGTTAAACTGACCGGCATAGCGCTGGAATCAGCCAGTGACCAAAGGGCTTCAGTAATGGCTAGTAACAGACCGAATATCCTGGTTATCCAGGCAGACCAGCTCGCAGCCAAATACCTTGGCGCCTACGGCTACCCGATTGCGAGCACGCCTCACATCGACTCCCTGGCCGCCAACGGTGCAGTTTTCGATTCGGCTTATACCAACTTCCCGTTGTGCGCGCCGTCGCGTTTTTCGATGATGTCGGGGCAGCTGGCCTCGACCATAGGCGCCTACGACAACGGCGCCGAGTTTACCTCGTCGACGCCGACCTTCGCCCATTACCTGCGTCATCTTGACTATCAGACCAGCCTGGTGGGCAAGATGCATTTTGTCGGTGCTGATCAACTGCACGGTTTTGAACAACGCCTCACCACCGATATCTATCCCGGCGACTTTGGCTGGACCGGCGACTGGACTGAAGTGCGTCCCAAATTCGGCAATGACGTCGTCACTTTCACCGATGCCGGAATCTGCAAGCGCAACGTCCAGATCGAATACGACGATGAAGTCTGTCATCGCGCCGGCCGCAAGATTTACGATCTCGCCCGCGGCAACGACGAGCGGCCATTTATGCTGTTCACCTCGTTCACGCACCCGCACGATCCGTTTCAATGTCGCCAGCAGCACTGGGATCGCTACAAACATGACGACGTCAGCCTGCCCGAGGTCAATACCGCACAGGCTGACATGGACCCTTACAGCCTGCGACTGATTGCGCAGTACGGCCTCACCGGCAAAGCGCCCAGCGAAGAACAGATCCGCGTGGCGCGGCATGCCTATCTTGGATCCATCAGCTATCTCGACGACTGCATCGGCAAACTGCTCTCCATACTGGAGGAAACCGGTCTGGCGGATAACACGGTCATCGTGCTGACGACCGATCACGGAGAGCTCCTCGGCGAACATGGCCTGTGGTACAAGAAGAGCTTTTTCGAGGAAGCCTGCCGGATTCCGCTGATCATCAGCCATCCACAAATTGCTGCTCGCCGGGTCTCCAGCAATGTATCGCTGGTCGATCTGCTGCCTACTTTGCTCGATATCGCCGGTGACAGCTCACAGTCAAGCCTGGTTGAGCCGGTTGCGGGTCACAGCCTGTGGGACCTGGCCACCACGTCGTCTTCCAGCTGGGATCACCCGGTCTATGCCGAGAACCTTGCCGAAGGTGCCACCACGCCGCTGTTGATGGTGAAACAGGGGCAGCTCAAATATATCTACAGCGCGGTCGATCCGCATCAGTTGTTCGACCTTGCCTGCGATCCCAATGAAAAAGTTAATCAAATTGATAACCCTGAATACCAGGACGCCAGGTCCTCACTGTCAGCCCTGGTGAAAGGTCATTGGGATAACGAAGCCCTGACGCGCGACATTATCGCCAGCCAGCGCCGTCGTATCTTTCTGCGCGAAGCGCTGGCCAAAGGTAAGCTGCACGACTGGGACTACAAAACACAGGATGAACTTGAACAGCACTGCCTGCGAGCGGACAAGGTTTATTCACAGTGGGCTTACCAGAATATGCTCGACTACCGTTTTCCAGAGGAATGAATATGCCCGGCTTACGTGAACTTTCCGCCGCATTATACGGCGGTCAAACCACTGCCAGTCAGCTGGTAGAGCGTGCTCTCGAACGCGCCCATCAATCAAAATCGGTTTTCACCACGATCAATCCCGGGCTGGTCAGGCTGGCCTATGCCATTGATCGCGGGCGTAAAAAATCACAGTCAATGTCACCATTGGCGGGCATCCCCATCGCGCTTAAAGACTTATTCAATATCCGCAACGAAAAGACCTTCGCGGGCTCGATCGTGCGCAAGTATTACGCACAACCCGAAGATGCCGATGCTGAGGTGGTGGCACCGCTGCGTGATGCCGGCCTGCTCTTCTTCGGACGCACCAACATGAGCGAATTCGCCTATTCCGGCATCGGCACGAACGCTCATTACGGCACGCCCCTGTCGATCTGGGATCGTGACCACCGGCGCCTGCCGGGCGGATCGTCTTCGGGCAGTGCGGTAGCAGTCGCAGAGGGAATCGTTGCGGCCGCACTCGGTTCGGATACTGCCGGTTCCTGTCGTATTCCTGCCGCCTTCAACGGCGTAGTCGGAGTCAAACCGAGCTATGGGCGCATGTCGCTGAAGGGAATTTATCCGCTGTCACCCACCCTCGACGCACCCGGTCCCCTCGCGGTGGATGTCGATAGTTGCTTTATCCTCGATCAATTGATGTGCGGCAGGACAACGTCCACCGACGAATTACCGCGCCTGATTCCGGCCGACCTGGCACAGCTCAAGTTGATAATCCCCGGGGCGCAAGTGATGAATGATCTGGATGAAGAAGTACGCAACACATTTGAATCAGCAGTCGAGGTATTGCGTGCGGCCGGGGTCAACATCCGCGAGCAATCCTTACCCATACTCGACGACTGCGACGATCTCTTCCTCGAGCGTCCGCTAGTGGTGCGCCAGGCCTGGGATTTCCATCGCGACATGCTGGAGCAGCACTTCGACGAATACGACCCCTTCGTGGGCACGCGCCTGCGCCTCGGCGCCGACATCAGCGATGCCGAGCAACAAGGCCGAATCGAGGCTCGCAACAGGGTGGTCGAAGCATTCGAACGCGAGTTCGCCGATCTACAGGCCGACGCGCTGCTCTACCCGACCGTGGTTTGCATTCCTCCGAAAATCACGGAAACCAATGATGATGAAAATGCGCGTCGGGTTAATATGCGCTGCCTGCGTAATACCGCAACCGTGAATTACTTCAATGGCTGCGCGATCAGTCTCCCCTGCCACGAGAAGGGCGAAGCCCCCGTCGGCCTGATGCTGTCCGCCGTCAACGGGCAGGACGAGTCG
>JAIBDO010000262.1 GCA_024686195.1 Gammaproteobacteria bacterium | reverse complement strand
CTGGTCGCAATATTACAGTCTGACCAAGCCCAAAGTGGTTTACCTGATTGTGTTCACCGCGATGGTGGGCATGTTGCTCGCTGCCGAGGGATTGCCCCCGCTTGATATTTTCGTTTTCGGCCTGCTCGGCATTGGTCTTGCCGCGGCTTCGGGTGCTGCAATCAACCACGTGGTCGATGAACATATCGACCGTATCATGGATCGAACCCGCAATCGGCCGTTGGCCAGTGGTGATCTGGATCAAAAGTCGGCGTTGATTTTTGCACTCAGCATTGGCGTGTTGGGTATCGCGATATTGATAGTCTTTGTCAATTTTCTCACCGCGGTCCTGACTTTTTTCTCGCTGGTTGGTTACGCGCTGATCTACACCATGTATCTGAAACGCGCGACGCCGCAGAATATCGTGCTCGGTGGCGCTGCCGGGGCGGCTCCCCCGCTGCTGGGCTGGACCGCTGTTACCGGCTCGGTCGGGACAGAAGCGCTATTGTTGTTTTTGATTATTTTCGTGTGGACGCCCCCGCATTTCTGGGCGCTCGCGATTCGTCGTCGAGAAGAATACGCCAAGGCCGACATTCCGATGTTGCCGGTGACCCATGGTGTCAACTTCACCAAGATTCAAATTTTGTTGTACACGATCCTGCTGTTCATTGTGACGATGATGCCCTTTATCATACAGATGAGCGGTTTGATCTATCTGTCCGGTGCAGTCGCGCTCGGCATTGGTTTCCTGTATTACGCGGTGCGGCTCTATCGTGAGGAGCAGCCGAATATTATTGCGATGAAGACCTTCGGCTACTCTATTTATTACCTGACGCTGCTGTTTGCGTTCCTGCTGGTTGATCACTACGCGCGGCTGTTCCTGCGCGGCTGGGTCCTTTAAGTTCCTCTTTAAGTTTTTTGTGGGGAGCCTCGCAGGTTGCTCAGTGGCCGGTAAAGTGCAGTACCAGTTGTACGACACCTATCAGAGTCAGCACAAATAGCAGCCCGAACAGCAGTCCCATCCAGATAAAATGTGAAAGCTTGCCACGGCTGAAATCCCGTTCACGGTTTGCGTTGCTCTGGACGCCCACGAATGCCGAGGACGTGCTCTTCACGAGTTCCCAGAAACTGAGATCCCTTACCGGTTCGCTGTCCTGATTGTTGCTACTGCCTGTGTCTGCCACTTCGTGCGTCCTGAAAAAATCATCGATTAGGCTATTGTCGCAGCTCTGACAAAGTGATGAAATAGGCGTCGACTATTCTGATGATATGTATTGAATGATCAGTGTTGACAAAGTTAGTGCCGGAGAGGGTTATCGCTTCGTGTTATCCCCCAACTGCTCCATCAGCTGGCGTCAACTGCTTGCGTTTTACCTCCTCACCTGCGTGGTGGCGCTCGCCGTTGGTTTGTTCTTCACCCTGCAGGGATTATGGCTGGTGCTGCCGTTTTCCGGGATCGAAATGCTGGCGCTGGGAAGCGGCCTTTACTTTACCTCGCGCAAAGTTTACCGGCGCGAGGTGATTACCCTCGATCGAAGCTACACGCGAATTGAAAAAGGTGTGCAGAAGGTCGATCAGTGCTGGGAATTCCAGACGCCCTGGGTGCGTGTTGTCGACGTCCGTCACGATGGCCTGAGAGCAAGGCGCAAGCTCGCTATTGGCATGTCTGGAGAAAGTGTCGAGGTGGGTAGTTTTCTTACCAATTGGGAGAAGGATGCGCTAGCCTTTCAATTGAAAGACTGTATAATTCGCGTTTGATTTAAGGGCCTTCTGAATGCTTTTTTTCAGAGGGCATTTTTGTGGTTATATACCGGTGTGCGGACTGCCGAGTCGATAGTAATTTGCTATTACAAATCGGCTATAACAATTGCGACCGCATTATCCAGGGAGTTGAGAATGATATTTAACAAGCTGTCCCGATGTTCTTCGTCAGTCGCTATGGGTATTTTATCCATGCTGGTCATGCCCGTCGCACAGGCCGAGTACAAGCTGAACATGACCGAGGGTGTCACTCCGATTAGCCAGGATCTCTACGGACTGCATATGTTGGTGTTCTGGATTTGCGTGGTGATCGGGGTACTCGTTTTCGCCGTGATGGCCTGGTCAATTTTTCATCACCGTAAATCGAAAGGTGCCGTAGCCTCTAATTTCCATGAGAGCACTACGATTGAAATTATCTGGACGGTAGCGCCCCTGTTGATTCTGATCGGTATTGCGATACCAGCAACTGCAACACTGCTCGATCTTGAAGATGCCAAGACCAATGCGGATATCACTTTACAGGTGACCGGAATCCAGTGGAAATGGAAGTATACTTTTGTTGATGAAGACGTGAGCTTTATCAGCAGCCTGGCTCAGTCCAGCCGTGATGTCATAAAGGATCCCACCAGCAACGAAAATTATCTGCTCGAAGTGGACAACGAACTGGTACTCCCCGTGGGTAAGAAAATTCGTTTTCTGTTCCATTCCAACGACGTTATTCACGCCTGGTTTGTGCCGGCGCTGGCTGTTAAGCAGGACTCCATACCCGGGTTTATCAACGATTCCTGGGCCATCATCGAAAAGCCTGGTATTTATCGTGGGCAATGCGCCGAACTTTGTGGCAAGGATCATGGCTTCATGCCGATCGTCGTGAATGCGGTTAGCCAGCCGGAGTACGAGGAATGGCTCGCAGGAATGAAAGCTGAAGCTGCCGCCGCTGCGGCCGCAGGTGAAGAGGAATGGTCGATGCAGGATCTCGTGGCGCGTGGTGAAACGGTTTACCAGGCGAATTGTGCCGCCTGTCACGGAGCGACTGGCGCCGGTATTCCGGGGGCTTTTCCGGCTATGACCGGCAGTGCAATCGTCAATGGTGATCCTGCTGGACACATCGATATCGTGGTGAATGGCAAGACCGGTACCTCAATGGCTTCTTTCAAGGGCCAGTTGAATGATGTTGATATCGCAGCGGTTCTTACCTACGAGCGCAACAGTTTAGGCAATAGCGTAGGCGACATGATCCAGCCCTCCGCGATCAAGAATGCAAGATAAAGGGGAATTACCAGATGTATAACGAAACCACACAAGACGGCTCGGCAGCTCACGATGATCACGACCATCACGGGCCCGCCAAGGGCTTGATGCGCTGGGTTACCACCACCAATCATAAGGATATCGGCACGCTTTACCTGTGGCTGTCGTTCATCATGCTGCTGTACGGCGGTTCGATGGCAATGGTGATTCGCCTGGAGCTGTTCCAGCCCGGACTGCAGTGGGTAGAACCTCACTTCTTCAACCAGATGACCACCATGCATGGACTGGTGATGGTCTTCGGGGCGATCATGCCGGCCTTCGTTGGTCTTGCTAACTGGTTAATCCCCATCATGATCGGTGCGCCGGATATGGCTTTGCCACGGATGAATAACTGGAGCTTCTGGATTCTGCCATTTGCCTTTACCATGCTGGCGTCGACGACCTTCATGGAAAGTGGTGCACCGGCCTTCGGCTGGACTTTTTATGCGCCGCTGTCGACAACCTATGCTCCGGATTCGACCGACTTTTTCATTTTT
>JAIBDO010000074.1 GCA_024686195.1 Gammaproteobacteria bacterium | reverse complement strand
ATTCAGGCACTGCAATGGCGAGTGCCTGGGTAGTGGTTTTGACCAGGTTGACCAGGTTGTTGTTCAGCGCGGGCATACTCACGCGAAAGGCCAGTGGCAGCACGATATACAGGTAAATTTGCAAGCGGTTCATGCCGAGAGCCTCGGCGGCTTCCTGGGTAGATTCGGGCACCGCCTCGATACCGGCGCGGAAAATTTCGACGTTGAACGCGCCGGCAAAAAAGGACAGCGAGATAATGGCCCAGCCGACATTGGAGATGATCGGTACTTCGAGCCAGCCATCGGGAGAGGAGGTCGGGGTAAACTGCCCCAGCGCAAAATAAAAGAACAGCAGTTGCACCAGTGGTGGAGTGTTACGGAAAAACTGGATGTAACCCTGCACCACGAGGCGCAGTGTTTTTGAATGTGCACCCTGTGCCCAGGCGCCAACCACGCCGATCACGACACTCAAGATGACGCAAATGATCGACAGTTCGAGCGTCATCCAGAAACCTTCGACTACCCGGGCGGTTTGCGTCGGATCATAAAGATAAATGAAATTCCACTTCGGGTGCGTTTGCGCCAGGTCGTAGAAATACTGTTGGAAAGAATTCATCGTGGCGAATCTAGCAATGTGCCCGGTCGCAGCAGACGGCGACCGGGCGACATATGATTAGCTTGACGGACTACTGAATCCAGTCAGCAAAGCGCGCGTTCTGATCCTTCAGGTATTGCGTTGCCTGGATGCCCCATTTCTTTTCCAGTTCGATGAGTTTGCCCGACTGGTGCAGGTTGTAAGTCAGTCCCGACATAAAGTTGCCGAAGATGCAATCCTTCTCGTCGATGGGTACTGCAAGACCCCAGGGGTTATCGTCTTCGCTGGCTAACGGCATTTCATAGGTATCGTAATTGCCAGAGGACAGGTCGGACATGATTGAGGAATCGTCATAGACCCAGGCTATACACTTCTTGTCGCGCAGTGCCTGCTTGGCTTCGGCGTTACCGGTAAAGGCAACAATCTTGGCGCCGTAGCGATCGGCGACAACCTTGTTGTAGAAAGCGCCCTGCTTGCCGCAAACCGGCTTGTCGCGCAGATCTTCCCAGTTCTTGATGCCGACGGCTTTGGGTGACATTACATTGGTGCCCGAGGTGTAGTAATTGGGCTGGGTGATGCCGACGAGCTTACGACGGTCGGCGCGATCGGACATGGTGGCGATCATCATGTCGATTTTGCCATTTTCAAGGAATTGCATGCGATTGGACGATTGCACGGCGACCATTTCGAGTTCGACGCCCATGGCATCGGCGGCAATTTTAGCCATGTCCGCTTCCATGCCGACGATGTTGCCACTGGTGTCGCGATAACCCCAGGGCTTGTAATCGGCCTTGACGCCAACCACCATCTTGCCGCGTTTCATGACCTTGTTCCAGCCGTCGTTGCTACAGCTATGCCCTGCTGCAAGGCTGGCACTACTGGCCAGAATGAGTGCAGCCGAAGCGGCACCGAGTACTAGAGATTTAATGGGTTGTTTCATTGAGCCCTCCTTACGGGTGTTCTTTATATAGGGTTTGGCAAATTGCCGGTTCGGGTTAATCTCATTATTTGTTTTGGGATTGTTATACAAACAAAGTCTTAACTCAGAACCCGCGACTATATCTAAATGGGCCTGACATTGACATTCCTATTTCGGCGCCTGCAGCGAAGGTCTACTGTATGAAGGTAGCTACCGGGGGTTTTTTTCGTTAAACGACAGCCTGCCGAAGGCCGTGGCGACCAGTTGCCATGAGCAGACTGTGCAGAAATGCTAATTGAAGGGTTTGAAGCTGCCGGATTCCCAGTCGTAGGCAGAGAGTTGCGGCACGGCGATATCGACATACCAGCCGTGCAACTGTAATTCCCCGGACTCGACGCGTTCGCGTACCCAGCTGAAGGTAGTCAGGTTTTCCAGTGACACCAGCACCGCGTTCTGCTCGCAGGCCCGAGTACGTTCCTTTTCATCGGCCTGACCCATGGTCGCGAGCACGCGGCGATGAGCGGCCGCCAGCATGGATACCCAGGGTGACACATATTTGAAGCTGCTGGTGCCGGGTTGCGCGTCCATCATCAGTTTTATTCCGCCACAGTGCGCATGGCCGAGCACCACCAGGTGTTTAACGCCAAGCCCGAGGACCGCGAACTCGAGTGCGGCACTGGTGCCGTGATAGGTGCCTTCCTCTTCCATTGGCGGCACCAGGTTGGCGACATTGCGCACCACGAACAGATCGCCGGGATCGGCCTGAAACAGGATGGCGGGGTCGACGCGCGAATCGGAGCAGGCGATGACCGCCACTTCGGGGTGCTGACCACGCTCGACCAGATCCTCGATGAGCGGGCGGCTTTTTTCATAAGCACCGTCCCGGTAGCTGCAGTAACCCTGCACCAGTTTGTCGACCGCTGTTGTCATGGGGATAGTTCGCTCCTGTTGTCTTCAGTGTTTAAAAGGGCAGTGGCAGTTTACTGGTGCGGCCCCCGTCGATCACCATCACCTGCCCGGTGATAAAAGACGATGCATCGCTGGCGAGGTAAGCTGCGAGCCGGCCGACATCCTGCGGTTCACCGACCCGACCTGTGGGATGCATTTTATACAGTCCGTCCCACGCTGTCTGCGGATCTTTCTGGCCATTGATGTAATCATCGCTTAGATCGGAACGTATCCAGCCGGGGGCGATGGCGTTGACGCGGATATTGTCGTTTCCCAAATCCACTGCCATGGCTTTGGTGAGTGCGTGTACGCCGCCCTTGGAGGCGCAGTAGGCGGCGTGTTGCGGATTTGCGGCGAGCCCTTCGATTGAGCCTATGTTGACGATGCTGCCGCCGCCGGCTGCGCGCAGCAGGGGCAGCAGGGCGCGACTGAGGAATGCCGGTGCCGTGAGATTGACGGCGAGCATTCGATTCCAGTCTTCGAGCTGCATTTCTTCGAGTGTCTTCTCAAACATGAAACCAGCGTTATTGACCAACACATCGACATGATCGTGATTGCGACTGATCGCATGTTCAATCGTGCTAAAACTATCCGCTAATGCAAGATCCGCTTCGATCCATTCAACCGCTTGTGATGTCAGTTCTGCGGCAAGCGGACTGCGCTGCACGATGATCAAGCTGGCTCCGGCTTCGAGTAGCACTTGACTGATACCGAGCCCGATACCCTGTCCACCACCGGTCACCACGATGACTTTATCCTGCAGGGCGCCCATGTTTAGCCATAAACGGGCTTGGCGCCCGACACTTCGATGGTGGTGCCACAGACATAGCGGGCCTCTTCTGACGCCAGGAATGCGATCACGTCGGCGATTTCCTCGGGTTCGGCAACATGGCCGAGTGGCACGGTTTTGCCCAGTTCTGCGATGGCATTGTCCGGGTCGATGCCGCGCCGCTGGAAACCGCTACGCAACATCGGGGTGTTGACTTCGTTGGGGCAGACCGCGTTGATGCGAATGCCGTCTCCGGCATGGTCGCGCCCCAGGTTTTTGGTAAGCGCCGCGACCGCGGCCTTGCTGGTGCAGTAGGCGACGTGACCCGGCCCCGGGTAAATGCCCCAGGTTGATGAAGTATTGACGATGGCACCAGCCCCGGCTTGCTGCATATGGGGTATGGCCGCACGGCACAGGAAGAAGACTGCCGTCAGGTTGACGTCGAGCGCGCTGAACCACATGTCGTCGGTGGTTTCGATAATCGTACCGCGCGGGATAATGCCAGCGTTGTTGATCAGGATGTCAATGCCGCCGAATTGGGTCACCGCTTCCGCAATCAGCGCCTCGCAGAACTTTTTCTGTCGCAGGTCGCCCGCCAGGTAGCGGGTTTGCATGTCCCTGGCGCGCAGGTTGTCGCAATATTCGCTGCAATCCTCTTCGCTGTGATCGGAAAACATGACTTGCGCACCTTCGCGCGCGAACAGTTCAACCACGGTCTGGCCAATGCCGCCGGTTCCCCCGGTAATCACTACTCTTTTAGTGTCGAAGCGCATGTTCACAAAAATCGTCGTGGGCTGAATGCCACGATATCGTGGCTCGGTGGTTCATCGTTGACCAGTTCGGCGATGAGCTTGCCGGTAATCCCCGCCAGCGTCAGTCCGATGTGTTGGTGGCCGAAGGCCAGCAGCACGTTTTGCGAATCGCCGCTGTAACCGATGACCGGCAGAGAGTCGGGTAGTGTCGGGCGGAATCCGAGCCATTCCTGATCAGGCGCGTCGGGCAATTCAAGCATTTCGTGGGCTTTGCGCGTCAGGAAGGCAATATTCCCGGGGTTGGGTTTTTTTCCGTAGCCGGCAATTTCCACGGTACCGGCGAAGCGCATGCCCTGTTCCATCGGCGTGGCGTAGAAGCCTGCGGCATTCCAGCATACCGGCCGGGTCAACAGGTGCTGCTGATTGCTGAATTGAATGTGATAGCCGCGTTCGGTATCAAGTGGCAGCGACTTCGTTGCGGTGCCCTGGATGGTTTTCGAAAAGGCACCGGCTGCTACCACGACGCGGCTGACCTGCAGCTGGCCACCACCGTCGAGTTGAATATTCACCGAACCAGCATCTTCCCTGATGCTGATTGCCCGTTGGGGAATGTATTCGCCCTGGTTGCGCTGAAAGCATTCGAAGTAACGCTGGCACAGTGCCTGCGGATTAACCGTGTGACTCGCCGCCGGAAATAGCAGGCCGCGCTCAAAGGGTAATTTCAACTCTGGTTCCAGCTGCTTTATATCGGCGCGGTCGAGCTCGGTGTAATCGTTGCCCTGGGCTCGTCTGGCAAGATTGGAGGGGTTCGCTTTGATAAATTCCTGCTGATTGCGGTAAACGTACATGCAACCCTGCTGACGCATCAGGTCGCGCGCTTCGGCCATGTCCAGCAATGGATCAAGGCCCTCGTACGTCTTTGCCAGTAGTTGACCGAGCTGGCTGATGGTGTGATTGACTTTGCCGGTACGGCAATGGCGCAGAAACTGGATCATCCACGACGGATGAGACAGGGCATAGCCGAAGTTTAGCGATAATGGACTGTCTTTCGATGTCAGCAGCGCCGGCAGGCGTTTGAACAGGTCGGGGCTGTTGACCGGCACGCAACCGTAATCGGCGATGGTACCCGCGTTACCCGAGGAGGTGCCGGAGCCCGGGTCCTCAGGGTCGATCAAGGTGACAGCAAATCCTTTCTGTTGCAGCCACAGCGCGCAGCTGCAACCGACGATGCCGGCACCGATGACGGCAATGCGAGTCTGGGTATCCAACTGGAATCTCTATCAGTCTGTTTTTACGAGAGGATAGTGTAGTGAATCTCGCAGTCTATCGATACCGCTATTTGCCTGAGCGATTCGAGCTTGATTTTACCTGCCGAGGGCTTTGCGCAATAGAACTTCGAGTTGGGCGTGGCTCGACGTGCTCATCAGGTTAAGCGCGTTCAGCCCAGTTAATTTATGCACCAGCGCAATGCCGGCATCGGTGTTGGCAGCACCTCCAGCGACCAGGTCGGGGGTGCGCTGGAAGGCCTGTTGGACCCCGACCACTGCGTAGGGATCCTGTGCGCACAGCAGCTTGAATTTGACATGCTCACGAATCATTTCCTTGGCGATTTCGCCGTTGTAGGGTTCGAGTGGCGAAGCCCCGGCCTCAGCGACGAGTACATCGGGTTGCTGTTCTGCGATCAGCGATAGCAGGTAGGGCAGCGCCTCGCGGTAAAGGTCAGCATCTACCGCCGACGAGGGCAGGCCGGCATCGACAAAATCGTAGACGGCACTCGCGCCGGCGTCCTTGAAGCTGAGCATGTCGCGGTAACGAGCCGCGCCGGTCAACTTGGCGCCGACTACATTGAGCCCCATTTTTGATAAAAGGTGTACGATGACCCGGCCCGAGGTGGTCTTGCCAGCCGACATCGAGGTGCCGACGATAAGAATGACAGGAATGTCGAAGTCGATCATCTTGATCGGCGCCAGGCTGCCGCGCATGGTCAGCTTGTCATCGTGACGCATTGCGTGGCCGTGGTATTGCAGGCGCATTGGCGCCGACAGAAAGGGTGAAAGCGAGGTGACTCGTCCTAAAAGACCGGCCGCGGTCAGCGCGTTGAGCTCGCCCGAGGCATTGATAGCGCGCCAGTCACCAACCGCTTCCAGGGTTGCTACCCGCGTACCGAAAGCGCCCACCAGCAGGTCGTCCTCCATGACTTCGGTCATGCGTCCGTCCGGCAGCTCGAGGGTATTCAGCCGACCGTGATTATTGTTCACTCTGGCGATTACGTAGTCGCCACTGTCCCAGTGTTCGCGCGGCAGTGAACGGGTTTCGAAACCCTGTGCCGAGAGATCAGAAATTCGGGTCACGGAAGTCATAAACGGATGAGTCATGATTTACCTCCTGCGCTCGGATCAGGTTGTAAGCGATGGCGAAAGCAACAGCAGCGTCAGCAGCGCGCAGCGCTCACCAAGGCTGTCGATATCAATAAATTCATGTTGCGCATGGGCACCGTCACCAACCGCGCCAAGGCCATCCAGGGTGGCGCTGTAAAGGCTCGTGGTATTGCCGTCCGAACCGCCACCGGCGGTGCCCTGTTCCAGCGCGAGGCCGATTTCGCTACCGAGCGTCCGGGCGATTGTCCATAAGCGCTGATTAGCCTCCGTAGGTTCCATCGGTGGACGTCCGATGGAGCCTTCAATACGCAACGAGACACCGGGTGTTTCGGTTTCGAGACCGTGGATAGCCGCCTCGATGCGCGCGGCATCGGCGTTGGTCAACACGCGTACATCGATCACCGCGCGGCTCTCGGGCGCGACCATATTGGGTCGGATACCGCCGTCGATCAGACCGACGTTGACCGTGGTGCCATGCTCGGGATCGTTTAATTGAAACAGTTTCTGAATCACGTGCGACAGCTCCAGGATAGCGCTCGCACCAGCGCCAGGGTCGAGTCCGGCGTGTGCCGCCTTGCCCTGCACCGTTACCGTGAAGCGACCCACGCCCTTGCGTGCGGTCTTGATCTTGCCGCTGCGCCCGAGTGACGGTTCGAGTACCAGGCAACGCTCGACCCGCTGCGCCAGTGCACCTAGATAGCGCGTCGATTCGCGGCTGCCGATTTCCTCGTCGGAGTTGATGAAACACAAGGGTATGACCGGGGGTTGCAGGCCGAGGGCGTGAAGACTTTTAAGCGCGTAGATCATCTGCACCAGGCCGGCTTTCATGTCGTAAACGCCTGGTCCGCGCAGAGTGCCGTCCGCGCAGACCAGCGGCATGGTTTGCAGCGTGCCGAGCGGCCATACCGTGTCGCAATGGCCGATCATCAATTGCCTAGGCAAGCGTCTGCGACGCGCTGCGGGCGTTGCGTACAGATGACCACCGCAGTTGCGCGCTGACAGCCGGGTGACGCGGTAATCGAGCTGCTCGAATTCCGCTTCGAGTCGCTCCAGTATGGGACCCTGGCTATCTGGCTCTGTCGACGGTGATTCGATCAGCACCAGGTCCTTGAGCAGTGCGATCATGGCGTCCTGCTGTTGTCGCAGGTAATCCAGAACTTCAGCGTGAGCGTGCATTCGGTTTAGCGCTTGAAGCCGGCTGGGAATGGTAGCTGGTTGGAGTTGCTGACTTCGGCAAAGCGACCGGGGTACAGGTAGGCCAGCAAAGGTGCGCTGAGAAGCAGGTCTGCATCGTCCTGATCGGAGGCGCGAAATGCATCCTCGGCGACCTGCGCCGCAATGATTCGCCCGATAATCAATGAATTTTCGCCCAGGTTATCGACCATTTGCTGCAACTCGCATTCGAGAAACAGGTAGCCGTCTGTGACAAAAGACGCGTCGATCTTTTGTGCCGCAAAGGTTGGCAGGCTCTGGGTGATCGGTTTGCTGCCATCATCACAGCGGGGCGAAGCCGCCAGGCTTGCCAGCACGGTTTGGGTCGGTCGCATGTAACTCACGGTGAATTGCCCTGTGCGCTTGATGTTCTGCCAGGTGTTGTGGCGTGGCGTGCAGACGAAGCCGAAGTGATTGCTCCAGCTCATCGGCATCGCCAGGTGTTTGGGGGCAAGATCGTTGCTGCCGTCGGACTCTCGCGTACCGATAACGACCAACGGGAACACGGTGAAAAACTTTTCCCAGATGGAACTAGTAGTATCGAGTTCGATCAAAGCTGGAGTTTTCATCTGCTGCCCCATTGTGTTTTCATACTAGAAAGCTAACACTTGGGCCTGTAACGCTTATTGACGCGTATCAACACAACAGGAGTCCCCATGAACGTATTAAAACCCCGCCAATCCGTGCCCGCACTTGAAGTGGATACACTGAATGGCAACTGGTCGCTGGCCGCGCAGAATCCCGAAAACTTCACCATGGTCGTGTTTTATCGCGGTCTGCATTGCCCGATTTGCAGCAAGTACGTCGGTGAACTGGACAAGCTGGCCGGTGATTTTGCCGAGATCGGTGTTTCCATCCTGGTGTTGAGTGGAGATGAGCGCGAGCGTGCCGAGAAAGCTCGTGATGACTGGGGTCTCACTAATCTTGAAATTGGTTATGGTGTCACCACCGAGCAGGCGCGTGACTGGGGTCTGCACCGTTCTGCCGGGCGTGGACTGACGTCTATCGGTATTGAAGAGCCGGCCGAGTTCAGTGAGCCTGGCCTGTTCATCATGAAACCTGACAATTCGCTTTATTGGTCGCAGGTCCAGACCATGCCGTTTGCGCGCCCTCATTTCCGCGAAATTATCGGTGCACTCAAGTTTGCCCTGGAAAAAGACTATCCTGCGCGCGGCGAGCTCAGCTAACTTCTTACGACCTCATCACTGGTGATGGATGCCCCTGCTTTGGCGGGGGAGGGATGTTCGATGATCCGGGCCGGCGCCAGCCTCCCGGTACAGGTAGTGCCAGGATCAGCTGGGCTGAAGGTCGTTGTAAGGGTTATTTTCGGCCGTTATAACTTTCTGATGCGCATATAGACCGGCAGGTGATCGCTAAAGCCTTTGGTATCGAAAGAACGCGATGAGGGTCGCCCAAATCTTCTGGGTTTACCTCGTTTCAACATATCGGCGTCCCGGTATATCCCGCAGGATTTGGGCACCAGCGTCAATCCGTTGTCACCGTTCAGCAGGCACCGGTTTATCATCATCTGGTCCAGCATCGACCAGTCGTCGTAATAGTGGCTGCCGACGCCATCTTCCTGGATTTCCCACATCAGGTTAAACAGGACAGGTCTGCGGGTGCGCCGCGATCTGACTTTGTCGGAATCTTTGAGTGCCAGCGCGTAGTCGGTTATGGAACGGTTGAAGGGCTCGTCATTGAAGTCGCCCATGACGACAACCGGTACTTCTTTTGCGAACTTTTCAGGGATGCGTTCCAACCAGTAACTCAAGGTTTCTGCCGCCATAATGCGGTAGGGTTCACTGGCGAGATCACCTCCCAGTTTGCTGGGCCAGTGATTGCCAATAACCACCAGGTCGATCGGTTGGCTTCCCCTGGTTTTGAAGTTGACCTGCAGAATGTCGCGGGTTGCATTGCGCTTCAGCACCACGTGGTTGAAAACGTAACTTTTGTAGGGCTTTCTGAAAAGCTTCAAATCGTATATGAAGGCGACGTCGATACCGCGTCCATCCCCGGTATCGGAATGAATGACGGCATACTTGCGGCCAGGGAGGTCAAGTTTGCGCAGTAATTTATCGAGTACGACCCTGCCTTCAACTTCACAGACACCCAGGAAATCCGGCCCGGAGCCGTTATTCATGCGTTTGATGATTTGTGCCAGTTGATCAAGTTTGATGTCGAGAACATCGGCATTCCATCCATCTAGCTCGCGATTGAGCTTGCGCTGTAACCAGTCAGGGCGTTCAGCGGAATCATGCAGATCGAACAGGTTTTCCAGGTTCCACCAGGCGAAATAATATTCCATGAGTTCGGTACCTGTGGTCAGCTGGGTTTAAAGCTTGTCCGGGGTTTGCTTTTCATCTCTATGTGGAAAAGGGAAAGAGTCACATCCGGGACGAGTGTATTGCGACTAAAAGTACGCCGGCAAAGAATTGAAGTCAAACGAAGTGCCTGCTGCGATTTCCTGTTCAATAGCGTTATCGACGGTGGTCAGGGTGTCTGATTGATACTCGAAACCAAAAAGGCTGACCTGTTATATGGTTGCTGGGGTCAAATAACGGTTCGTGATGGCCAGTGCCGTCCTGGCGCGGTGGTTATGACGCCAGGTAATCACTGAGGTGACTGCAAGTCAGGGTAATTCGAAGCTGGTTGCCAGTTCCGTTAGTTCACGTTCATAGGGAATGTCTGCAACCGTTTCACCCAGTTCACGTGCAAAGCGATGGCCCTCATAAACCGCCGCCGCTATGGTTGCCGGACCGTAGCAATCGCCGATGGCTTTCAGGGTGGTGATACCGGCGGCAGAAAGTTGTTCATCAGCGGATGCCAGTTGCTGATATACCTCATCCTGCGGTAAACGCGATCCCACCATGACGATCGAAGCGGCCTCGATACAGTGATGCTTGCCGGAGTAAACGCAGCCAAGTGTGACGCGGTTGCCATCAACCGATTTCAACTCGTGAGCGGTGATGATCTGTACCTCGAGTTCGATCAGACGGGCCTGGATGCGGTGTTGCTCGAGCGTGTAATCGGTCCACGAAGCGACCGTGGATTGCGGTGTTACCAGGGTAACCCGGAATCCATCCGCCACCAGCTGTTCGGCGATTACGGAACCCATGTAATAGTGGTCGTCATCGTAGATCAGCACGTTGGATGTCGGTAACGCGCCGGCCATAATATCGTCCGGTGTAAGCAGATTGACAGTGTCGAGACCCTGTATCGGAAACTGATGCTGACGCCCGTAAGCGTCGCGGCGCCACAAGGCTCCACAGGCGATGGCGACATGGGCGACTCCATACTCGAGAATCTGGGACGCATCGAGACGACTGGATTTATACACTTCAACGTTAGCCATCTGCGAAATCTGATAGCTGCGATAGTCACGGACCCTGGCCCAGGCGGCCAGACCTGGCAATCGACTCTCGCGACTGACACGCCCCCCCAGCTCATGTGTGGCTTCGGCCAGAATGACATCATAACCGCGCTGACCCGCAGCAAGCGCCGCTTCCAGCCCGGCCGGTCCAGCGCCGACGATCAGAACAGTACCGTCATCGGCTTTTTTGGCAATGCGTTCCGGATGCCAGCCACGGCGCCATTCTTCACCGTTGGTAGGATTTTGCGTGCAGCGCATGGGTGCTGTCATGTTGTTCCAGGCGACACAGATATTGCAGCCTATGCATTCGCGAATATCCTCGATACGACCTTCCTCGATTTTCTTTGGAAGGAAGGGATCAGCGATGGAAGGGCGAGCCGCACCGATCATGTCGACGATGCCCTTGTTGACGATCGAAACCATGCGATCGGGTGTGGTGTAGCGCCCGACCGCAACCACGGGTTTGGTGGTTACCTTTTTAACAAAATCGATGAATGGTTCCTGGTAGCCTTCCTCGGCAAAGCGACTGGTCTGACTATCGTTATGCCATTCGGCGACATTCACATCCCACAAGTCAGGCAGTTCGGCCAGCATTTCGACTATCTCACGGCCCTCCTTGTCGGCTTCAAGTCCCTCGGCGCCACGCAGTTCATCCACCGAGAAACGCACCGCAACGCCCATAGTGTCACCGACGGCGTCCTTGGTGTCTTCGATGATTTCGCGAAACAAGCGCACTCGGTTTTCGAGGCTGCCACCGTACTCGTCGGTGCGGAAGTTATAACGGTTCAGCATGAACATGCCGGCCAGTGACAGGTTGTGCCCGGCGTAACAGCAGATGATGTCGAATCCGGCTTTTTTCGCACGTTTGACCGCATCCAGGTGCCAGTGACGGTAGGCGCGGATGTCTTTCTTGTTCATGGCCCGAGCCTGCAACGGGTAGTTGGCATCGGAGGCCGGCATGTGGGTCGGAAACAGGGGCACTTCCCGGCTATACAGATTGGCCGCCCACTTGCCGTTGTGCACCGGTT
>JAIBDO010000246.1 GCA_024686195.1 Gammaproteobacteria bacterium | reverse complement strand
ATGACGCTGCCAGCAAACATTTCCAGCAGCTCACGCTCATAGGATGCCTCAATTTCAGGGTGCGCCTGTACACTGATAATGGAATCACCATAACTCAGCCCGGCGACAGGACAACCTGCAGAACTCAGAAAAACTTCAGCCGATGGCGGACAGTCAACGATCTGATCCTGGTGATAGGCATGCATCGCTACCGAGGGGGTTGACTCGCCCATCCAGTCATAGCGCCGATCCACATCGTAGCGCTGCACCCCGACTTTCCAGCCCAGGTCTGACTTGACGACCTTTCCACCCAACGCTGCGGCAATAATCTGGTGGCCAAAACAGACCCCGATCAACGGTCGCTTGGCTTGCGCCAGTTGACGAATGAAGCCTTCCAGTTCCAGCATCCAGTCGAGCTGTTCGTATACACCGTAGCGCGACCCGGTAATCAACCAGCCATCACAATCGTCTATCGACACAGGCATTTCTCCTCTAAGCACGCTGTATGCAGCGTAGTCGAGCTCGCGCCCTGCCAATCCCAGCAGTCGCTCGAACATTACCGGATAGGGATCATTATGGTCCGCCAGTTCTTCGCGTATCAGTCCGGTTTCAAGAATTCCAATTTTCATAGATTGCATCTGACTCTAGTGGAAACGCGGAAAACCGCCAACGCTGCCTGGTGCACCGGGGTCGGATTTCTGATCGCATCAATACGATCATATTTTATAGACTTATCCCTGGCCTTAGCAACAGCACCATTGGTTATAACCGCACATATGTGATTAAATAATTCGCCTGTCCCTAGCTGGAAACCAAACGATGTCAGTGTCTGATGTACCACCATTAGAATTGCTAATGATCGAAAAATCGGACGACCTGAAAACGCATCAATGGGTCTACCAGTTGCTGCGCAACAATTTACTCTGTGGTCGCATTGCACCCGGCATTCCTTTGACCATACGCGGCCTTGCACAGATTCTCGATGTCAGCCCCATGCCGGTGCGCGAGGCGCTGCACCGCCTGGCCTGTGAGGGTGCGGTGGAGGTCAAGAACAATCGCAGGGTCATCGTGCCGTCAATGACACCCGAGAAGTTCCGCGAGCTTTGCGATCTGCGCATTCTACTGGAAACCTATGCCGCCGAGGCCGCACTACCCTATATAAAGGAAGATGATATCGATGCACTGGAAGCAATCGATGGCAAAATCGATCAGGCCATCGAAATGAACGATGTCGACGGTATCAGTCTGCATAATCAGGCTTTCCATCGGTATCTGTATCAGGTAAATCCGCATCAGAAATCGGTGCCCTTGATCGAAAGCCTGTGGTTACAGCTTGGTCCATTTTCGCGCATCGCCATCAGCCGGCTGGAAAAAGTCTACCTGGTTGATCGCCATGTCGAAGCATTGGCAGCATTGCGTCAGCGCAACCTGTTCAGCTTGCGACGCGCCATAGAATCCGACATTCGTGACGGCATTGCGTCGATCAATACCGTAGAAGGCATCCACAATTATTTCAGAGGCGTTGCCTGAAATGGTTCTGCCAAATAAAAATCTACCAGATACTTATGCGGGCGCTCAGGATGTATCATCACCGCAGCGGAGATTGAACTTCACAACACCTGTTTCCGTGGCCACAAATCAACGCATGAGCGGAGCATCATCAAAGCGATGAAAGACCAGCAAAGTCAGTTGTTAAAGCGCGAAGTAAACCGGTTTCTGAAAGCCAACCCGAAAATTGATCATTTCGAGATACTGGCCACTGATGTCTGCGGGCATTTCTTCGGCAAGCGCTACCCCATCGACAAACTTCTCACTTTTGCCGACGAAGGCCTGGCATTACCAGCCGCCATGTTTCTCCTCAGCACCATCGGTGAGCCGTTAGAAGATCTTTACTACGGTATCGAAGATGGCGATCCAGACGGACACTTCTACCTGGTGCCGGGCAGCCTCTCAGTGAACGACTGGGGAAACCAGCCACGCGCACAAATGATTGCCAGCACCTGTGCTGCCGAGCAACCCTCTTTCTTTGAACCACGCTACGTACTACAAAATGTCCTGCAGGCCTTTGCCGCTCGGAACTGGAGGCCCATGGTGGCCTTCGAACTGGAATTCTATCTGTTCGACGGCGAGCGCGATGCGCAGGATATGTTGCAGATCGTACGCAATCCCAAAACAGGGCGCGAGGATTCGGCTACGGTACTATCGACCACCCGCATCAGTGATTTTGAAGCTGTGATCGACGATATCATTCACGCCTGTCAGCAACAGAATATCGACACCGGCGCGATTTCTTCGGAGCTTGGCCCGGGTCAATTTGAAATTAATTTTAACCATCATGCCGACGTTCTCAGAGCTGCCGACGAAACCTGCCTGTTCAAGCGCATCGTCGTCGAAGTCGCTAAAAAGCACGCTATGGGTGCGAGCTTTATGGCCAAGCCGCTGCTTGAGTCCGCCGGCAACGGGCTGCACATGCACATTAGCGTGGTCGACGACAAGGGTCGAAATATTTTTGCCGGAGCGAACAAGGCGCATGCGCGACTTTTCCATGCCATTGGTGGATTACTCGCTACCATGCCTGCATCGATGTCATTCTGGGCACCCAGCGTCAACTCCTACCGGCGCTACCGAGGCGGTGTCAGCTGTGCACCGGTTAGTTTGACCTGGGGCAATGAAAATCGAACCGTGGCGTTTCGTATCCCGCTGGCGAAACAGGGCGCCTGGCGAGTGGAGAATCGTGTGCCCGGAGCGGACGCTAATCCTTATCTTGCCATGGCCGTCACACTGGCCGGCATGTTGCACGGTATCGACAACAAGCTTGACCCAGGTAAAGCCACTGAGCAGGCAGTCGTCGGTCGTGGCGAAAATCTGCCGCTTGATATGCGCTCAGCACTTTCCTCTACGCGCAGCAACAAGGCACTGGCTGACATCATGGGAGCGGATTTTATCGAGCTCTATTGTAAGCATCGCAGCAACGAAACCAATTTGTTCGAGAACCATATCAATTCCCGCGAATACGACTGGTACCTGTAAATGAGTGATGACAATTTTATCGACAGCTTCTCTATCTATGCGAATCGCTTCAGCTACATGGGCCGCCCGCTAAGCCGCAATACGGAAGACGCCGACGTATTTGTGATTGGACTGCCCTACGATCTTGGCACCAGCGGCCGAGCCGGCACGCGAGGCGGTCCGGACGGGATACGCAGTGCCAGCGCCAATCTGCGCTGGGAAGAGAAGCGCTGGCCCTGGGATTTCAGCGTCTTCGATCGCCTGCGCGTAGCTGACTACGGTGATATCGAAGTTCCCACTGGCAACCACGAAGCCTTCTTTGAGAGCGTGGCGACACAATACGCCAAACTGTTTGCAGCCGGTAAAACTGTTCTTAGTCTGGGTGGCGATCACTTCGTTACGCTACCATTATTGCGCGCGCACCATGCGCACTTCGGCAAATTGGCGATGATTCACTTCGACGCGCATACCGATACCTACGAAGAAAAAGACGCCGTCTATAACCACGGCAGCATGTTTTATCACGCGCCTCGCGAAGGTTTGATTGACGCCGACAAGAGTATTCAAATCGGTATTCGCACCGAATATACCGAAAGCCGCCACGAATTCGAGGTGATCAGCGCGGCTGTGGCCAACGACCTCAAGGTCGAGACTATTATCGAGCGAATCCACCAGCGGGTCGGCGACAGTCCCTGTTATCTCACCTTCGACATTGATTGCCTGGATCCGAGTTATGCACCCGGTACCGGCACTCCGGTCATTGGTGGGCTGACATCAGATCGAGCGCTCAAAATTATCCGCGGATTGAAAGGCATCAACCTGGTTGGAATGGACCTGGTCGAAGTTGCTCCGTCCTATGACCACGCAGAGATCACCTCGCTGGCCGGCGCAACACTGGCGCTGGAAATGCTTTATGTGCTGGGTGCCAACAAGGGACCCTGAAGATCTACTCCAGCTATCACGCATTCTGTGCAAGGTCCCGATGATATTCGCACCGCTCGGGAGAGGTTGGATGATTGAGGGACGTTTTTGCGAAGTAAACCGCAGGCGGCGCAGCCGCCGAGGCATTCGCGAAAACGTCCCTCAATCATCTAATGGCAATCAAACTCCGGATACATCAGTGTTTGGCTATACACCGGCCAATCACGCATTCTGCGCAAGGTCCCCGCTCGCGCGGGGATGACGTTAGGATTTTGAGCAGTGGTAACGAGGGTGGAACCTCACAAATCCTGCTCGATGAT
>JAIBDO010000054.1 GCA_024686195.1 Gammaproteobacteria bacterium | reverse complement strand
GCGAAGGTGAAGTCAAAATCGCCGGTTACGACATTATTGATACGCCGCGCGAGGCCAAAAGTCAGCTCGGATACCTGCCCGAACATCCACCGCTTTACCGCGATGCCAGCGTCGATGAATACCTCGGCTATTGCGCACGCCTGCATCGCATCCCACGAGCGGCAATAAAAGCGGCACTCGGCAAGGTCAAGGCACAATGCGGGCTGGAGACGAATGGCGCCCGCCTGATCCGCAACCTGTCGAAAGGTTATCAGCAGCGGGTTGGTATTGCCCAGGCCATTATCCACGATCCACCGGTGGTCATACTCGATGAGCCAACGGTTGGTCTCGATCCGATCCAGATCCGTGAAATTCGCGATTTAATCCGCTCGCTCGGTAGTGAACGCAGCGTCATTTTATCAACCCATATTCTGTCCGAAGTGCAGGCCACCTGTGATCGAGTACAAATTATCCGCGCCGGAGAACTGATCTACAACGCCTCCACCGAGTCGTTAAACCACCGGCATGAGATATCGTGCAGGATCGCGCTGCGCAAGGCCGTCAGTATCGAAGAACTGACGGCGCTCGCGGGTGTCGAGCAGGCCGAAGCGCTCGGTGATGGGCGTTATCGACTGGTATTCGCCGCCGACGTCACGCCCGATGCACTGGTCACAAACGCCGTACAGCAGCAATGGGGACTATACGAATTGATTCCTGAACAACAGTCGTTAGAAGACCTGTTCATCGAACTGACCCAGCACGAAGCGGACAACGCGAAATGATCTGGGTGATTGGCAGACGCGAATTTAGCGCGATGTTTCAATCGCCGCTCGCCTGGGTAATCCTTGCCGTAATCCAGTTCATTCTCGGCTACATGTTCCTGACCAATCTGGATAACTTCTTCCTGTTGCAACCCCAGCTGATGGCGTTGCAGAATACCCCGGGTGTGACTGATATTGTGGTGGCCCCGCTGATGCAGGTCGCAGCCATCATCCTGCTGATGGTGATGCCGCTGCTGACGATGCGCAGCATTGCCGAAGAAAAGCGCAATCGCAGTTTGACACTGCTTGTTTCAGCACCGCTCAGCATGACCGAAATCGTACTCGGCAAGTTTGCCGGGTTGATGCTCTTTGTGCTGGTGCTGGTCAGCATGCTGATGCTGATGCCCTTATCGCTATACCTCGGCACCACTCCCGACAGTGGCAAACTACTGTCAATTTATCTCGGCATGCTGCTGTTGCTGGGTGCCTTCAGCGCTATCGGCCTTTATCTGTCAAGTCTCACGGAAAACCAGACCATCGCAGCCGTCGGAAGCTTCGGCATTTTACTCATGCTTTGGATTATCGACTGGCTCAGCGAATCGGTCACCAGTGGCCAGTCGCTGCTGGCTTACCTGTCTCTGCTAGGTCATCACGAGTCACTGCTGGAAGGTGTTTTCGACAGCAGCGACATCGCCTACTACCTGCTGCTGATAACCGCTTTTCTCGGTCTCACCATCCGTCAACTCGATCGCGAGCGCCTGCTGTGAAACTGAATTCCCGAGCCCGGCTGCAGTTGCGCATTCAATCCGGTGTTTTCCTGCTGCTGTTCATCGCCCTGCTGGTGCTGCTCGCCTGGCTCAGCCAGCGCTACCCGATCACGATCGACATGAGCAGCAATCAGCGCAACAGCCTGTCGCAGGAAACGGTGCGCCTGCTTGAGAATGTCGATGCCGAGATTGAAGTGACCCTGTTCATTACGCCCATAAATGAACGCAAACCGACGCTGGAAAAACTGTTCGAGCGCTATCGACACTTGCAACCCAACATCCACGTAGAAAGCTTGAACCCGGAGCTGCACCCCGATCTGCTGCGCGAGCACGACATTCGCTACGATGGTGAAGTATTGCTTGAGTATGGTGGACGTAACGAAAAGATAAATCAGATCAATGAAACCAATGTCAGTAATGCGATCCAGCGTCTGTTGCGCCAGGGAGAGCGCTGGCTGGTGTTCCTGCAAGGGCATGGCGAACGCAACCCATACGGTGAAGCAAATCACGACTACAGCCTGTTCGCGACCCAGCTTGCCGGCAAGGGCTATACCGTCGAGGACCTGACCCTGTCGCAGATCGGCAGCATTCCCGACAATACCGATGTACTGGTCCTCGCCAGTCCGCAGGTAGCGTTGCTGCCGGGTGAAATCCGCCTGTTGCAGGAGTACATCGACCGCGGTGGTAATTTCCTCTGGTTTGCCGATCCGGAACAGGCCGTGGACGGACTGGAAATGTTAGGGGAGAGTCTCGCAAGCGGTTTCGTGCCTGGCATAATTGCTGATCCAAATAGCCAGATAATGGGCCTGGAACGCATCGACTTTGTCCTCATCGGAGAGTATCCGCGCCACCCCATCACCAATAACCTCAACAGCCTGTCGCTCTTCCCGAAAGCCCAGGGGATCGAGTTCTACGGTGACGAGAACTGGCAGAGGCAAAATTTTCTGCAATCCGATATCCGTAGCTGGAACGAAACCGGCGATATCGACGGCGATGTTTACCAGGGCGATAACGATGACGAGATTTCAGGACCACTAACGATCGGCATGAGCCTGGCGCGCAGCCAGCAAGACGCCAATGGCCAATTATTCGAACAACGCGCAGTGATCGTTGGCGACGCCGATTTCCTCGCCAACAGTTATCTGGGCAATGGCAGCAATCTCGATATCGGCATCAACCTGATAAACTGGCTGAGTCACGATGATCGGCTGATCTCGATCAGCCCGCGACCCGCACCCGATACCCGTCTCGAATTGACCTCCAACGAGCAACTTGCGATCGCGGCATTCTTCCTGCTACTGCTGCCCCTGGGCCTGTTGATAAGCGGCCTGCGTATCTGGCTCAAGCGACGCAAACGTTAGTGTTGTCGAAACGCTGGATTGTCAACGTTCTGCTCGTCGCTCTGATTGTCGGGCTGTCCCTGGTCGGCGTCTTTTTCGAACCGAGTGCAACCGTAGAAAAAAAGCCGGCCATCAGCCAGCTCACGGCAGATCAAGTTGATACTATCGAAATCGAGACGGGTGATTTGCAGCTGCGCCTGCAACGCGACAACGACGATTGGGATATCGAGTCGCCGATCAGTTGGCCCGCACAGGTGAACAACGTCCGCCGCCTGCTGAGCATCCTCAAGGTCGAAGCCGATGCACTTTCAGACACCGCCAACGTCGATCTGGCCGCTCTCGGGCTGCTACAACCGAAGGCAAGCATGCGCTTCAACGGCATTCCACTGTTGTTCGGCGCCACCAACAATATCGGTGGGCGCCGCTATGTCATGCTTGATGAAAAACTCTACCTGCTGCCCGACGTACACCTGGTGTTCGTCAACCAGGGGCTCGCCGGCCTCGTCGATCGCCGGTTACTGCCGGGGCATCAGGGTATTGTCTCTGTGCGCCTGCCTGATCTGGAACTCCGCCTCGATAAAAATCAACTTTGGCGTTCGAACCAGGCCATCGAATTCTCACAAGCCAGCCTGCTCAGGCTGGTCGACAACTGGCGAGATCTGCAGGCCACTCGCATCAGCAACTTTGATCTAGAGCGGCCTCCTCGTCAGCTCATCGAAATCGAGTTGGCGGATGGTGAAGTGATCGAATTTCTGCTGATGTCAGAGGATCCTGAAATCATCATCGCGCACCCGAAGATCGGTCTGCAGTTTCATTTTCGCCGGGACTATCGCGACCAGTTAATCACGCTAAGCGTCGATGCAAGCGAAAACTAACCCACGATTCCGACCACTTCTGGGCCATGCAGCCCTCGAGCGCGTTGCTGGTCGCCCCAAACCGCCACCGCTGGAAGCTTGTATTCTGCTGTTCTGCGCAGGCTGGCAGAGATAAACTACACCGATGCCGGAATTACCCGAAGTTGAAACCACCTGTCGTGGCATAGCACCGCACGTCTCGGGGCAGCGTATCGAGAGGGTTTTGCTGCGCGAAACACGCTTACGCTGGCCAGTGAGCCCGCAGGTAGCCGGTCTCGCCGGCAGCCACATTACGGGCGTCTCACGCCGAGCCAAGTACCTGTTGATGGCACTGGATCACGGCAGCCTGATCTGGCACCTTGGCATGTCTGGCAGCATGCGCGTACTGCCGACCGGCTCACCTGCTGCCAACCATGAACACATCGAACTTGAGCTCAGTAATGGGCAGTCGCTGAAATTTCGCGATCCTCGGCGTTTTGGTGCGCTGCTCTACTGTGATGAGGATCCCCTGCAACATCGGCTGTTGCAGCCACTTGGGCCTGAACCGCTGGCAGATGAGTTCAATACCGACTATCTGTATGGTCGCTGTCGCGGGCGCAGTGCTGCCATCAAAACCTTTATCATGAATAGTCATATCGTGGTCGGGGTCGGTAACATCTACGCCAGCGAAGCCCTATACCTTGCCGGCATTCGCCCGACCCGCGCGGCCGGGAAGATCAGCAAGGCCCGCATTGCCAGACTGGTAGAGGCGATTCGCGCCACGTTGACCGCTGCCATCGCCAAAGGTGGCACCACCTTACAGGATTTCACTCAGGTCGACGGCAAACCGGGCTATTTCCGACAGGCATTGCAAGTCTATGCCAACAAAGGGGCTTGCCATACATGCGGCAAACCCGTGCGTCACCTGGTCCAGGGGCAACGCTCCAGCTATTTCTGTCCGCTCTGCCAGACCTGAAGCCACTGCTTTTTATCGCCCGCTATCTTGCCTGCCAGTCGCCAGCAACTTCGCAGCAAAGCAATGGATGCTGTGCCTGATTCGGCATTCAGATCGCTACAATGCTGGTTTCTCTCGAACAGAAATTGCATTATTATCGCCCAGTCTCGATTACCCGGTAAATTTTGATGTCCATTCATGCGATCAACAAAAGTGTCGAAGCGCGCTCCCAGGCCCGTGTCGATCTGGCGGCATCGCTCAGGCTCGCGGTTTATCACGAGCTCGAAGAAGGCATCGACAATCATTTCACCGTCACCATGCCTGACTACGACGATCGATACCTGGTATTGCCTTTCGGCCTGCACTGGTCAGAAGCTCGTGCCAGCGACATGATGGTGTTCAACGAGGCAGGCGATACGCTCGAAGGCGAGGGTGAGGTCGAATTGTCGGCGCAATGCATTCACGCCCCTATTCATCGTATTACCGGTCGACGTGTCGTGTTTCACACGCACCAGAACTGGGCACTGGCGCTCAATATGCTGGAAGATAATCGTTTGATTCCGGCCTGCCAGACATCGGCATTTTTTGACGGTCGCATCGCCTATGACGATCATTACTATGGCACCGCGGATACGCTAGAAGAAGGCGAGCGACTCGCCGCTCTCATCGGTGACAAGCAGGTCGTCTTTATGCGCAATCACGGCATACTGGTTGCAGTCGACACCATTGCCAAGGCCAGTCGCATGCTGCACATGCTGGAGCGCGTGTGTCGTGCACAAATACGCGCAATGAGCACCGGGCAGAAATTGCTGCCAATTTCACAGCCGGTGATCGATCAGGTGCAGGCTCCGGACGAACATGACCGACACCGCGGCCGTCGTGATGAATTGTATTTCGACGCAATGAAGCGCGTACTCGACCGTGACATGCCCGGCTATGCCGATTGACAATGCACAATTGCGATTCCGACTGAATCAGTCGAAAACCAGCACAGTCCTGAATCAACAGGTTGAATTCTCCAAAGCCCCGGCATAACTATCTGCCCATCAGGAGCCAGCCCCATGTCTGTTAATAAGTCAGTTCGCTCACTACCTTTCCAGTTCGCACTGATCTGCTTGCTGATGTTCGGGACAAGCGTACAGGCGGTGCCGAGCGAAGGTACCAAAATCATGATTTCCGCACCGTCTGATTACGCCGTTGATGCCGGCAAGGCGGCCTATGCCAAAGGTGGCAATCTGATTGACGTAGCGGTGGCCGTGGGACTTGCACTGACGGTAACCAATCCATCGAATGCCTCGCTCGGTGGTGGTGGTTTCGCTTTGCTCAGCATGGGACAAGGTGTCGATGTGCTGGATTTCAGGGAAGCGGCTCCGGCGGCCACCTCGCCTGATTTCTATGTTGACCGCGACAAGGGTGCGTCCTGGAACGGCGGTACCGCAGTTGGCGTACCGGGCGTTGCCGCAGGACTCTGGGCGATGCATCAAAAATACGGCAAGCTGGAGTGGTCGACGCTATTCGAACCAGCCC
Organism: Gammaproteobacteria bacterium; assembly: GCA_024686195.1. Taxonomy (GTDB): domain Bacteria; phylum Pseudomonadota; class Gammaproteobacteria. Next base: position 7,575 of record JAIBDO010000054.1, on the reverse strand, counting down.
TGCGACTTGCCGAGGATGGTATCGAGTTTTCCGGGACCGAATCGCGCTATGCGGAATCCCAGAAAGATCGCCTCAATCCTGCCGGTTTCAGGCATTTCTACAAATCACCGAAACAGCACTATCTTCCGGGCGAGACGCTCAGGCAACCGGCGTTGGCCCGGGCGCTCCAGCTCTACCGTGATCAGGGCCCGGACGGCTTTTATCGGGGTGCGGTCGCAAAAGATATTGCGGCTACTGTGCAGGCTAACGGTGGCGTCCTTACCGAAGCGGATCTGGCCAACTACCGGGTACGCTGGCTGCAACCGCTTGAGACCCGCTTCAAGGATCACAAGCTCTATATGATGCCACCTCCGAGCAGTGGCGGAGCAGTGATCAAGAGCGCCTTCGAATTGTTCGAGCGGATCGATATCGAACGTCAGGCATTGCTCGGTATCGATGAGTTGCATTTGATGGCGGAAGTATTGAATCGCTCCTTCAGGGGTCGCGCACTGCTGGGAGATCCTGACTTTCATGACAATCCCTTCGACCAAATCCTGTCGCAATCCTATCTCGACGAGATGGCGCAAAGCATCGATATCAACAAGGCTGTGCAGTTAACACCACTGGTCGATAAACCGATGGCCGAATCCACCGAAACAACCCAGTTCTCCATCCTCGATGCCGAAGGCAACGCCATCAGTCTGACGGTTACGCTGAACGGCACCTTTGGCTCCGGCGTTGTTTCCGAAAAATATGGCATATCGCTGAACAACGAAATGGATGACTTCACCACGCGACCTGGCGAAGCCAACGGCTATGGCCTGGTGCAAGGCTTCGGCAATCGAGTACAGCCCGGAAAGCGCCCGCTCAGCTCGATGAGCCCGACACTGGTCGAAAAAGACGGTCGCATTGTGATGACGCTGGGTGCGGCCGGTGGCCCCAGAATCATCAGCAGTGTGATCCAGGCCATCTATCGTGTACTGGTCAGCGGGCTTGATATCGATCGCGCTGTGCAGTTCCCACGAGTGCATCATCAGTTCCTGCCGAACAAGCTGTACATGGACGAGTTCAAATTTTCCCCGGAGGTCGTGAAAGGTCTGCAGCAACGCGGACATGAAACTGTGCAGCAGCGTCCATCCTATCTGGGTCGAATCAAGGCGGTGCGACTTAACGACAAGGGCTATCTGGAAGCAAGCTTTGACAACCGCAGTGAGGGCGCGGTCGGTGGGTACTGACGGGTTGACCGGAAAGGCTGCTGGGGTAACCGTGATGAGTATTACTTGTCGCCGGTCAGCAAACGATATTTATCCATCAACTGATCCTGTGTTTCCGGATGTTGCGGATTAAACGGAATGCAATCGACCGGACACACCTCAACGCACTGCGAGGTTTCGAAGTGACCGACGCATTCGGTGCACAACATCGGATCGATCTCGTAAAATTCCTCGCCCGGTGAAATAGCATCGTTCGGGCACTCGGGCTCACAAACATCGCAGTTAATGCATTCATCGGTAATCATCAAAGCCATCTTTACTTCTCCCCTGCCGATATCACTTGCAGGCCTTCAATTTAGTCGTCAATCGCGCCAGAATCTCGGGATGCAGGAATTCCGAGACATCACCATCGAGTCGAGCTATTTCCCGCACCAGGCTGGAAGAGACGAAAGCGTAGCTTTGCGCCGCGGTCAAAAACACCGTTTCAATTTCCGGCGCCAGCGAACGATTCATTCCCGCCAGCTGCACTTCGTACTCAAAATCCGAGATAGCCCGCAAACCACGCACGATAATACCGGCGTTGCAATCGCGGGCAAAATCGATGAGCAGTCCGGAGAAGGGTTTCACCAGCACATTCTCCTTGCCAGCAAAAACCGTTTGCAGCATGTCGAGCCGTTCATCCAGATTAAAGAAGGGTTGCTTTGCTGGGCTGTCGGCAACGCCGATGACCACACGATCGAACATTTTCAGCGCGCGTTCGACGACGTCGATGTGTCCACGAGTGACTGGATCGAACGTGCCCGGATAAATCGCAATACCTGCCATGGGTTACCTCAGTGTGCCCGGAATCATGACCGGGATGTCAGTCGGCGAATTCTAGCCGCTTCCCTGCCATTCGGCTATAGCGTAATTGACCTGACCAGCGCTTCTCTGTTTCAACCACCGCAACGCCGGCGAAGGCAGCTCAAAGGATTCGGAGGTCGGCCACTCGAAATAAAGCACCGCGCCGGGGTTCAGGCAATCAGCGGCCTCAAGCTTTGCAAAAGTCTGCTGGCGCAACACTGGTTCGGCATAGGGTGGATCGACAAACACAATATCAAAACCCTGGCGCAAGCGGCCGATCAACTGCAGGGCATCGCCCTGCAGCACCTCGACAGCGTCGCTCTGCAAGCGCTGTGCCTCGGCGCGCAACCCGGCAGCGGCCTGCTTCTGGTGCTCGATAGCGACCAGTTTAGTCGCACCGCGTGACAAAGCTTCGAATCCGAGCGCGCCACTACCGGCGAAACAATCGAGGACACTGGCATTGCGACAATCCTGCGCCAGCCAGTTGAACAGCGTCTCACGAATCCGATCCGGGGTCGGGCGTAATCCCGGTGCATCGACCACGGTGAGTTTTCTGCCACGCCAACGACCAGCAATAATACGGATTTGAGATTTCATAAGTTGCGCCACCTTTGCGCTTGAGGTATTTAGTCACCGGGTTAACCGCTTGAAAGTGCACAGTTGGAATCGCTTTCTGTTAGCATATTGTGCCTGAATTCTGATTCCCGGAAAAATGATGTTCGGATTTAAATCTGCCCGCAAAGACGACACTGAAGAAGCGACCGGACTATTCGCCTCGTTGCGTCAGCGGCTGTCTAAAACCAGGGAGAATCTGTCCAGCGGACTGGCCGATCTGTTGCTCGGCAAGAAGCAGATCGATGATGAGCTACTGGAAAAGCTCGAGGACCAGTTGCTGATGGCGGACGTGGGCATGCAGGCGACGCAAAAAATTACATCGAAGTTGGCAGATTCATTACAGCGCAAGCAACTCAGTGATAGTGAAAGCCTGATAGGCGCGCTTAAAACCATCATGTCCGAAATACTCGCCCCCTGCGCCATTCCTCTGCAGCTGGATCCCGCAAAAAAACCATTTGTTATCCTGATGGTTGGTGTTAACGGTGCTGGCAAAACCACAACAGTGGGCAAGCTAGCGCAGCAGTTTAAAAACCAGGGACTCAAAGTGATGCTCGCCGCCGGTGACACCTTTCGCGCCGCCGCCGTGGAACAGTTGCAAACCTGGGGGGATCGTCTCGAACTACCCGTCATCAAGCAAGGCCAGGGCGCTGACTCGGCATCGGTTATCTTTGACGCATTGCAATCCGCCAAGGCTCGGGGTATTGACGTATTAATTGCCGACACCGCGGGCCGATTACATACGCAGATGGGGCTGATGGATGAACTCGAGAAAATCAAGCGCGTGATGGCTAAAATCGACCCCGAAGCCCCGCACGAGACGTTACTGGTGCTCGATGCCGTGACCGGTCAGAACGCGCTGGCCCAGGCCAGTCATTTCCGTGACAGCGTCGGTGTATCCGGACTGGTATTAACCAAGCTCGACGGAACTGCCAGGGGCGGTATGATTTTCAGCGTGGCGGAGCAATTGCAGACTCCAATTCGCTTTATCGGCGTTGGTGAGACGGTCAACGACCTGCGCCCCTTCGATCACGAGGAATTCGTCGATGCCCTGCTGGCCGACGCCTGAACCTGATCCACGCACATGATTGAATTTCACAATGTCACCAAACGTTACGAAAGCGGTTTTCAGGCGCTTAGTAATGTGTCGTTACAGCTCAATGATGGCCAGATGGCTTTTATTACCGGACACTCCGGTGCGGGCAAGAGCACGCTGTTAAAGATCATCGCGATGATTGAGAAACCCACGCGCGGTCAGGCGCTGTTGAATAGAATCAATCTCAACAATTTGTCGCGCCAGCGCATTCCTTTTCTGCGCCGCAATATCGGCATCATCTTTCAGGACCATCAGCTTCCTTTTGACCGACCGGTTTTCGAAAACGTGGCGCTACCGCTGCAGATACAGGGATATCGGCCACAGGAAATCGCCAAACGAACACGCGCAGCGCTGGATAAAGTCGGTCTCCTGCAAAAGGAAAAGTCGCTGCCAATTACCCTTTCCGGGGGTGAACAGCAACGTGTCGGTATCGCACGTGCCGTGGTACATAAACCCATGCTGTTGCTGGCCGACGAGCCAACGGGAAACCTCGATCCGATGTTATCGCGTGAGATTATGCAGATTTTTATCGATTTCAACCAGGTCGGCGTTACCGTGCTGGTCGCCAGCCATGATCTGCGCCTCATCGAGGAACTCGACAAACCCCGTCTGACCCTGAATGCGGGAAAGCTGATTCTCAATGACCTCGATCAATACGATAGCGGGGATCAATATGGCTCGTCATAACGTCAGACGCCGCAAACCACCGACGATCAATCAAATTTCGGCCTATTTTCTGCATCATCTGCAATCGTTGATTTTCAGTCTCGGCAAGATTTATCAAGCTCCGACCACCACTATTATGACCGTTGCTGTCATCGGTATCACACTGTCGCTACCGGGTGGGTTTTACCTGTTTCTAAAGAACATCGAAGCGGTCTCGGGAGACTTCCGCTCCAGCACACAGATCAGCCTTTATCTCGATCTGGGCACCAGCGAAAAACAGGCGCGTCGGCTCGAAAAAGACATAGCCGGCATGGACAGTGTCGCCACCACGCGTTTTATTTCGCGCGCGCAGTCGCTGGAAGAGTTTCGCCGCGATTCAGGGTTTGGTAAAAGCATCGATACGCTGAGCAGCAACCCGCTGCCACACACCATCGTGGTCGAACCTGATGAAGCGGAAACCTTTACCGTGCGTAGTCTGCAGAACCGTCTGCAGGCAATACCCGAGGTCAAAATCGCGAAACTCGATACTGAGTGGCTGGAACGACTGTACACTATCATCGAGATTGCCAAACGATCGGTCACCATCATCACAATTCTGTTCGCCTTCGCCGTCCTTTTGATCATTGGCAACACGATTCGCCTCGACATTCAAAATCGCTATCAAGAGATCATTGTCACCAAACTCATAGGTGCGACCGACGCGTTTATTCGCAGGCCCTTTCTTTACGGGGGTGTCTGGTACGGGTTGCTCGGTGGCATCATCTCCTGGTTGATCGTGGAAATCGGTTATCTCTCGATTTCAGGACCCCTTGCGCGTTTAAATCTGCTATATAAGTCTGACATGAATTTAATTACTTTTTCGTTTCAAGACTTTGTCGTTCTGATTGCCTCAAGCACCCTGCTCGGCCTCGCCGGTTCATGGATCGCCGTGGCTCGTCATCTGAATCAGATAGAGCCAACCTGACCTCATAGCAAATGCCCGCAAAACGTCGACTACTGATAATTGACTCGTCAGATGCAACCCGCACGATCCTGTTTAAGGAAATTTCAGACAAGGCGCCAGATCTAGACATTATTGCCTGCAGCAACGGGCGTGAAGCCATGACCGCGGTCAGGCGCTTCGAATTTGAAGTGATTACTACCGGCATCAATCTGCCCGATACCGACGGCTACAAACTGATCGATGAGATTCGAAAGACTCCGAGGAACAAAGACACCGCAATTTTCGTCGTGTCGGGAGATATTGACACTCGTGTTACGGGTACCAATTCAGACGATAACGAGGCGGTAACAGCCTATATCGACAAGGCCGAGGGACATAAATCGCTGGTCAACTTTATTCTCAATTTCCTCGGCAGTAATAACGATCAGCCGATCAAAATTCTGTACGTCGACAAAAGTGCCACATCAACAGCAATCACCACCACCATCCTGCAAAAGAACGGTGTCGAGTATCGACATTTCAAGGAAGCACCCGAAGCGCTCGAATTTCTGAAAAATGACATCAAGGAGCATGGCAGCTGCAGCATGGACGTCATGGTCACTGATCTTAACCTAAGCGGTAATATGCACGGCTTCGAATTGATCCAGGCTATTCGCAATGAACTGGAACTGGATTACCTGGCCCTGCCGGTATTGCTGATGACGATCGAACCTGGGGAGGATGAACGAACCGACTTCACCGGGATATTCGGTGCCGGCACCAACGATTTCCTAACCTTACCGGTAAATGAATCCGACTTGCTGGCGCGCCTGCATACCCTGGTCAATATCAAACGCCAGAGTGAAGCCCTGAATTCCTGATCAATCCTGTGCCTGTTGTGGTTGCCGCTGACGCCAGCGCTGCGCCAGAGACAATCCAACAGCGACTAATCGTGGTGGTGTCCACCTGCTCCATGCACATGGCCATGCTCGATTTCCTCGTCGCTGGCGTCACGTATCGATTCGACCTTCACATCAAAGGTCAGGGATTTTCCGGCTAGTGGATGATTGGCATCCACCGTTACCGTGGTTTCATCGACCTCGGTCACCATCAAAGTGATCTGCCCATCGTCGGATTGTGCGCTGACCACCATGCCTGGTTCGATTTTTTCCATTTGCTCGAAGGCTTCGATCGGCACCTGCTGTATACGGTCTTCACTGTAGTCGCCATAGGCATCTGCCGACTCAACCGTTACGACGAACTCATCACCGACGGCCTTGCCTTCCAGCGCCTGTTCGAGTCCGGGAATAATATTTTGCGCACCGTGCAGATAAATCATCGGATCACCCCCTTCGGAGGAGTCGAAAACTTCAGCGCTGGTCGCATCCGCGACCTTGTAGTGAATTGAGACAACCTTGCGCTCGCTAATAGTCATGTATTCAGTTCCTGTTCTCAAACGATTAAAAATTCCGTGGCATTCAGGCGGCGACTAAATATTTGCCAAATCGAACCCCGACATACAACACGCAAAGACTGGTGGAAGAAAGACATGTCCCGGAGAGGCCCTGCGAAGATGCATTATAAACAGTCGCTCTCACAAGATAAACCGGGGTTACCGACAATTCTCCCAGTACCGATGCTAGATCTGCTGCATCTGCGCATTTTCCAGATCGGACGAGCCACAAGGGACATCAATGTAGAACTCCCAGCGACGAGAACGCCGTTTCCGAGATCAGTCCCCAATGGCACTTAATTAAGCACCACCCCATGACATTCGTTCTGGTCAAGAGAAGGCGGATGATTGAGGGGATTTTTCGCGAATGCCTCGGCGGCTTCGCCGCCTGCGGTTTACTTCGCAAGAAATCCCCCCAATCATCGGACCGTAGTCGGACTCTGGATACATCAGTGATTTGGCATAAGGAGCCTCTGATTAATTACGTCATGTCTCTGGCCCACAGGCTGCACCGCAATCAAGGCGCAACTTTGATAGCATGCGCCCGCCTGGTGAAAAGTTGTAACGCAGAGTGCGGTGCAGCCTGTGAGCCCCAAAGGGCGCGCCCTGAAGCGCGCATCTACCGCGTTGCACTTCTTGCAAAGGACTTAGGCCATTTACTGCGAAGTGCGTCTTGTAGCTGCACGCTTCAGGGCTCGCAGAGATATGACGTAATTAGTCAGAGGTTCCTTAAGTATGTGCCATTGAGATCAGTCTCTGATTCATAAAGGTAGTGATTTGCTGGGAGGCG
>JAIBDO010000058.1 GCA_024686195.1 Gammaproteobacteria bacterium | reverse complement strand
TCGAGATCGAGGCGGGCGACGGAATCCTTGAGCGAGTGGTAACGTTCGATATTGACCGGCTGGCCCAGATTGGCGGAAATCAGGGCTTCACTGATGTTGAGGAGGGCATCGCCCATTTGCTCAACTGCGCGCACCACGAAAATGGCGGTGACGAAATCTTCGGTGTTCTTACCTTTCTTTAGCGCTTGCGTATACCTTTCCATTAATTGCTGCAGCGAGCTGCTCATGCGACGCTTGGCTGCGCCGACCTTCAGGGCGACCCGGCTGTCGTGGCCATTCATCGCGTTCTCGACAAGCCGAACGCCTTTGATCACATGCTCCAGCAACGAGGCGTAGGATTTGACCTGCAGGCAACGGCGGTTGGAAATGTTATCGACGCTGTGGACGCAGTCCCGGCACAGTTCGGTGATCCGCTCGAGATCCGTCGAGATGGATTCCATGGCGCGCATGCTCAACATGTCACTATTTTTGTTCAGCGAGCCAATGTGGGTGAAGCAACTGCCATGGATGCGCATTTTCAGATTGTATGCGTAACCACTGCGATTGACGATCCGTTGTCCGACGGTCGGTGAACGTGAAGACAGAAACGTCGCCAAATTTGAAACCTGGGATTCGACCTCGACGATCAGGAACCTCAGGTTGTCGGAAATGCCCCTGGGAATCTTCACTATTCCATGGTCCCCCGGTAGATCCCTGAATATAAGGCCGTATCGTGAAGAATACCCTCGAGCAACCAATGGGACAGGGATTCGGGATACAGGGGCATCGCCGCCAGGTTAGCCAGATTTATCCAGACGACATCGGTCTGACTTCTGTCCGGCTTGCTACCATTGTGAGCAACGTAGCCATCCGGCACGCTGCAACGGAACAGAAATTCGACCATATGGCGGGTGCTCGGAGGTTCGGTTTCGCGAGCCTTGAAGTGATCGGCCACGTTCATCAGGGCCAGGATTTCGACCGTCGAACCGATCTCCTCCAGGCATTCCCGCTCGAGCGCCTGTGCCAGTGTTTCGCCCAGGTTTTGCGCGCCGCCAGGCAAGCCGTAGCGCTCACCCCTGTCGCCACCGGTCTTTTTCAGCAGCAGTAGCTGATCGTTGCTTACGATTACGGCACGAACGGCGTTGCGGATGTCGGGTGTTAAGTTCTCTACCATACGCTCAGGAGTTTAAGGCGATATTTGCGGCGCGCTTTGTGTCATGTCAATTTCTCATCAAATATTGCTTATCAATTGTCGGACCTGCTGCGAAAGGCGCTCGGGAAGCGCATCGATAATGGCCTTAAGTTCGTCTCCGGGCGGGCGTGCGGCGGACTCGACTCAAATCGAATGCGAGAAACACGGTGTCGGTTTCCCCGGCAAACTCACCGACCGCCGTTTGCCGGCAGGTGTCACCGTCATGACGGCCGCCGCCGAAATCGGTGATATATGCGGGCCAAATATCCGGCTCTTCGGCCGCTGAAAGTCTTGTGCAACAGGAAGTGGACCTGCCTCTCGTTCACATAAAAGGGAATGAGGCCTGCGCCCATCGTCATACCCTCCGTTTCTCAGCCGTTCACTTGATCCTGGCGTCAGCGTCACCGTCGGCGAGACGGATACTGACGTCGTCCCCGGGCGCTAACTGCACCACCGAAGTCACCAGGTTATCGCCCTTGCTGACGGTAGCAAAGCCGCGTGCCAGGGTTTTCAACGGACTCAGTGTATCCAGCGATCTGCTGTGCAAGGACAGCTGATGGCGCGCCAGTAAAAGGCGTCGGCGCATTGCTGCCTGATGATTTTCCAGCAATCGCGACAGACGTTCACGCAATCGGGTGATTTTTACCCCGGGGTGCTGTAGCGCCAGCGTCGACTCGCACAGGCGCAGACGATGGCGCTGTTCAACCAGGCCGGCGCGCTGCTGGCGCAACATTGCGGCAGTGGCCTGCTGCAAGCGTAAACGCAATTGTGCGAACTGGCGCGTCGGGTGTTGCTGGGCGAGCGCTTTGTGCAGATAGCCCATGCGTTCGCGGGCGGTGCCCAGGCGCCATTCTATTTGTCCCCGCAGGCGTGCGACGCGATCATCGATGCCCTGCATCAATTCGTTGATATCCGGGGTGATGGATTCCGCCGCCACCGAGGGCGTCGGTGCGCGCAGGTCGGAAACAAAATCAGCAATGGTAAAGTCGACTTCGTGGCCCACGCCGGTCACCACCGGAATCGGGCAGCCGACAATGTCGCGCGCCAGGTCCTCGTCATTGAAGCTCCACAGGTCTTCGAGCGAACCGCCACCACGCACCAGCAGCACCACGTCACATTCGCCGTAGTCGATAGCCTGTTGTAAGGCTTTACGGATCTGCAGCGCCGCAGTCTCGCCCTGCACCGGGGTTGGAAACACCATGACTGGAATGTGCGGTGCGCGGCGTTCGATGACGGACAGAACGTCACGGATTGCGGCACCGGTTGCGGAGGTGATGAGGGCAATCTTGCGTGGATGCGCCGGCAATGGCAGCTTGTGTGCGCTGTCGAACAGACCTTCCTGGCTCAATTGCGCCTTGAGCTGTTCGTAGCGACGCATGAGTTCGCCGACACCCGCGTCTTCGAGGTGATCGACTACCAGCTGGTACTCGCCACGCGCTTCGTAAAGGGTGACCTGGGCGCGTATCAGCACCTTTTGGCCGTTAACGGGCTGGAAGCCAACGCGGCTATTACGCCCGCGAAACATGGCTGCACGGCACTGCGCCTTGTCGTCCTTCAGGGTGAAATACCAGTGGCCGGAGGCGGGCCGTGCAAAGTTCGAAATCTCACCCTCGATCCACAAGGTGCCGAGCCCACGGCTGAGCAGGGTTTTGACCTCAAAGTTGAGCGCCGAAACGGTCCAGATGTTTGTCGTGTCTGATTGCGCCGGGGGCATGTTGTCATTTCGATAGAAAAATCAGCCGATATTGTAACTTAGTGCCATCGATTTCGATAATCTGACTTACGCTCGAGCCTGCATTAATTTATAATCGCGCTTTGCAACCGTACCCTCGGAGCCGCCATGCGTATCGTCCAGCAAGCCCTTACTTTTGATGATGTTTTGCTGGTGCCAGCAAGCTCGGAGGTTTTACCGAATCAGGCCGTTCTGAAAACTCGCCTAACGCGCACTATCGACCTCAATATCCCGCTGATCTCGGCGGCCATGGATACCGTTACCGAAGCCCGCCTGGCGATTGCCATCGCGCAGGAAGGCGGCATCGGCATCGTGCACAAGAATCTTTCCATTGAGTTGCAGGCAGCCGAAGTAGCGGCGGTCAAGAAATACGAAAGCGGTGTTATCAAGGATCCGATTACCATCACCCCGGAAACGCTGGTTCGAGATGTCATCAAGCTGACCCAGGAACGCAGGATATCCGGACTGCCGGTGATCGGTAGCGACGGACTGGTGGGCATCGTCACCAAGCGAGACCTGCGTTTCGAGACCCATCTCGATGAACCGGTTTCATCGATCATGACGCCGCGCGACAACCTTGTCACCGTGGGCGAGGGTGCGGACAAATCCGAAGTCATCGAATTGCTGCATCGTCATCGCATCGAACGTGTGCTGGTGGTCGACGAAAAAGGCGAGATGAAGGGCATGATCACGGTGAAGGATATTACCAAGTCGAGCGTGCACCCGCAGGCCTGCACCGATGAATGGGATCGCTTGCGCGTTGGCGCTGCAGTGGGTACCGGTGCGGATACTGACGATCGCGTGCGCGCCCTGGCCGAGGCAGAGGTTGATGTGATCGTGGTTGATACTGCGCACGGTCATTCGCGCGGAGTGCTGGATCGGGTCAGCTGGGTGAAAAAGCACTTTCCCGAGGTGCAGGTAATCGGTGGCAACATCGCCACGGGTGCCGCGGCACGCGATCTGGTCGAGGCGGGCGCCGATGCGGTCAAGGTCGGCATCGGTCCGGGATCGATCTGCACCACGCGTATCGTCGCCGGTGTCGGCGTGCCCCAGATTACCGCGATCAGTAATGTTGCCGAGGCGCTCGAAGGCACTGGTGTGCCTTTGATAGCCGACGGTGGCATTCGTTTTTCGGGTGATGTTTCCAAGGCCATGGTCGCCGGCGCCTATACCGTCATGATCGGCAGCATGTTTGCCGGCACCGAGGAAGCCCCGGGTGAGGTTGAATTGTTCCAGGGCCGTTCCTATAAATCCTATCGCGGTATGGGCTCGATCGCAGCCATGCAGAAAGGTTCGAGTGATCGTTATTTTCAGGCGGACAGCGCTGACGAGAAACTGGTGCCGGAAGGGGTTGAGGGCCGTGTGCCCTTTAAAGGACCGCTTGCCAATACCGTGCATCAGCTGCTTGGCGGGGTACGTTCGAGCATGGGTTATGTCGGTTGCGGCACGATTGATGAATTACGCACCCGTCCGGAATTCGTGCAGGTCACCAATGCCGGCATGCGCGAGTCGCACGTGCACGATGTGACCATCACCAAAGAAGCCCCGAACTACCAGGTCTAGAACCATGTCCGATTTGCACGATGATAAAATCCTGATCCTGGATTACGGGTCACAATACACGCAATTGATTGCCAGGCGTGTGCGTGAGGCGGGCGTCTATTGCGAAATATACCCCTGGGATGTGGAGTTCGAGCGTATACGCGAATTTGCCGCGAAAGGATTTATTCTGTCAGGCGGACCGGAATCCACGCTGGATGCTGACCAGCCCGAGGTGCCGATGGCACTGTTTGACCTGGGCTTACCCATTCTCGGCATATGTTATGGCATGCAGGCGATGGCACAACAACTCGGTGGGCGCGTGGAGAACGTCGGCAAGAGTGAGTTCGGTTATGCGCGCGTGCGAGCCCGTGGCCATACCGCGCTGTTGCGTGATATCCAGGACGACGTCAACGAGGAAGGCCATGGTCTGCTCGATGTATGGATGTCACACGGTGATCGAGTCGCCGAGTTGCCGGAGGGGTTCAAGCTGATGGCCAGCACCGACAGTGCGCCGATCGCCGGTATCGCCGATGAGAACCGCAAAATATATGGTTTGCAATTCCACCCCGAAGTGACGCATACCAAACAGGGTGTGGCCATCTACCAGCGCTTCCTGCACGAAATCTGCGGTTGCGGTTCCGAGTGGAATTCAGCCAATATCGCCGAGGCCTCTATCGCCGAGATGCGTGCCCGCGTTGGGGATGGGCATGTGATCCTGGGGCTTTCCGGCGGAGTAGATTCATCGGTGGTGGCCGCATTATTGCATGAAGCGATCGGCGATCAACTGACCTGCATCTTTGTGGATAACGGTTTGTTACGCCACCGTGAAGGCGACCAGGTGATGGAACAGTTCGCCGAGCACATGGGCGTGAAAGTGATCCGCATCGATGCGGAAGATCGTTTTCTCGACAAGCTCAAGGGTTTGACCGACCCCGAAGCCAAGCGCAAAGCGATCGGCAACCTGTTCATCGAGATCTTCGAGGAAGAGGCGCGCAAGCATAACGATGCCGATTTCCTCGCGCAGGGCACCATCTACCCCGACGTCATCGAATCAGCGGGCGCCTCGACCGGCAAGGCTCATCTGATCAAGTCACATCACAATGTAGGTGGCTTGCCGGACGATATGCGCCTTAAACTGGTCGAGCCGCTGCGTGAACTGTTCAAGGATGAAGTGCGCCGCGTTGGCATCGAACTGGGTCTTCCGCCGCACATGGTTTACCGCCACCCGTTCCCGGGGCCCGGACTCGGCGTGCGTATTTTGGGTGAGGTCAAGAAAGAGTATGCAGATACCTTGCGCCTTGCCGATGATATCTTTATTACCGAACTGCGCGCCCACGATCTCTACGACCGGGTGTCGCAGGCCTTTGTCGTATTCCTGCCGGTTAAATCGGTCGGTGTTACCGGTGACGGGCGCCGCTATAACTATGTGGTATCGCTGCGTGCGGTTGAGACTATCGATTTCATGACGGCTCGCTGGGCTGATCTGCCCTATGACTTTCTCGATCACGTGTCGCGCCGCATCATGAACGAAATAGAAGACATTGCGCGCGTGGTTTACGATATATCGGGCAAGCCACCGGGTACCATCGAGTGGGAATAGCTCGGCCACTAGCCCAGCTAGTAGCCCTGCTACAGGCGCCAAATATTTATTGCCCACGCCATCAATCAGGCTCTGCATAAGCCATCATGCTGCAAAGTATTTTCGCCATTTTCCTGTTTCAGCTGGTGGGCGAAATGGTGCAGAAATACTTTGCGTTAACGGTCCCCGGACCGGTTATTGGACTGGTGTTGTTGTTGCTGGCGATGCTGGCATCCGATCGCATTGGTAACAAGCCTGCCGCGCAGCTAAAGCAAAACCTGGTGTTGACCGCGGAGACCCTGCTCGGGCACCTGCCACTGCTGTTTGTGCCCATCGGTGTGGGCGTGGTGATGCATATTACGCTGCTTGAAGATCAGTTGGCTGCCGTGCTGGGTGTTGTTTTTATCGGTACGGTGCTCACCGTTGGCTTCAGCGCGCTGCTGATGGAGAAGTTGCAGGGCAGGGGTGACGACAATGGCTGACGAGCAGAAGCTCTACAGCATATGGGTATACCTGCAGGCGGAACCCTTATTCTGGTTGACGCTGACCATCGGTGCCTATCTGGTCGGAGATTATTGTTACCGTCGTTCCGGCCTGTTTCCGTTGTTCAACCCGGTTGCGCTCGGCATCATTATTGTGAGCTCCGTGTTGTTACTGTTTGATGTTCAGTATGAGCGTTATTTCGACGGCGCCAAGTTCATTCATTTTCTCCTCGGCCCGGCGACGGTTGCGCTGGCCATTCCGATTTACCGGAAATGGGATCTTATCCTCAATCACGGCAGGGCGATCCTGACGACGGTTTTGCTGGGCTCCTGTTTCGCCATTCTGATTACCTGGGGCCTGGCGTCGTTATTCGGGCTGGAGCGGGAAATCGTGTTAAGCCTGTTGCCACGCAGCGTCACCGCGCCAATAGCGATGGGCGTGTCCGAGCTCATCGGCGGTATTCCCTCGCTGACGGCCATCATAACCATCATCACCGGCATTATTGGTGCCGCCTTTGCGACCTTTACGCTCGATTTACTGCGCGTGAAGAAGATGTCGGCGCGCGGTTTCGCGATCGGCCTCGCCAGCCACGGCATCGGCACCGCGCGCGCCATGAGTCGCAACGAAACTGCCGGGGTATTTGCCGCGGTGGCAATGGGGTTGAGCGGTATCGTCACCGCGTTGATCGTGCCGCTGATGATTTTTCTGTTACAGATTTAGGGGGCAGGGCTTGTCTAACAGTGATTCAGATTGGATGCAGCAGGCGCTGGCTCAGGCGCGCATCGCAGCTGAGCTTGGCGAAGTGCCGGTAGGCGCGGTGCTGGTCGATGCGGATGGCTGTTTGCTGGCCGCGGGTCACAACCAACCCATCAGCAGTTGTGACCCAAGCGCTCATGCCGAGATCACCACGCTGCGTGCTGCCGCGCTCAAATTGAACAACTACCGGCTGCCAAATACCACGCTCTACGTCACCCTGGAGCCCTGCACCATGTGTGTAGGTGCGCTGGTGCATGCGCGCATCAAGCGCCTGGTGTATGCGGCCAGCGAGCCACGTAGTGGTGCTATCGAAAGCGCGCAGAAATTGTTTGAAACAGGCGAGTACAATCACCGGCCCGAGGTTGAAGGCGGCTTGCTGGCCGCTGAATCATCGGCCTTGCTGACCACCTTCTTCAAAGCTCGTCGTCGCTGATACCTATCTGTCATTTCGAGGTATCGGACCTTCTCCAAAGATTTTCGTCATTCCCGACCGCGTGCGGCTTTGGGCCCTGTGGGTCCCACTTAGCGGTGGTCCGACTCTTTAGAATGACCTGGCAGTAAAGGACGAGCTTACTAGCTCGAGGACTACTGCTTGCGGGTAAACACCCAGTCGCTGTCAGTCGATAGCGCCGGATTGTAGCGGTAGTCTTCGTAGTCGAAATCCTTCAGCCCCTCGGGCTGGTCGATGCGCTGGTCGATCATGTAGCGCGACATCAGGCCGCGTGCTTTCTTGGCAGAAAACGAAATGAACTTATACTCGCCCTTGCGCCATTCGCGAAAGGTGGGAGTGATGATTTCGGCTTTTAGCAGCTTTGGCTTAACCGCCTTGAAATATTCGTTTGAGGCGAGATTGATCAGGCTTTTTGAATCGCTCTGCTGCAACTCCTGGTTCAATGCGCGGGTGATGCGCTCGTCCCAGAACTGGTAAAGGTTGCTGCCGGTTTCGGTGCTGAGGCGGGTACCCATCTCGAGCCGATAGGGCTGCATCAAATCTAGCGGACGCAACAGGCCGTAGAGCCCTGACAGAATGCGCAGGTGTTGTTGCGCATAGTCGATCGAAGCCGTATCCAGGCTGTAGGCGTCGAGCCCGAGATAGACGTCACCCTTGAACGCGAACAGTGCCTGGCGCGCATTTTCCGGCTTGAACGGCGTTTTCCATTTGCGGTAGCGCTGGCGGTTGAGCTCGGCGAGATTATCACTGATGCTCATCAGGCGTGACAGGTCATCGCTGCCGAGTTCGCGCAGGCGCTGAATCAGTTTGCGTGACTGCGCCAGTTGCGTTGGCTGGGTGAACTCCTCGGTGATTGTAGGAGTTTCGTAATCGAGGGTTTTGGCGGGGGAGATAACCGTTAACATGAGCTTTGGCACAAAAAGGAAACATGTTACCAAATTAAACCGCTCCTGAAGTAATTTTCGTGCCTCCCTGAGACGATCGGATTCAGGTGATTGTTCGGCTAGCCATTTGCCGATTTTGCATTCATCGCGGTTCTGTCACAGAATTGTGCCGATATCTTTTCACCTGCCGCTCATCAGCGAACAATCAGGGAGTATTGCGCCAGACCATGAACGATCAACCCAGAGTAACTCAGGACTTCCTCGATTCATCGCAGTATCTGGAATCTTCGATCCTGCAGTATGAAAGCATTTACGGGGAAGATTTTGTCAGTCCCGGTGGCCGTGAAGTGGCCAGTGAACTTATAGCGAGTATGGAACTGGACCCCGGCTCACGAGTGCTTGATGTCGGTTGTGGCCTGGGTGGCAGTGCCTTCCTGATGGCGCGTGATTTCGATCTCCAGGTGGACGGCATCGATCTGTCGCGCAACATGCTTGCGCTGGCCGAGCAGAAACTCACCGCGAATGGATTGTCTGACCGCGTCAGGTTGCAATGGGCTGATTGCCTGGAGCTCGATTGTTGCGCGCAATACGATGCGATCTATAGCCGCGATGTTTTCCTGCACATTGCCGACAAGGCTCGTCTGTTCGAGCGACTGTATGCCGCCATGCGGCCTGGTGGCAGGTTGTTGTTCACCGATTACTGCTGCGGTGCGAAGCCGTGGAGCGACGAGTTTGATGAATACGTGCAGGAGCGCGGCTACAGCCTGTGCACTACCGACGAGTACGCTCGATACATTGCGAATGCTGGCTTTGAGAAGATCTGTGCGCAAGATGAGACTGAGCGATTTATCAATCTTCTGCAAGCCGAGGAGGCACGTATTGAGCTAATACCCATGCCTGAGACTGCGCGCCAGAAAATGAAGCTCAACTGGCAGAAAAAAGTGCAGCGTGCCAGGGCTGGTGACCAGCGGTGGGGTTTATTCAGTGCGCTCAAGGCCGTTTGATGCGGGCAAAACAATTTTAGAAGCGGGCGGCTTCTTTTGGCCTTGTTGTAGATGGAGGCAATTGTGGCCCAATGAAATGGCGGCCTCGCAAGGTCCTGGCAGGTCGGGCTGACTCAAAGTGGACTGCATGCGTTCGTCGATGAAGAACAACACGCAGGGATAACGTTTAGTAACGGGGAATGATATGACGGAAGAACTGGACCAGGTGCAGCAGGTATTGACGCGAATACCTGGATTCGAAGAACTGCAACCGGGCAGCTACCAGGTTGAACGCCTCGGAGGGCTTACCAACCTGGTGTATCGCATTGACTGTGGTGCTGATCGCTATGTGTTGCGTATTCCCGGCAAAGGCACCGAGGAATACATCGACCGCAAGGTCGAGATGCACAACGCGCGTGTCGCCGCGAATGCCGGGGTATCTGCCGAGGTGGTTCATACCGATAGTGACAGCGGTGTGCTGCTGATGCGGCATCTGGATAACGCCGTCACCATGACGGCGCAGGAATTTGCACAACGCGATGGCTCGGCTGCGCGCGCCGGACGTGCCTTGAAAAAGATGCACGAGTGGGACGAGGATTTCGAGTTTCGTTTCGAATTATTTGCCATGATTGACGATTACCTGCGCATTCTTGATGAGCGCAAGGCGCAATTACCCCCGGGTTATGCCGGGGTGGTCGATTCGGCCGCCCCGCTGCGCGCCGCGCTGCAGCGTAATCCTGCGCCACTTGCCCCCTGCCATTGTGACCCCCTGTGTGAAAACTTCCTCGATGACGGGGAACGCATGTGGATTGTCGACTGGGAATACTCGGGCATGAACGATCCGTTGTGGGATCTGGGCGATCTCTCGGTTGAAGCCGGTTTTAACGCGGCGCAGGATGCGCAAATGATGCTCGCTTACTGTGGTCGCGATCCACTGCCAGCCGAAGTCGGTCGAATGGTCATTTACAAGGCAATGTGTGACCTGCTGTGGACACTGTGGGGTTTGATCCAGCATAGCGATGATAACCCGGCGGAAGATTTCTGGGCTTATGCGATCGGTCGTTTCGAGCGCTGCAAAGCACTGATGGGACAGCCAGAATTTCAACAGCATGTGGAGGCAGTGGCGGCAGGCTAGCGAGGGCAGATATCCACCTGCTTACTGGTGGAGGATTACCCTGGCGATTTAATCAGTTAGTGTTTCAGCGGCATTGATGACAGCGGTGCCAGCCTCGAGCAGGGCGCTCTCGATTTCGGCAGGTGGTGCCTGCTCGACGACAACCATGTCGACCTCATCAAAATCGCAGACCCTGATAAAGTTCGGGTTGCCGAACTTGTTGTGGTCGGCAACCACGATGGTCTTCTTCGCCTGAGCAATCACCGCGCGCGAAAATTCGGCCTCTTCGAGGTGATAATCCATGAACCCGCCATCTGCGGTAACCCCACCAATCGACAGGATGGCGTAGTTGACGTGAAACTGGCGCACGAAATCGATGGCCGACGAACCGAAAGTCGCCCAGTCGTCGGAGCGTAATGCGCCGCCACACAGGTGCACCCGGTTGCTGGCTTCGCGTGCCAGGGTGCGCGCAATTTCGGTGCAGTTGGTCACCACCGAGAGATTTCGATGATCGCAGAGTGCCCGGGCTACATAGGCGGTGGTGGAACCGGTATCGAGCATGATCGAATCACCGTCTTTGATCAACATGGCGACCCGCGCCGAAATCAGTTGCTTCGCCTCGACACGCACGTTCATGCGTTTACCAAAGGGCGGTTCGGGCTCCTGTTTCTGGCTCATAACGACCCCACCGTGTACCTTATCGATCAACCCCTGATCTACCAGTGGCTTGATGTTACGGCGAATCGTTTCATCGGATACTTCGAGCTGTCGGGCCAGTTCGATAATTGAGCAGGCGCCGTGTTGCCTGACCGAGGTCATTATTTCGTTCTGTCGCTTTTGCAGACGCATTTCGGATCCTGATTGAACGTTAATCGGTATGCTATCGCTGGAAATTTCGGGATAGCGTGGGCAACGGTGCAAAGCTTATATCCCCATAACCACATAAAACAACATCTAAATAGCGATAATATTTGGATTATTCCTCTTATTACGTTGACATGGTGTGGGAAATTTGCGAAAAAGAAGGGCGCGCTCACTGCGCAGCAAACGGGTAACGAAACCGTAAATCGAGGCTAAAAAAAGCAGGCCAAAAAATAAAGCCAGATGTTGTGGCTAAAAACGAGGAGTGACCATCACCATGAACAAGAAATCAAATTCTGCATTAATCAGGGCGTTGCTGATTGGCTTTTGCCTGTCCATTGCCCTGCCGGCGAGTGCCGTCGAGTCCAGGGACCCGATCAAGTTGACCATCCACGACTGGACCGGTCAGTATCTGACGACTCACATCATGGGTGAAGTGCTGAAAAAAGCAGGGTACAACATTGAATATGTGCAGGCAGATTACATTGCGCAGTTTGCCGGTCTCGAATCCGGAGATTTACACGTCGCCATGGAAATGTGGGAAACCACCGGTAAACAGGCCATGGACGCATCTCTGGCGACCGGGAAAACCGTCGATCTCGGCGAAACCGGTATGGACGCCAAGGAAGAGTGGTGGTATCCGCTGTACATGAAAGAGCGCTGCCCGGGTTTGCCGGACTGGAAGGCTCTGAACGACTGTGCCGAAGCGTTCTCAACGGCAGAAACCGCACCCAAGGGGCGTTATCTTGGTGGCCCGGTTACCTGGGCTGGTTTTGATGACGAACGCGTCGAGGCATTGGGACTGAACTACGAAGTTGTGCATGCCGGTACGGATGCGGCTTTGTTCTCGGAACTGGAGTCAGCGGTTCAGCGTAAGGCGCCGGTTTTGTTGTGGATTTATGCGCCACACTGGGCGGTTGCCAAGTACGAAGGTGAGTGGGTTGAATTTCCAGAATACACCGATGCCTGTTACGAAGATCCCAGCTGGGGCATGAACAAGAGTATGGCTTATGACTGTGGCAAACCTTTCGGCTGGATCAAGAAGGTGGGCTGGAAGGACGGCGAAAAGAAATGGCCGGGTGCTTACAAGGCGGTACGTAATTTCAAAATCGACAATGCGGCGATGAGCCAGATGATTGTCGAAGTCGATCTCGATGGTAAGTCTGTCGATGAAACGGTTGCCAAGTGGATGAGTGAGAACGAATCAACCTGGATGGCCTGGATCAAATAGTCGTTGCGGTGTTTTGACGGACCGGGGCTCTCCCGGTCCTTTTTTGTTTGTGTCATTCTTTTCCGTTTCGCTAATGCCAGGTAGTGCAAACATGCCCGATCCGCAAACCACCAGTTCTGATACGACGACACCCGCCGAGACCGCGGTGAAGCTAAGCTGTCGCCACGTGTGGAAAATCTTTGGCGACGATGTCGAGTCGCTGTTCAGCGCTGGCGCCCCGACCGACGCAGCAAGCCTCGAACAGGCCGGTTACATCACCGCGGTTCGTGATGCCTGCTTCGATGTCTACGAGGGCGAGATTTTTGTCATTATGGGCCTTTCGGGGTCTGGAAAATCAACCTTGTTGCGCTGTATGACCCGCCTGATAGAACCCAGCGGTGGCGAGATTTTCTTCGAGACGCAGGATTTGATGAAGGTGAGCGAAGCCGAGTTGATCGACCTGCGGCGCCACAAGATGGGCATGGTGTTTCAACACTTCGCCCTGTTGCCGAATCGAAACGTACTCGGCAATGTAGCGCTGCCGCTCGAAGTGCAGGGCATTGCTCGCCACGAACGCGAGCAGCGCGCAATGGAAGT
>JAIBDO010000213.1 GCA_024686195.1 Gammaproteobacteria bacterium | reverse complement strand
CAGGCAGCACGTGCCGAGGGCACCGATCGATTGAGCGCGGTGCTCGCAACCGGAAACGACAGGATCGAGATCGCAAGCGATGGCAAGGGTATTCTTGACGCGTTTGTCGGGGCACTCAACGCCAAACTTGATTCACGCATCGTGATCGTCGATTACAGCGAGCACACGCTCGGCGATAACGAGCAATCCGAAGCCATGGCTTACATACAACTCAACATCAACGGACAGCGCGTCTGTGGTGCCGGCTGCAGCGAAGACATCGTCGGTGCATCGCTGCGCGCGGTACTCGCTGCCGTCGCCCGCGCCGGGATCAGTATCAATGCCGCTGGCTCCGCCCAACTGAAGGCCGTTTAAGCCAGCTAACCCTGCTTTTGATCGAACTGACGCGCCTTAACATCAAGACCGCGTCAGTTCGATTAAGCGTTCCCGGTTAATGTGACGACGATCCATATAAATATCGCCTAATCAGCAATAGTCATCCGGCAATCGAATGCTCTAAGATATGTGCCGATGAAGCGAGCTAAACCCAAAAAATCCATTTTGCGACGATTTACCGACGGCGTAACACGTTGGAGTTTCCGCCTGCTGTTGTTGCTGGTGCTGCTGGATGTCGGATACATGGCGTGGATCTGGCCAGATTGGCAGAGCTATCAGCAAGGGCCTATCCAGCGCTCCTCTTTCATTCGTGACTACCAGAATGAACAGCGAGTCAAACCCGACCTGCCAGAACTGCGTTGGAATCCGGTCGCCCTGCAACGCATACCTGAATCGATGATCCGCGCCGTCATTGTTGCCGAGGATTCTCGCTTCTACAGCCACGACGGAGTTGACTGGGAAGCCTTTGGAGACGCCATGAAATACAACCTGGCCCGCGGGCGCATGATTTACGGCGGCAGCACAATATCTCAGCAAACCGCCAAGAACCTGTTTCTCAGCCCTTCACGCAACCCACTGCGCAAGTGGCACGAGCTGATACTGACCCTGACGATGGAAGGCCATCTGAGCAAGCGCCGAATCATGGAATATTATCTGAACGTGGCACAGTTCGGCCGCGGCATATTTGGCGTTGACGCCGCCGCCCGACATTACTGGGGCATTCCCGCGAGTCGACTCAGTCGGCGCCAGGCAATCGAGCTGGCAGCATCCCTGCCATCACCCTCTGCCACAAACCCTTCGGCACGCAGCAAAACTTATCTGAATCGCGTCAACAAGATCAACCGTCATTTCCGCCAATGGGGAAGCAAGTAACCCGGCGACACCAGTAGATTGTGTCGCCCGGATTTTATCGCCCAATTGGTACTGGTCATCAAAATCGAGCAATAGCCAGAAATCGAATTCCCCTCATCAAGATAGAGCCATTCAAGCTGTCGAATCGACTGTGAAAATGATTTGGCTTCCGTTAATCTGCGCATTCTATTTTTGAGATAACAAATCATGACGAATGGCGTCGGCGGATCAACCGCGGCAACGGAGCTCGCGAAACTTGCTTCACAGCGCGACCAGGCGGTTGCCATCGGTCTCGATGAATATCATCAACGTATCGACAAGCTGCGTGCGCTGATGCTGGCGACCGGTATCGACGCACTGTATCTCGATGCCACCACCAGCCTGCGCTATTTCACTGGCCTGCAATGTTATGCCAGCGAGCGCCTGCACGGCGCGATCATTTCGACCAGTGGTGAGTTGCTTTATGTGGTGCCCAGCTTCGAGGAGCAGAAAACGCGAGCCGGCATGGTCGTCGAAGGTGATTTTGTGCTCTGGGAAGAACACCAGGATCCAACCGCCTCGGTAGCTCGCGCGGCTATGAAATGTGCGCCGCAGGCACGCTGCCAGCTCGCCATCGATTCGCAGACACCGTTTTTCACGGCGAGCCGATTGCAGGCTTACGATGCAAATCTGATCATCAGTAATGCTGAAGAGTTGATCGCCACCTGCCGGCGCATCAAGTCCGACGCCGAACTAACCTTGCTGACACAGGCCAAGGCCATTACCCTGCGAGTTCACCAGGCGGTTGCAAAAATTCTGCACCTGGGCATCGACACCCGCGAAGTACAGTCATTTCTTGACGACGCCCACATCGCCTGCGGAATGGATGGACGCTCCACCTTCAAGATCGTGCTATTCGGTGAGCCCACCGCCTATCCGCACGGCGTACCCTACCCGCAGACGCTTGCCGAGAACGACATGGTACTGATCGATACCGGTGCCACGCTGCATGGCTACAATTCCGACATCACGCGCAGTTATGTATTCGGCGAAGCCGATGCGCGTCAGCGTGAAATATGGGAGCTGGAGCGCGCTGCCCAACTGGCCGCTTTCAATGCTGCCCAGATCGGCGCAGCCTGTTCCGCACCCGACCTTGCGGCACGCGCCGTGATCGAGGCCGCCGGCTTCGGCCCGGGCTATCAGGTTCCCGGACTACCGCATCGCACCGGGCACGGCGTTGGTCTCGACGTGCATGAACATCCTTACATCGTCAAGGGCAACGACCTGCCGCTAGAACCGGGCATGTGCTTTTCGATTGAGCCGATGATCTGCAGCTACGGCGAATTCGGCGTACGCCTCGAAGATCACGCTTACATCACCGCGGCGGGCCCGAAATGGTTTACCGAGCCGAGCCGTTCGATGGATGACCCGCTGTAGCAAATCCAGGCGATGCCCTGTCGACAATGCTAAACGCATCGATGAAATATTCGCTCCTGAAAACAAATACCTCTGAACTGAACGGCATTTATCTATGCCCGCGAGCATGGCTTTTCACAATTTAGCCAAAATAAAAGTGCCAAATAATCCTTAACGTCGGATAATCAGTGAAAGTTTTCACGAAGTAAACCGCAGGCGCCGTAGCCGCCGAGGCATTCGTGAAAACTTTCGCCGATTATCCGGTCATGTCTGGAGTTTTATGACGATAGTTGTGAGCTTAAGTAAGTGCCGTTGATCTCTGAACTAATAAACCGCGAGCAAGGACCATGAGTACAATTAAATGCATTACCCCGGTAGACGGTAGCGTCTACGTCGAGCGCGAGAGCGCCAGCGCAGATACGATCCAGCAGACATTGGCGTCATCGGCCACGGCGCAACTGCTGTGGAAAAATACGCTCATCGCTGAGCGCCAGGCACTGTGCAGCAAGGCGGTTGATGCCTTTGTCGCGCGCAAGGCAGAGATTGCCGAGGAGTTAACATGGCAAATGGGTCGTCCCATCTCGCAAGCACCCGGCGAAGTCGCCGGTTTCGAAGAGCGAGCTCGCCACATGATTGCCATTGCCGCCGATGCACTCGCCGACCTGCAACCCGAGGCGAAAGAGGGGTTCACTCGCTACATCAAGCGCGAGGCACTCGGTGTCGCGTTTATCATCGCACCCTGGAATTTTCCTTACCTGACGTCGGTTAACGCCATCATGCCGGCATTGCTCGCGGGCAATAGCGTCATCCTGAAACACTCCGCGCAAACGCCATTGTGTGCCGAGCGCTTGCAACAGGCTTTTGACGAAGCTGGTCTGCCGCCTGGAGTGTTCCAGCATCTGCACCTGAACCATGCCGATACCGAGGCGGTAATCCAGTCACCTCTGGTCAACTATGTCGCCTTCACCGGTTCAGTGCCCGGTGGCGAAATGGTCGAACGCGTCGCTGCCGGACGCTTTATCGGCGTCGGTCTCGAACTCGGTGGCAAGGACCCTGCATACGTGCGCAAGGACGCCAACCTGCAAAACGCCATCGACACCGTCACCGACGGATCCCTGTTTAACTCGGGCCAATCCTGTTGCGGCATTGAACGGGTTTACGTTGACGAAGCCATTTACCAGGAATTTGTCGCCGGTGTGAGCAAACTGGTCGGCGCCTACCAGCTGGGGCGCCCCGACGACCCAGCGACCAATCTCGGGCCCATGGTCAAGACCAGTGCTGCGGATTTTGCGCGCGGCCAGATCGATGACGCGGTCGCTGCGGGTGCACGTGCATTGATCGACCCCGCCGGCTTTGCGGCCAACGCACCGGGCACTCCCTATCTCGCACCACAGGTGCTGGTTGATGTTGACCACTCGATGCGCGTGATGACCGAAGAAACTTTCGGTCCGATCATCAGCATCATGTCGGTCTCGGGTGACGAGCAGGCGATCGAACTCATGAATGACAGTGAGTTCGGCCTGACGGCGGCGATCTTCACCCAGGATGAAGATGCGGCCATCGCCATCGGCGATCAGGTTCAGACCGGCACCTGGTTCATGAACCGCTGCGACTATCTTGACCCGGCCCTGGCCTGGACTGGAGTCAAGAATTCGGGACGCGGCTGCACCTTGTCCACGGTCGGTTTTGAATCGCTGACCCGGCCCAAGTCATACCACCTGAAAACAGTCTGACCTGAACGGCACTTACTTAAGCACAACTCCATGACATTCGTTCTGGTCGGGAGAAGGTGGATGATGGGGGGGACTATTTGCGAAGTAAACCGCAGGCGGCAAAGCCGCCGAGGCATTCGCGAATAGTCCCCCCCATCATCCGACCGTAGTCGGATCCTTGATGCATCAGTGTTTTGGCTTAGATAAGTGCCATTCGGGTCTGACCTCCACTAGCACTCTATTGGTCGACTACTCATTTATCGAGTAGTCGACCACTAAAACGATGCATTTCGAGCGGATACTGTTAGACTGCGCAGCTCGAAAAATCAGCCCGATCAGATCAAGGAAACCTGCCTTCAATGTGGTTCAAAAACTTACAGCTATACCGTTTCACCAAACCTTTCGAACTGGACGCCGCCACGTTGGGCGAGCAACTGCAACAGCAGGAGTTTGTCCCCTGCGGTAGCCAGGACATGACCCGCTCGGGCTGGACCCCGCCACTGGGTCGGCATGGCAGTGAATTTGTGCACGCTACCAACGGCTACCAGATGATCTGCCTGAAGCGCCAGGATAAACTGCTACCGGCAGGCGTTATCAATGAAGAGCTCGAAGAAAAGGCACTTGAGATCGAGTCCCGCGAAGGGCGCCAGTTAGCGCGTAAAGAACGCCGTGCATTGCGCGACGAAGTCTATTTCAGCCTGCTACCCAGAGCCTTTGTGCGTTCATCGATGCAATTTGCCTATATCTCGCCGCGCGATCAATTGCTGATCATCGACGCTGCTTCGGCCAAACGCGCCGAAGACTTTCTGCAGGTTTTACGCGATACACTGGGTTCGCTTTCAGTCGTTCCACTAGTGCCCAAACATCAACCCATCGAGGTGATGACAGGCTGGGTCAGCACAGGCCAGAGCGAAGCGGGATTCGAACTCGGTGAAGAAGGCGAACTGCGCGACAATGCCGATATCAGCAGTGTCATTCGCTGCAAGAACCAGGATCTCGCCGCAGCTGAAATCGTCAACCACCTCAAAACCGGTATGCACATCAGCAAGCTTGCACTCAACTGGCAGCAACGGATCGAGTTTGTTCTCGACGAGAAACTGACCGTGAAACGCCTGCGCTTCTCCGATATCGTGCAGGAGCAGGCCAGCGATACCCAGGCCGAGGATGCCGCAGCCCAGTTTGACGTCGATTT
>JAIBDO010000004.1 GCA_024686195.1 Gammaproteobacteria bacterium | reverse complement strand
GTGATATCCGTGCGCACCGAATCCATGCTGCAGGTGGCCCGGCAGATTCTCGGCAAGGCCGGCGCCGGCCTTGCCGTAGTATCGGCGGTCAGCCTGCTGGCAAGCCTGTTGGTGCTGATCAGCGTGATGGCCGCCGGACGCAGCCGCCAAATCTACGATGCCACCATTTTGCACAGCCTCGGCGTCAGGCTGGCGTTGATCCGGCAAAGCCTGCAACTGGAGTATCTGTTACTGGCACTGGTGGCTTCGCTGTTTGCGATACTGCTCGGCTCTGCCATCGCCTTGCCGTTGCTACAATGGCGGCTGAAACTGCCGTCGGCGGACCTGGTGTGGCTCGGGGCCCTGGTTGCCATCGGCGTCAGCAGTCTGGCGCTGGGCCTTGGCGCCAACTATCTCATGCGGCGCTTGCGATTACGTCCGGCAATCCTGTTGCGCAGCCCCAGCTAATTGGGGGCAGACCTGGATTAACTTCAAAGAAACTGACCACCCTCGGTTTCGCGAAAATAGCCTGACAGCAACCCCGTCCGCGAATGGTCTGCAATATCAGTATTTTTCATTATTTGGAAATTGTCGTTCTCTGGTAACGATCAGCACTATTTACCGGCACTGCAAACAACCGGGTCACTGCGGCTAAAAAAGCGCTACCGTTCCCGCCTTTAGCTACTATGCTTTATTTTGAAACATCAACCTGCCCGATTGGGCGTCAAACAAAATTGGGAGTGAAAGAGCAATGCAAAACCTGAACCATTTTAGATCCATCATTATCCTGGCTGTATTAACTTTACCCACTGCCGTCAATGCCGAATCGTGGATTTGCGAGCAAGGTACTTTAATACGTGAAATAAACGTCGAACGCGAAACGACCAATGCGGTACCTTGCTCGGTAAATTACAACAAGCAAGCCGAGGGACTTGGGTCCAGTGTGCTGTGGACAGCATCTGCTGACGGTTCTTATTGCGACATGAAAGCCAATGGCCTGGCCGAAAAGCTTGAAGACCTGAGCTGGTCCTGTACTGCGTTCTGATTACGGCTGGCTGTAATGCCAATGGATACAGGCAAGGTTTATTAGAGTAAACCTTGCCTGTATCAATCTACGCAACTGGAAGATTGAGAGGATCAGACCAATAGTTAAAGACGCCTTCGGGGTTACCTATTGATAGGCTCCGTTGCCGTCGATCGAAAAGCCCCTGGGTAACAAAACGAAAAGTTCTCCCTGCTGCTTCATCAAACCCGCCATTTTTTCCGCTTCGCTACCCCGGCCCCAGAATACATCGGCGCGCACATAGCCCTTGATGGCGCCACCGGTATCCTGTGCCAACATAAGCTGGTTCAGTGGTGACTGCACTTCGTTCGGCAGGGTGGTCTGCAACCATACGGGCGCGCCTAATGGAATCACGTTGCGATCCACCGCGATACTGCGCCGCGGCGTCAACGCCACGTTGAGAGAGCCGGTTGGCCCATCAGCCCGGGCGTCTCTCAATTCGAAAAAGACATAACTCGGATTCTTCGACAGAACCTCGTTCAGGCGGTCGGGGTTCGACTTTAACCAGTCCCTGATGGTAAACAGCGTGACGTCTTCTTTTTGCAGCTCCCCCATCTCGATCAGCAGCTTGCCGATGGATTGATAGGGGTGACCGTTTTGGTTGGCGTAGCCCACCGCTGCGATCGAACCGTCGGCGAGCTCTACCAGCCCGGAGCCCTGGACGTGGAGAAAGAATAAATCCACGGGACTGTTCACCCACAAAATCTCCGCGCCCCGAAGCAGTTCCTGGTCATCATATAGCTGCGCGCGGTCGTGATAAGGAACAACTTTGTTACCCACCAGCTTGCCACGCAAGCGCATGCCCTTCAGCTGCGGGTAAACAGCACCAAGATCAACCACCAGTAAATCCTCGGGCACACCGTAAAGCGGGTATGGATACTCTTCGGACTGCTCCCAACTGCCTTGCAACAGCGGTTCGTAGTAGCCCGTAATCAATCCCTGCGTTTCCCCGTCTTTCGCGTAGACCGGGCGAACCTCGAAATGTGACTCGAAGAATGCCCTCGCCTCGGAATCGCTCAGATCGCCACTAATCCCTGCGAGATCGCATACTTCCTGCCATTGTTCACTGCTGAGTTTCTGGCAACTCTTTAGAAAGCCATTCCAGGCGTCACCGTGATTGTCGGACTCCCAGCTCTCGAGACTGGACCATTCGACCGGGCTGCCAATGCCGGGCGGGCGTGTCGTTGTGCAAGCGCCCAGCATCAAGACACACAAAAGGAAAATTGACAGGGAACTGCGCATGACGGATCTGTACCTTGAGTATTCGGGGATGTTCGGGGGGATAGTATACCTAATTAGTTAAGGTATTCGGGGGCCTTATCACTGCTGCCCCCAGAATTGCCTATGCAAACAACCTTAGTCCCGACAGCAGTTGCTTCCTCCGGGCTCAGCAACGAAAATAGCGCCTACTATTCCCCACGGCCTGTTACTAATGGAACTCATTGTTTTTGACCTCGACGGAACGCTTCTCAACCGGCAGTCGACGATATCGGATTACACCAGCGAGACTCTGAAACTATTGTCGAAGCGCGAGATTGCCTACACCGTGGCGACAGGCCGCACGCTTCACGGAGCGCGGGCAATCCTGGAAGGCCATTGCTTCCCTCTGCCGCAGGCTTACAAGAACGGCGTGATGATCTGGCATCCACAGCAACAGAAATTTTCCAGCAGCACGACGCTCACCGCGGCTGAACTCGAAAACGTTGTCCATGCCTGCGTCCACCAGGGATTAACGCCTTTCGTCTTCACCATGGATGAAGACGAGGAAAGCACGGTTTATCACCCGGCATTGCAAACGGAATCGGATTTCGAGCTCATTCGAGTACTCGGGCTCGATGGTCACGTCAGGATGCGCGCGCTCGACGAATTGCCCGCAGATGCTGCCGTCACCCATGTTAACTCGATCGGTGCGCCCAATGCCGTCCAGGCAGTCGTGCGCAGCGTCGAAGATGAAGCGCACCTGGTAGCCTATTCCGGTCTCGCCCGCGAGGGCGCCGAGTGGCACTGGCTGGACATACACCATAGCGATGCTAGCAAGGGTGGCGCTATCAAAACGCTGAAGGAATTACTCGGTCTGGAACGCGTCATCTGTTTTGGCGACAGCGATAACGACCTCAGCATGTTTGAAGCTGCGGACGAGGGTTACGCACCGGCCAATGCCAACGATGCCATCAAATCCGCGGCGACGGCGGTCATCGGCCATCACGACGAGGAAGGCATCGCCCGCTTCCTGCGCGAGCGTTTTGAACTCTGAAAATACCAGGGGAATCAGGGTGAACAGTTCGAATACGGACCTGCCGGGCCTGTGGACGGCAAGCTACTGGTATAAAAACGCAACTCGGCTGCCCTACATTCCAAAAAAGGAAAGGATTACAAACACCCCTCCTGTTTCGTCAAAGACTATCCTTTGCCAAGATACGGAATGGTTCCGGCAACATCCGTATCGTCTATCAATTGAAAACGGCTGTTGGAGCCCGCCTGCCGAGCACTGCCATATGGCGCATAATCGGGATCGCTTGCAAACGCCTTTGCCGCTTCCGCGTTGGGGAATTCAATTATCGCGATCAAGGTGTTTGACAGCGGCTCGCCCTCGAGCACCTCGATATTGGCACTTCTCGACAGATACTTGCCTCCATGCCTGTGCACTATGTCGTGCACCTTTTCAGCATACTCGGGAATCCAGGCTTCGTCGGTTACCTCGACATCAGCGATAATGTAAACGGTCATTTCTCTCTCCTGCTAAATTGCAACATGCTATTTATACATCTTTTGGCACCTTAACACCCGTTGCAGCTGCCTGCCCGGGATTAATTCCGATGCGCCTGGCCGAATCCGTGGTCGAATTCACCGGGCCAGGCAAATTTGCCTGACCCTTCCCCGTTTCGCTGCCAACGGTCTGTCTCGAGACCTCAGATCGCCTTCATCGACATTTGTTTGGCAATATAGTCCGCCTGTCGAATGGCAAGAGTGACGATGGTCAACGTTGGATTTTCCGAAGCGCCAGTGGTGAACTGACTGCCGTCCGATATGAACAGGTTGTCGATATCATGGGCCTGCCCATTTCCATTGACCACGCCATCTGCCGATTTTGCACTCATCCGGCAGGTACCGAGATTGTGCGTCGACGGATACGGCGGCACTGGATAGATATGATTGGCACCGGCTGCTTCGTAAATCGCCCGACCCTGGCCGAACGCATGCTCGCGCATCGCAATATCGTTGGGGTGGTCATCGAAGTGTACGTTAGGCACTGGCATGCCGAACTGATCTTTCTCGCTGGCGTGCGCCGTGATCCGATTGCTTTCCTGAGGCATGTCCTCACCCACCAGCCACATACCGGCCATGTTGGCGTAGTTGTCCATGGCGCGACAGAAATCACGACCCCAGCCACCCGGATCGAGAAACGCCGCCATAAACGGCAAGCCGAGGGACAGGGTCTCCATTTCGTAACCGCCGACGAAGCCACGCGCGGGATCGTGCCGGGATTCATCGGTGATGATTCCCGCCATGGTAGTACCACGCCACATGTGAACCGGTTCATCGAAGGTTGCATACACTGATCCCGTCATATGCCGCATGTAGTTACGCCCTACCTGGCCGGAGGAATTGGCCAGACCGTCTGGATGCTTGCTCGATTCCGAGTTGAGCAACAGACGCGGAGTCTCGATCGAGTTACCCGCCACACAGACAACTCGCGCCATCTGTTTTTGCAGATTGCCATCGGCATCCGCGTAGACGACCGCATTGACCTTGCCCGACTTGTCGTGCTCAATCTTCACCACTTGTGCTTTTGGCCGCAAATCGAGATTACCGGTCTTCTCGGCCATTGGAATCTCGCTGTTCATGGTTGACCACTTGGCGTCCATTTTGCAGCCCTGGAAACAGAAACCCAGTTGTCGGCAATGCCCTCGACCGTCGCGATTGCGACTGTTAATCGCCATGCGCCCGGTATGGCAGTCTTTGTAACCCAGCTTTTTCGCGCCGTCATACATGACCTTGAAGTTGTTGTTGCCGGGCAGGCCCGGGATACCGTTGGTACGGGTAACACCCATCTTCTTTTCCGCCTTGTCGTAGTAAGGCTCCAGGTCCTGCAAAGTCAACGGCCAGTCGAGCAGGTTCGCACCCTCGACCTTGCCGTAATTCGTCAATGCCTTGAATTCGTGGTCCTGGATCCGCAGACTAGCGCCCGCCCAGTGCGTCGTGCTGCCGCCAACCGTCTTGCAAATCCACGCCGGCAGGCCGGAGAAGTCGCGCGCAACGCGCCAGCTACCGGAGGTAGTGCGCTTGTCCAGCCAGGATAACTGACCGAACGAACCCCACTCGTCATTCTGAAAAGTCTGCGCCGATTCGCGGGCGCCTGCCTCTAGAACAACCACCTTGATGCCTTTCTGACAGAGTTCATTGGCGAGCGTACCGCCACCTGCGCCAGAGCCAATCACCACAACGGCTGTATCATCGTCTAATGCTATATTTGCCATGTTATCGTCTCCTCAGGTTCAGGCTTTTGCAGGACTGGCGTTCGCGTCCGGATCGGGCAACCAGTTCAGGTCCTGGAAACCGCGATCGAAATAACCACCCTTATCGTAGGAAGCGCCTTCGTATCCGAAATGCGCCCAGGCCATTTCATTGTTGTATAACGACACTACCGAGGTGCCACGTATCTTTTCGAAAAAATCGGTACCCGCCATCTTGATCACGATATTTTCGCGAGCCAGATAGTCGAGACTGGCCCAATCACCGCTAGCGCGTTGATCGAGGTCCTGTAGCCCTGCGCGCAACAATTTAGCGACATTGGCATCGCTCGCAGCAGCGGCATCGAGGTCCTTGACCACCAATGCATAAACCGCATCGTCCAGCGTGTCATGGGGAAATATGGCGCGCGTCACCTTGAGCAGTTTATCGCCCTCGGCATCGGTTAGCGCGCTCATGGTTAACGCCCAGGTACGGCTTGGTGCGAGCGCCGCCAATGTGCCACCCGTGGCCATTAGCGTACCCATTAATACTCCGGAACCGGTTTTCAGAAAGCGGCGCCGGGTGAGTGCCACCGGGGCATTCACTTCAACTGGTGTCTGTTTCATCCTCATTCTCCTCATTAACTCTCAATATTTTTATAATCTGGCCACTCGCAGTAGGCCTTACTGATAGTGGCCATGACGTTGCAGCACTTCGATTTCATAACCGTCCGGATCGGTGACGAAGAAAAACTTCGCCAGCAGGTTATTGTCAGGCGCAAATTCGACCATGTCGGTCGGTTTGAAACCGAGCTCACTAAACCTATGGTACTCCGATTCGAGATCATCGACACAGACGGCGACATGACCGTAGCCACTGCCATGCGTGTAAGCCTCGGTTTCGCCCTTGTTGAGGGTCAACTCTATTTCCATATCGTTTTCTGCATTGCGCAAATAAACGAGGCCGAAATCTTCAAAATCGAGTTGGTGTGACGGGGTGAGCCCAAACGCCTGCTCGTAGAAAGCGAGCGAACGGTCCAGATCCAGTACTCTTATCATGGTGTGTATGATTTTTGCCATCTACATCTTGACCACTTGGTTTTTTTCGAAAAATCAGTATAGGCCGGTCAATTCGACGGGTGGTAGTAAGCTCTTACTACATCCCCGAGTAAGCCCGAAGAGTGTGATTATGACTGCAATCGCTTGAAAACGGTCGAATCCGGGCTGGCGCAACCGCGCTGCCGACCCGACCAGAGGCAATGACAACAGGCATTGACCCTGAACCTTCGTGACCTTTGGTGGAGCAACCGGTGTATTTGATAAATGGGCGTAATTAAAATACCCTTGTACGGCTGGGCTATGCTGATTCCTGCCCAGCGGCAGAGGGGGAATAAACAATGTGTCAAATCTATGCCAGCACCGAACCAGCTCGTTACGATAGTGAGGCGCGCTCATTGCGCATCCAGGGTTGCGTTACCAGTGTCAAACTGGAGAAGGAATTCTGGAGCATACTGGAAGAAATGGCGGCTGCAGCGGAATGCTCAACGCCCGAACTGATCAATACACTGTATACCGAGGTACACCAGAACTTCGGTAAGGTGCGTAATTTCACATCCTTCCTACGCACCGCCTGCACCATTTACCTGGCGCGCAAGGACAATCCGCAATCACCCGAGAAACCTGAGCATATCCGAGTCGCCTCGGCTCTTGGCTGACGCCCCGGCTTTTGCTTACCGTCTCTAGCAGAGCTGGAATTGGCGGTCGGCATTAGCGGCACTGGAATCGCGATCGAGCACCAGACCGACTGCTGACCATGATGGACGGTAAAATCGGGATGGTTAGTTGAAAACCGCCATCAAGTCCGGATGCAGAAATTCATAGCCAAGCACTCGCTTCAGTTTCCGATTGTCGATGATTTTGAAAGAGCGCTCATCGCTGTCCTCGAAATCCGGTAACGGCGCACCCACCATTTTTGCGGCCTGGGAATAGAATTCCCGCTTGCTCGGGTGTGTATCGGCACAGGCGTTGAAGACTTCACCCCAGAGGTCGTTAGCGACGATTCGCTCGAGTATGTTGATACAGTCGTCGAGATGGATCAGGTTGACGTTGGCATCCGGGTTTTTGACCGTCTTGCCGCCCCGAAAGAAACGGCCCGGGTGACGACTGCCGCCGATCAGCCCGGCAAAGCGGACGATGGTCGTGCGGAACTGCGCGCTTTGCCGGAACAGGTTTTCGATGATGACCAGCGGATGGTCCGGTGACTCCTCACCCGCCGCTTCAGAAACGACTTTGCAGCTAACCGGATACACCGACGTAGAACTCACGAACAGCACCGACTCGACCCCGGAGGCTTCAATTTTCCGCACCAGGCGCTCGAATCCATCGATGTCCTTGGAGGTGATGTTGACGATCAGCGTGTCCGATTGCAGAAACGCATCGATATCGTCCAGTGGTTTACCGATATCAACGATGCAGGCTTCGCCTGGCAATGCAGTAAGCGTTGCCAGGCGATCCACCGACGTTGTCGATACTTTTAGTCGGTAACCCTGCGACCCGAAACGCTTGGCCAACGGAAACCCGAGCCAGCCGCTGCCCAGAATACTGATAGTATTTATAGCGTTATCTCCAACAAAGTATTAACAGAAGAAAAGTCAGGGGGGCAGTATACTGAATTAATTGCCGCCAACTTGCTGACTACTACCCCACCCTGAAAGCCGGGGCGCAGTTTAGCTAATCACCAATGAGAAAATTCAGCCAGATATACTGCTCCTCCCGGAATTCCTGCGATCTTAGACCTGGCAATGGCGCGAATTTTCTTGGCTTATTTCTATTTTTACGGCTAGAAGTATAAAAACACACGAAACGTGGGCGACCATTATATGAATGAACCACTGTATGAGGTGGCCTTTTGCGGGCAAATTCAGGAAGGTGCCGAGCTGGATGCCGTCAAGGCCAGCATTGCGAAGATGTTCAAGGCTGACGAAGCCACGATGGCAAAGCTTTTTTCGGGCACGCGCGTGGTCGTTCGAAAGGGCCTGAGTGCAGAGGCGGCAGACAAGTACAGCATGGCCTTCACCAGGGCGGGCGCGATATGCGAATTGAACCTCATGCCCGCAGGCACCACGTCATCTGCGCCCGCCGCCGACCGGGCTGCTAACAAAGCGTCGTCAGCCGCATCGACAGCTCCTGAAAATAAAACCAGCTCAAGCAAACAGGGGTCGAGGAAAATAGCGGCGATATCAGGTATAGCCGTCGCGACTGTGGCTGCACTTGTCGCCGCAATGCCTTACGTTGCAGGTATTCTGGCCGAGCAAAAGTACCTGGATGGCATGGCAATCTTAGAAGATTTTGCCAGGCAGCAATCAGGCGCTTTTACGGTCAAAAATGATGTCGATTATCAACGCGGCTGGCTCTCTTCAACCGTTGTCAACACGATTACCCTTGAAGTACCGGAACGTGATCCGATCATACTTGAACTCAACAGCAATATCAGTCATGGCCCGTTGCTCCTGAATGGGCCGAGTAAATTTGGTTTGGCAGCCGTTGAAACCAACATGCCACTGAGCGCTGCACAAAGGACCGACATGGCCAGGATCTGGAAAGGCAACGAAAACCCGATCCAGGTTCAAAGCCACATCGACTTCGATGGTAAAACCCTGACCGAAGTGTCTATCGCCGGATTTACGCTTGAAAACATAGACAATGATCCCGCTGGCAAGCTTAATTTCGAAACCATGTCGACAACTGTCACGCTCTCAGAGCAGTTCACCCGCGCCGATGCAGACATGAGCTGGAATGGCATGCAACTGGATACCGCAGCGGCGAAGATAGTCGTCGGGAAACTTAGCGGTCGCTCGCAAAAGCAGCTCTCGGCAGAAGGCCTTTGGCTTGGTGACGATGACATCAAGTTGAGTAAGGTGAGCATCAATGTGAGTGGTCCTTTAGCAGACCCTGCAAGCCAGGTACCCTCCAGCAGCGCGATTGAGGCGCTCGGGATCTTCGCTCACTCCGAGGTGGATAGCGGCAATCTCGTCAAAGGTCATGCGACCATAACCGTCAAGGATGTCGTCGTAGAAAACAAGTCTGTTGCCAGCGACTTCAAACTGACCTTGGCTATAGAACGCCTGCAAGCCAAAGCGCTGCAGGCCATCACCGAGATAATGAGCGAGCATCAAAAGCGTGCCATACAAAGCGGAAATCCCGCTCAGCCCCCTGATTTCGCATTGATACAGAACGAAGCCGCCGCCATTTTAGCGGCCGGACCCGTGCTCAAACTAACCACACTGCAAGCAACCACCGAGCACGGCAAAGTGAAGGCTGATCTCGAAGCCACGATCAAGGTTGACGATCCGGCAGCGCTGCAAAACCCGGTGTTCTTAATGATGGCGATGCAGGCTGACGGCAACCTCAGCGTTCCCGCCAGGTTGATCGAGAATAGCCCCCTGGCTGCTTTTGCGCCTGGCTTTATCGAACAGGGTTTTATCAACAATGAACAAGGTCAGTTAAAAACGAGCATGAAATTTCAGCAGGGTCAACTAACCCTGAACGGCAAAGCGCTACAGCAGTAAACTGAGATTTCGGGCCGCGTTTACCTCAACCCGGCTTTTGGGCTCGACGATTCCGGGGCTGGCTAATGGATATCCCCGGCGTTACTGATATCTCACGAGTAACTCAATGGCCAGCCGATTCAAGCATCCCGCAATCAGCGAAAACCGGCTTGATTATTTATTGCACCGCGGATTTTTGCTCGATACCTGGCGTATCTTTTTTATCGCCGGGAAGTCATTATGCGAGAGACCGCGATTCCGGGGATACCTGGCATTGCGACATCGGGTTTTTATGTCGATAACGGGCTGCAGACATTCGACTCGAGCGGGCGATGTTGTTGGTTGTTATCATCGCTATACTGAACATCGGTGTGGATAGCCTGTCACGCTATATTCGTTCGCGGCTGAACTTAAGCAGTCGTATCGAATAAATCTGAATAAACCTGAACAAGAGCCATGAAATCCAGCCAGGACACTATCGTAAAAGACCTCGTTTTGATCGGGGGAGGCCACAGTCATGTTGCCGTGCTTAAAAACTTCGGCATGAAGCCGATACCCGGCGTCCGATTGACCTTAATCGCCCGGGATGTAGAAACACCCTATTCCGGTATGTTACCGGGATACGTGGCCGGCCATTACAGTTTCGATGAAGCCCATATCGACCTGAGGCCTCTATGTCAGTTTGCATCTGCCCGGCTTTATCATGACACCGCTATGCGGATTGATACCGTCAGTAAACAGATCATCTGTGAAGGTCGACCTCCCGTCAGTTACGATTTGTTATCGATCAACATTGGTTCACGGCCCGAGATCAATTCGGTTCCCGGTGCTGCTGAATTTACGACCCCGGTCAAACCGATCAATCGCTTCGTCGATAAATGGCATCAATTGCTTGATCGCGTATTGCAACAAGCGGGGCCACATCGCAT
Organism: Gammaproteobacteria bacterium; assembly: GCA_024686195.1. Classification (GTDB taxonomy): domain Bacteria; phylum Pseudomonadota; class Gammaproteobacteria. Next base: position 26,963 of record JAIBDO010000004.1, on the reverse strand, counting down.
CGCGGTGGTCGGTTCGGGTGCTGCCGGGGTCGAAATACTGCTCGCCATTCAGTTCCGCCTGCAAACCCTGCTGGCGCAAAATCAGCGTCAAAACGAACAACTGGAGTTTCACCTGGTCAGCAAAAGTGCGCAGATCATGCCCGCCTTTCCCGCTGGCGTTGCACAACGACTGGAGCGAATTCTCAAGCAACGGGGGGTCCACGTCCATCGTCACGCCGAAGCGATTAACGTCTCCGGGCAGTACCTTGAATTAAGCAACGGGCACAAGCTGGAACTGGACGAGATACTCTGGGTTACCGGAGCAAGTGCACCCGCCTGGCTGCGCGAATCGGGTCTTGCTGTCGATGCTGGTGGCTTCATCAATGCTAATGACTATTTGCAGTCGACCTCACACAAGGACATTTTTGCGGCCGGTGATATTGTGAACGTCATTGATCATCCGCGGCCGAAAGCCGGTGTCTATGCTGTCCGCCAAGGCAAACCCCTGGCGGAGAATCTACGCAGGGGATTGTTGAGTCGGTCGCTGAAACCCTTCAAACCGCAAAAAACCCTGCTGGCGTTGATCAGTAGTGGCGACCAGTATGCAATCGCGACCAAGTCCAACTGGCACTTCGAAGCTGCCCTGCTGTGGACATGGAAAGACTGGATCGATCGTCGCTGGATGCAGAAATACACGGAACTGCCATCGATGCCTGATGAAGAATTATCCAGGCTTGATCGAAGACTTGCCGACCAGGATACCTTCAAGGAAATCTCGGCGATAGCGATGCGCTGTGGTGGTTGCGGCGCCAAGGTCGGAGCCAATGTGCTCAGTCGTGCCATTGCCGATCTGAAACCGGTACCGCGTGACGATATTCTGATCGGGCTGCACGAACCTGACGACGCCGCGGTAGTCGAAGTACCACCCGGAAAAGTCATGGTACATACGGTTGATTATTTCCGCTCTTTTATCGATGACCCCTTTACCTTTGGACAGGTTGCCGCCAATCATGCCCTGAGTGACGTTTTCGCGATGGGTGCCGAAGCCCAATCGGCACTCGCTATTGCGACGGTGCCGTTTGCCATTGAAAGCAAGGTGGAAGACACACTCAGAGAACTCATGGCAGGTGCCATGGTGGTCTTAAATGATGCCAACGCAGCGCTGGTTGGTGGGCACACCAGTGAGGGCGCTGAATTGGCGCTGGGTTTCGCGGTCAATGGCATCGCGGACCGAGAGCAGATTCTGCGTAAAGGTGGCATGCAGGAAGGTGATGTACTGGTACTGACCAAACCCCTGGGTACCGGCACCCTGTTTGCCGCAGACATGCAGCACAAGGCGCGGGGTCGTTGGATAGAGGATGCTCTGAAGTCGATGATCCAGTCCAATCGACGGGCGGCTGAAGCCTTGTATGCCCACGGTGCGACGGCTTGTACCGATGTCACTGGTTTCGGACTACTCGGACATCTGGTGGAGATGATTAAACCGTCCGCTGTTGATGTTGAAATAGACCTGGCCGCGTTGCCACTCATCGACGGAGCGCTGGAAACCATTGAAATGGGCATTTTGAGCTCGCTACAACCGGCTAACCTGCGCCTGCGTCGAGCCATTGCCAATATGGAAGAAGTCGTCAGCAGCCCTTTGTATCCACTGGTTTTTGATCCACAAACATCAGGCGGGCTATTGGCTAGCCTGCCAGCTGAAAATATCGATGCCTGTTTGCATGAATTGATCAAACTTGGATATAGCAAGGCCGCAGTTGTTGGCCGGGTAAAGGCGCAGGGAACACAGATTGAACCGGTCCGACTGATCAGGTAATAGCAGACAGCACCTTTTGCCAGTCGGCCAGTTCCTGTTCTGGCGTGAACATCGGTGCAAGGGTCCTGCCCTGCTGTTGCAGTGATTCCATGAACCTTTCGTCGACCTCGGCCTGTCGTATTCTCTCAGCCAGAGACGCCTCATCGCCAACCCGGAAGTAACCGCCAAAGTCGCTACCGAGCAATCCAATATTCCCACTGATGTCAGAGGCAATAATGGGCACATCTGCGACAAGGGCTTCGGAGACCACGTTAGCACCCCCTTCCTGTAATGAGCTAATCACCATCAGCTTTGCGCGAATAAAAGCCTGGCGGATCCGCCCGGCAGATACCTCACCTTTCCATCGATATCGTGGGTTGACGCGCATCTCCGCCTCTGCCCGCAAGGACCATTTCGGGCTATGCGCCTTGCCATAGTGCAACACCCGGACCTTGGATTGCGGTGGTAGCAAGCGCGCAGCAAGGGCGACTCGAAAGGGATCTTTCTCTTCTCGCAGATGGCCGATAACACAGATATCAAAAGAACGTTTTGATGGATTTCGCGGTCGCGGCAATGGCTTCGCTGACTGGCGAATCACGGATAGCTTTTGTCGAAATTCAAATGGTAGCTCATCGGCGATCAGGTCATGCAGACAAACCAGCGCGTCTGCCATTTGCATCGAGGCTAAAGTTGTTGCCGGCTCCGTTTTCAGATAGGTATTGACGTCGGTCCCACCCAGGGCTACGACCAGTGGCCCATCAGGCCTTGCTTCGCGATAGCGTCGAATCGCTGCTGCACTGCGCCAGGCGTGCAAAGCGATTACCAGGTCTGTGGTTTCTCCATTATAATCGGTGTCGACATTTACCCGGTGGCCTACTTTCCGTAGCAGGCCTGCCCAGCGAGTGGCCGAAGTACGGTTGCCATTCCTCGAGTTTTCTTTGGCGGGTGTAACCAGGTGAATTTTCATGAATCCAGAGTTCACGGCACGATATGACCGCCCATATTAGTAACACAAATCTGATTGGCATGCTGGAAAACGCCAGGCTCCGCACCTATGAGCTGGTTGCCGACCTGGATGAGGATCAATTGCTGGGACCAAAATATGGCACGATCAATCCGCTACGTTGGGAAATTGGTCATGTCGCGTATTTTTACGAATACTTTATCCTGCGCGAATTATACGGTCGTGAAAGCACTCTGGGTAATCAACGGGCGGATAGTCTGTATGATTCAATCGCGGTGGCGCACGACAGCCGTTGGGATTTACCACTGCCTGGTCTTGAACAAACCAAAGCTTACATGCAATCAGTACTGGACAATCTATGCGAGCGCTTGCCAGGAACGGTAGCAAACGAACAGGACAGTTTTATCTACCAGTTCGGTGTCTTCCATGAAGATATGCACTGCGAGGCTTTTCTCTGGGGTCGCCAGACATTGGCTTACCCGACACCAAACCTCAGCGCAGCAATCGATGCGTCCCGCCTTCGAAATGCGGGTGGTCTTTGCGGATATGTTGATATCCCGGGCGGTAAATTCCGCATCGGAGCAGAGAAAGATGCCGCTTTCATGTTTGACAACGAAAAGTATGCGCATGAAGTCGACGTCTCTGCATTTGCCATTGCCCGCGCAGCGGTCACCAATGCCGAATACGCAGAGTTTGTGGCGGCGGGGGGCTATCAGAACGAGGATTACTGGGATCCAGACGGATGGATCTGGATACAGAGCAAGCAGATAACACATCCCGGCTACTGGACGCCACAGGGTAATCAGCAGTGGACGATGCGCCGTTTCGATAAAACACTACCGCTTGCTGATTATGAACCGGTGATTCACGTCAGTTGGTATGAGGCTGATGCTTATTGCCGCTGGGCTGGGCTAAGGTTGCCAACCGAGCTTGAATGGGAGGTTGCCGCCCTGGGTGAAGCGGATAATCAGGGCAACCTGTCCACCAACAAACGACGCTACCCCTGGGGCAATGACGCTCCCACCGCCAAGCATGCGAATCTGGACGGTTATGCGCTTGGTAGCGTCGATGTGGCCGCTTATGCCGCAGGCGACAGTGCCTTTGGTTGCCGCCAAATGTTAGGTAATGTCTGGGAATGGACCAGCGACAGCTTTGAACCCTTCCCCGAATTTTCGGCGGACGCCTACACGGAGTATTCGACAACCTTGTTTGGTAACACGAAAGTGTTGCGTGGCGGCGCCTGGACAACTCGAGGGCGCATGATGCATGGAGGTTACCGCAACTTTTTTGGTGCCGATCGATGGAATATCTTCAGCGGATTCCGCACCTGCAGGCGGCTCTAGCTGCAAAGATAATTCCCACTCGTACTCGCCACACGCCGCTACGCCTCTGATTTTCGCTGGCTTGTTTACCTGCTAAGGCTAGATTCAATTGGAGCTCACACACCCTGGGCAACTCCGGGCCAATTCCAGGAATACAGATAGCTCGATGGTCGCTAAATGCCCAGCGGATTCAAATATCCTGCGATCAGGCCAATCAGACCGCCAAAAACACCGCCCCAGACCACCAGCCATCCCAGGTGTTTTTTGATCATGGTCTGCACGATTTCCTTGACCAGTTGCGGGGTAAGCTCATCCAGTCGTTTTTCGATAACACTGGCGATTTTTTCACGGATTTCCGGATCATTGCCGGCGTGGACCGTGGCTCGCGACAGCATTTGATTAAACTCATCCGTCGACGAAATTTCTGTCAGGGACTCTTTCAAACGCGCCATAAACGGCTCTTTCAAGGGCTGCAATGCGGCGCTACCACCGACCATCGTCAGCATACTGCCAAACGAGGAGCCCTCGATGACACCGACCAACCCATCAAAGGCCGGGGACAGGTCAGTTGCATCGATAACGGGTTCCAGATCCAGTGTTTTTGCGCCACTGCCGTCTGACGAAAGGAAACGCTGGATATTTTCCGCGGTGAAAAATTGTTCCATCATCAACACCCGGATTGCGGCTTTGAATTCTTCAAAGCGCGCTGGAATCACACCGGACCCATAAAACCCCGGAATTTTTTCAAACAGCATGTGAATGGCAATCCAGTTGGTTAAGGCACCGGACAATGCAAACAAGCCAATGCTCAGCAACAGCATCGAAGAATTAAGATAGCCGAGCAGCGTAATCAACGCCGCAATCAGATTGGTAACAAAGCTTTTGTTCACTGCTAACCTCAGCCCTGTATCTCGGGCGGTCTCGACGACAAACTGGTTTGAAAGGCGGTTCTCCGAATTGGATTCTATCAGGGCGCCTCTGTCAGGGAGGCACTTATACAGATATCAGGCGTCAGGCTCAACGCTTATGCACCAATCACACACAAAATCGCCTGATTGAACAGATTTACCCGGTGAAACCCAGTGGCGCCGTGACGTTAAGTCACCACCATTCAACGAAAGTTTGACCCATACAGTCCACGCCAAAAATCTTCGTATAGCGAATATATTTCTAGACATTTAGTTCTTACGAAAGGTATATTGGTTTCTAACGAACCTTCAATCTCCAATAATAATAAAAATATTGGTTCGGTTGCACTCACTCATTAAGCAATTCGAGTAGCCGAAAATGAACCTGTCGTCTCGTCAGAAACAGATTATGGAGCGCCTTCAAGAGACGAACGGCGTGCTGTCGAGCGCCGAGATCACGACCGTATTCAACGTTACCGTGCAAACAATCCGCAAGGATCTCAATGAATTGAGCGATATGGGATTAGTGCGCCGGGTGCATGGCGGCATTCGTCTGCCGAGCGACAACCATAACCTGTCTTTCGATAACCGAACCGTTCTGAACCTCTCTTCGAAACAGCGGATTGCGCGCAAGGCGGTCGAACTGTTCCCGGAAAACACAACCATATTCCTCGGCATCGGCACCACACCGCAGCAGGTTGCGCAGGCACTGATTGATCATCCGGGCTTAACGGTCGTGACCAATAACATCAATGTCGCGTTGACGCTGTGTAACAACCCGAACATCCAGACCTATCTCGCAGGTGGCCGGGTGCGGGTTAATGACCAGGACACGATGGGATTCGATACCACTGAATTCATGAGCAAGTTCAATATCCAGTATGGTGTTTTTGGCGTCGGCGGAATGAATCACAAAGGCCAGCTGCTCGACTTCACGCCCGAAGAGTCGAACATCTCCCGTATTATTATCGAGAACAGCGAAGCAAGCGTTCTCGTGGTCGATCACACCAAGTTCGACCGCTATGCCCCGGTAATCACCGGCGAATTAGCGGATATCGATTTCCTGGTGATGGATTATATTTCTGAGCCGATCAGACAGCTCTGCCAGCAGCGGGACATTGAAATGTTTGAAGTTGGACCCACACCGGAGCTAATTGCATGTTAAAGGTAGAAGGGCTTACGCGTCGCTATGGTGACATTACGGTGGTTGACGGTTTAAGCTTTCACGTCGACGAAGGCGAATTCGTGGCCCTGCTCGGTCCTTCAGGTTGCGGTAAATCAACCTCCTTGAAAATGATTGCCGGTCTGGAAACCCCGGATGCCGGCCGCATCGAACTCGAAGGCAAAGACATTACACATCTGACACCAGGGCAACGCAAGCTCGCCATGGTGTTCCAGTCCTATGCCCTGTTTCCACACTTGAAGGTGATCGACAATATCCTGTTCGGCCTGCAGGCCAGAAAAGTAGCGAAAGACGAACAAAAGCGACGCCTCGATTCGGTCGTTGAACTGGTAGGGTTGCAGGATCACCTGCAAAAGAAACCCGGGCAGCTTTCCGGTGGACAGTGTCAGCGCGTCGCGCTGGCAAGAGCCGTCGTCGCCGAAGCCAAGCTTTGCCTGATGGACGAACCTCTATCCAACCTCGATGCCAAACTGCGCAACGAAATGCGCTCTGAGATCCGTAGCCTGCAGCAACGGCTCGGGATGTCAGTCATTTATGTGACGCATGATCAGGTGGAGGCCATGAGCATGGCCGACCGGATCGTGCTCATGAACGGTGGCAAAATCGAACAGATTGACGTTCCCGAAGGCTTGTACAACAAGCCACAAACCGTGTTTACCGCCCAGTTTATCGGTAGCCCTCCGATGAATATTATGCATTCGACCAACGAGCGCCTGGGTGTACGCCCGGAACACATCGAGATTGCCGAGCAAGGCAGGCCAGCACGGGTTGTCAGTTGTGACTATCACGGTGCCGACACCGTGGTGCTGGCAGACATTGGCGAACCCGAAGGCAAGTCGGAAATCATCAAAATACGTTATCCCGGGCATGCCATGTTTGCAGCCCAACAATCAATATCGGTTCACTGGCGTGCGGAACACGAACACCACTTTCCAGTTAACCAATAAAGGCAATCGAAGCCACAAACAGACCTTAATGAGGAGTCACAAACCATGAACAAATTTTCCAAATACCTGGCAACCGCGGGTATCGCTTCAATCCTCGGGATCAGCACTGTCGCCAGTGCCGATACCGATTTAACCATGTACTATCCGGTCGCGGTCGGCGGTTCCTTAACCAAAATTGTCGATGGCATGATCGAAAAGTTCGAATCGCAGAACTCAGGAATTAACGTCAACGCCATTTATGCCGGTAACTACAATGACGCTCGCGTCAAAGCGCTGGCCGCACTGCAAAGTGGCCAACCGGCTCAACTTTCGGTGATGTTTTCAATCGACATTCATGCCTTGCGCAACCTGGATGCGATTGTTGCCTTCGACGACGTCGTCAGCACCGATGCGGAACGTAAATGGCTGGACAGCTTTTACCCTGCGTTGATGGAAAACGGCAAGGCTGATGGCAAAACCTGGGGCGTCCCTTTCCAACGTTCGACCATTGTCATGTACTACAACAAGGACATGTTTCGTGCGGCCGGGCTCGACCCTGAAAAGCCACCGACAACCTGGGCAGAATTTGCCGAAATGGGCAAGAAGCTGGTGAAGAAGGATAGCAGCGGCAATGTCGAACAATGGGGAGCGATGATTCCATCGACGGGATATCCCTACTGGATGTTTGGTGCATTGACCAAACAAAATAGCGAAGTACTGATGAACCAGGCGGGCACCGAAACCTATTTTGACAAGCCGGGCGTGATAGAAGCGCTGGAGTACTGGCAGGACCTCGGTAACAAGCACGCCATCATGCCCAGCGGCGTGATCGAGTGGGGAACCTTGCGACAGAACTTTCTGGACGGCAAAACGGCCATCATGTGGCATTCGACCGGTAACCTGACCACGGTCAAAAACAAGGCCAGCTTTGATTTCGGCGTCGCCAAATTGCCGGGTAACACCGAGCTCGGGTCGCCCACCGGTGGTGGTAATTTCTACATCTTCAAAAAATCGTCTGCTGATGAAAAAGCTGCTGCGTTGAAACTGGTTAAGTTCATGACATCAGCGGAGCAAGCTGCGCATTGGTCTAAAGCAACCGGCTATATGGGTGTTGGTCCGGCTGCCTATGAAACGGATACCTTGAAAGCCTATGTCAAAGAATTTCCACCCGCGGCTGTCGCGCGTGATCAATTGACACATGCTACCGCCGAGTTATCGACTCACGAAGCAGGTCGCGTACGCAAGTTCCTCGATGATGCCATCCAGGCAGCCCTGACGGGGCAGATGTCCGCAAAAGAAGCGATGATGGATGCTCAAAAACAGGCCAAATCAACGCTGCGTCGCTACCAATAAATCGTTGGGGCCGGTGTTCAGCCGGCCCCAATTACAGGATTTATTATGCTCAAGCGTTTTAATCTGAAAGCCTGGCTGCTGTTGCTGCCAGCGCTCTCATTGTTGATCGCCTTTACCCACTGGCCAACCATAAAATCTTTCTGGCGCAGTGTCACCTGGGCGCGTTCTGATGCCGCCCCCGCCAAGTTTGTCGGGCTTGAAAATTATGAAATCCTGCTGGAAGATCCCGTCTTCTGGAAAGTTCTGGAAAATAATTTCTGGTATGCCCTCGGCACAGTGCCAACCTCCATTGCGCTGGCGATCATGATGGCGCTATGGGTAAACAGCAAGATTCGTTTTACCGGCCTGTTACGGCTGGCTTTCTTTACCCCGACCATCCTGCCGATGATTACGGTGGCCAATATCTGGTTATTCTTTTACAGCCCGAACATCGGCTTATTCAATCAACTACTCGCAATGATCGGAGTCACTGGCCCCAACTGGCTTGGTGATCCGGATATAGCGTTGTCGAGCCTGATGATCATGACGGTGTGGAAGGAAGCTGGATTCTTCATGATCTTTTACCTGGCCGCTTTGCAAACCCTGAGCCCCGAATTATTCGAGGCGGCCAAAGTCGAAGGTGCCAGTGCCTGGCGCATGTTTCGCAAGATCACCTTCCCGCTGTTGATGCCGACGACCTTGTTTGTCCTCATCAATGCCCTGCTGAATGCCTTCAAACTGGTTGATCACCTGTTCATTCTCACCAAGGGTGGGCCGAACAATGCCAGTAATCTGTTGCTGTATTACATCTATGAAACCGCCTTCAGCTTTCTCGACAGTTACTACGCGGCCACGCTGACCGTCATCATGCTGCTGATACTCGCCATTACTGCGCTGGTGCAGATGTTGCTCATCGATCGCAAAATTCACTACCGGTAACGCTAATGGATTCAATCTGGTTTCAGCGATTTTCGAAGTTTTCAGCCTACCTGTTGGCGATCGTCTGGGTGCTGCCTCTGCTCTATGCCTTCTGGGCCGCCTTCCATCCGCCCGAATTCGCGACGAAGTTTTCCTTGTTTGCGCCGTTAACCATGGAGAATTTTGTATCCGCCTGGGATCAGGCACCCTTCTTCAGGTACATGCTCAACACCGTCATCATCACCACCATCATTCTGTTCTCGCAGTTGATAGTGTGCACGCTGGCGGGCTACGCACTGGCCCGCGAAAAGTTTCTCGGCCGCGGCTTCGCGTTCGCGCTGGTGCTCACCCAGCTCATGGTGATGCCGGAAGTGTTAATCGTCGAAAACTACCAGACGCTGACCGGGCTCGGCCTGGTGGACACCCACCTGGGTGTCGGCCTGCCCTATCTGGCCAGTGCCTTTGGCATATTTTTGTTACGGCAGACGTTTATGACTGTGCCGCAGGAGCTGGAAGATGCCGCCCGCGTGGAAGGATTATCGGGTCTGGGTATTATCTGGAAGGTATTTGTACCACTCGCGTTTCCGACTTACCTCGCCTTCAGCCTGGTATCGGTCAGCTACCACTGGAACAATTTCCTGTGGCCGCTGGTCGTTACCAACACCGAAGCAAGCCGACCGTTAACCGTTGGTATGGCGATATTTGGCGCACCCGAATCGGGCGTTGACTGGTCGGTGATATCGGCCGGCACTTTGATTGCGATCGGCCCATTGCTGATATTGTTCCTCATCTTCCAGCGCAAGTTCATCCAGTCATTCATGCATGCCGGCATCAAGTAAGTGCGCATCCTTTCGTGGAACGTGCAATACGGCAAATCGAGTGACGGCAGCGCAGATTTCGCGCGCATCCTGCAACACATAAAATCACTCGGTGATTTCGACGTCATCTGCCTGCAGGAGCTGGGCAGAAACATGGCAGAGTATTGCAGACCTGATCAAGCCGATCATTTATTGATGACCCGGCAGTGTTTCAGGGAACACCAGGCAGTCTGGGGAAGTGGCTTTAGCTGGCCCCCAAAGGATGGTGATGGCGACAGCATGGGTGATCTCCGGCAGGAGTTTGGCAATGTCAGCCTGGTCAAATCCGGATTGCTCGATTTCAGAGTTCACCAGTTACCGCAACCGGCGACACCCGGAAAACAACAGATGCAACGGATCGCGGTAGAAACCCTGGTCGATTCAACCATGGGGCCGGTCAGCATTCTCAATACCCACCTCGCCTTTCATGATGATGCCGAAAATCAGCAGCAGGTAGCGTATCTAAGCCATCTGGAACAGGAGCGTATCGACCATCACCGCGAGCCAAAGCAAATCGGTAGCGGAACCTACCAGGCAGGGTCCCTGGCAGCGGCGCGAATTCTGTGTGGCGATTTCAACTTCACGCCCGATACCCGGCAGTACCAGTATCAGCTTGATATGAACTGGGCGGATGCCTGGAAATTGAACAACAATGATGAAGCGCACCCACCCACCTGTGGTTTGTTCGATAAGGCCCAATGGCCACAGGGTGAACATTGCCGCGATTTTTTCTGGTTTAGCCCCGAGCTCCAGTCGCTGCAGTTCGACATCAGCGTGGACACACACAGCGACCTGTCAGACCACCAGCCCGTCATGCTCGAGATATCCATTTGAAACCCGTTCCATTACCTAAAGTTTTCCCCGGGCAGCCAAAAATCCTCTTCACCGATGTCGATGAAACTTTAACCTGGCAGGGACGACTGCCCGAAGAAACCTTCAGCGCCCTGGCGAATTTAAAGCGTGCAGGCATTCGCGTGGTTCCCGTCACCGGTGCCAGTGCCGGATGGTGCGATTGTATGATTCGTACCTGGCCCATCGATTCCATTGTTGGCGAGAACGGTTCTTTTTATATCGACCGAAATACAGACGGCAGATTGTCTTATACCTATGCGTTGGAAGAGTCAGTGCGAGCCGCCAATTGGCAACGTCTGCAACAACTGAAGGATGAGGTGTTAAACAAATTCCCCTTTGCCTATCAAACAGCCGATCAGAGGTTTCGCACAACCGACATCGCCTTTGACATTAACCAGGATCGCAGCATAGATCGAAAAGATGCTTTTACCATCGCGCAATATTGCCGGGATGCGGGGATGGTCGCCAGGGTCAGTTCAATACACATCAATGTCTGGTGCGGCGACTACAACAAGGCGTCAACCGCCAAGCTGTGGATGACTGCACAGGGCATCGATAGTGAAGACGCGATCTTCAGCGGTGACTCGCCTAACGATGACTCCATGTTTTCCAGTTTTCGCCAAACCGTCGGCGTCGCTAATGTGTTGCCTTATATCGAGGAGCTCGATTCACCCCCAATGTACGTGACCGCTCAACCTGGCGGATACGGATTTGCGGAGCTGGCGGCCGCATTACTTAGCGAGTGACAAACTGGTAAGTCCTGGCCTAAAAACGCGCCGCCCGCAAGGCAAGCTTAAACGCTCAAGTATACTGTTCCCGGAATTATTCCCGGTTACGTTTATGAAAGCGATCGTCTGCTAGAACTCGACTCAATTAATGATACCTTCCGGTTATTGCCTCATAACTTCAATCTATCAAGTCGAATTGCCTTTGCCGGTACAATCAACCCCGGGGTAAAACAACAAAACGCATCAAATAAGCCCCAAAAATCATACCAGCGCCAAAACCAGGCGACACCACCGCCATCGATGAGGAGGATCTTCATGGCTATATCTGCGAACGATAAGATCAACGAGTGGCTATCCAAACTGGATAGCGCATTAAAGAACAGGGATTCAAAAGCGGCCGCCGAACTGTTTGCCGAAGAAAGCTACTGGCGGGATTTCGTCACCTTCACCTGGAATCTGAAAACACTCGAAGGTCACACCGAAATCTCCAGCATGCTGGACGCGACCCTTGACACCGTACAGCCCGAGAACTGGACACTGGAGGGCGATGCCTCCGAGGCCGATGGGATCACCGAAGGCTGGGTTCGCTTCGAAACCGCCAGCGCACGCGGTGAGGGGCATCTGCGTCTCAATAGCGACGGGCAGGCCTGGACGTTTCTGACCGCTGCTTACGAGCTGAAAGGACATGAAGAAGCCAAAGGAGCGACACGACCAAAAGGTGTCGAACATGGCGCTCGTGGGAAACACAAAAACTGGCTGGAGAAAAAACTCCAGGAAGAAGCCGAGCTCGGCTACAAGAAGCAACCTTACTGCGTCATTATCGGCGGTGGTCAGGGCGGCATAGGTCTCGGCGCCCGCTTGCGACGCCTGAACGTGCCGACCATCATCATCGAGAAAAATGAACGCGCGGGCGATAGCTGGCGCAATCGATACAAGTCGCTGTGCTTGCACGACCCGGTCTGGTATGACCATTTACCCTACCTGCCCTACCCCGACCACTGGCCGGTTTTCGCACCGAAGGACAAGATCGGTGACTGGTTGGAAATGTACGCCAAGATCATGGAGCTTAACTACTGGAGTTCGACCGTCTGCAACAAAGCCGAGTACGACGAAGCGAATAAAGAATGGTCGGTGCACGTGGAACGCGATGGTCAGGAAGTCGTCCTCAAGCCGAAACAACTGGTGATGGCAACCGGCATGTCGGCCGTCCCCATGGTTCCGAAATTCCCCGGCATGGACAGCTTCAAAGGCGACATCCACCATTCGTCAAAGCATCCGGGTGGGGATCAATATGCCGGCAAGAAAGCCGTCGTCATCGGCTCCAACAACTCGGCTCACGATATCTGCGCCGACCTTTGGGAAAATGGGGCCGATGTCACCATGGTGCAACGATCTTCCACGCACATCGCCAAATCAGAAACTCTCATGGATCTCGCCCTGGGAGGACTCTATTCCGAGCAGGCCGTGGCGAATGGCATCACCACGCACACCGCCGACATGATTTTCGCCTCCCTGCCATATCGCATTCTGCCTGGCTTGCAGGTGCCGGTGTATGCCGAGATGAAAGAACGCGACAAGGACCTGTATGAGCGGCTCGAGAAAGCTGGTTTCATGCTCGACTTCGGTGAAGACGGCAGTGGTCTGTTCTGCAAGTACCTGCGTCGCGGGTCCGGCTATTACATCGACGTTGGTGCCTCCGAGTTGATCGCCAATGGCGACATCAAGCTCAAAACCGGACAGGTTGAAAGCATTACAGAAAACTCGGTAGTCCTCGCCGACGGCAGTGAAATCGAGGCCGATCTGATCGTACTCGCAACCGGATACAGCTCGATGAATGGCTGGGTCGCGCAGCTCATCAGCCAGGAGATGGCAGACAAAGTCGGCAAGGTCTGGGGGATGGGTTCGGACACCAAAAAGGATCCCGGCCCCTGGGAGGGCGAGCTGCGCAACATGTGGAAGCCAACCCAACAACCGGGCCTCTGGTTTCACGGTGGCAATTTACATCAATCGCGCCATTACTCGAGCTATCTGTCGTTGCAGCTGAAAGCGCGCATGGAAGGGATTCCGACCGAAGTGTACGGCCAGCAGGAAGTGCACCACTTGAGCTGACCGGATCGGTAAGGCTTTAAACGGGTCGGTGGCAAATGCTGGTCAGTCGCATTGCCTCCGACCCTTTTTTTGTGAGCGCCCCTTGTGCGGATCAGGAGTCGAGACGAACTGGTGAACTGTTGCCGGGATTATGACTCAGGGGTGGCCCTGGTCTACTCGCTGAGCATCTGCGCAGGATGCGCGTGAGTGTCACCGCCCGGGTGGGTATTGATCTTTGCTCGGCGTCGCTTGCGCGAGCGTCGGACCAGCAACAGGATAATCACGATAAACGGCGACGCGAATACCAGAGCCACACTTGTCACTGCCACGAAAGCCACCAACACGATCATCAATGTAATTGGCCAGGGAAAACCATTCGGGTTGGTCGGGTGTTGCCAGTCAAGCGGCACGAGCGCAACAACCTCCGGGCGCGCCAGAAACTCGCTTTCGGAAAGCGGGCCTTTCACTTCATCGGTGGTTTTGTTGACAACGAAATAGTACTGCTTCGAAGTATCGATTTCCTCGTGCTCGTATCCATCGTCGGCGATGATCGAAATGCGACCCAGATTCCTGGTGAGAATGTAGCCAGGGGCATTGATGTATTTGTTCACTGGCCCAACCCCTGATTCTTTCGATCCGCATACCGCTGGACTATAGGGCTTGCTCAGGCAGACATCCATGCTGCTCGATTTATATATGCTGTAGCCATCTCCAATATCCAGCTTGAAGTCGTTCCAGCCGCTTGCCCAGCCCGTAGACAGGGACATGCACAGCAACAACAGGGTCAAACCCCGAATCAGGGAACCCGTTAACAATTGATGGCAGCAGCGTTGTTTCATCGGTTCGGTGGGTATATCTGTGTAGTGGCGTCTGCATAAAGCATAGTCCATAACCCAGGTTCTGCTCAGCCTGCACCGTTTTGTCACAGACACAGACGTACAACGCCAGCTGTTAAAACGACATCCTGAGAGAGCAGCCAGGCTCGCTTACACCCTATACAATCCAGTTACACAGGCGACAGCAAACTTGCCCTGCACACGGATTCGTTCTCCCACCAACGTTACTTCTGCAAGGCCTCGGCAGGAACTGTCATTCGTCAAGATCAGAAAAGCCTGAAATCCATCCGGGTTTATCGGATGCACACACCTGGTGCAACGGAGCCGCATAAACGATCGATTTCCACCAAATCAGTGCACTTTTGACAGTAAGTTGCAGTGCGGATCTGAAGGCCTGAATATCCCGCTCACATTCAACCAAATGGAGCTTTGGCCAATCATGGAATCCTTCGATATCAATCTTGCAACCGTCGCCAGTGTTATCGAGATCGCGGTCACACCCGTCTTCATGCTGGTGGGTATCGCCGGTTTCCTGGCCGTATTGATCGCGCGTCACGGCCGCACTGTCGATCGCTCCCGGGCGTTGCAAAAGATCCAGACGATAACGCCCGACGAGGCCAGCCTGGTCATGGTGAGGCGCGAACAATCACGTTTGCTGCGCCGTATGTTCTTGAGTCACTTCGCGATCAGTCTGGCCACGTTCAGCGCCATCATCGTATGTCTCGTGGTGGTAACCTTGTTTGTGGGCCACTTGTTGGCGTTGCAAGTTGCGCTGCTGGTGAGTGTTTTATTCATCGTTTGCATGCTCATGCTGAGCCTCGCCTTCAGCGCATTCCTTGGCGAAGTGCTGGTGTGCACGCGTACCATGCAAGGCGCACTGCAGCACCCGGATTCGTTTCATGCCCAGCAGGATTCGTCGATCTCCGCCACAGGCCTGCAAGCGGAAAACGCCACCTGATGACAAATGAAAAGGCCACGGGCACCATCTTGAAAAGGTGACCAGGAAGGGCCGGTGAGTGCCGAGTCGGGAAAGCGTTCAATTCGGGGGACAGTATACTTGACTCCTTGACGCTGGGCTGGCGCCGTGCAAGCCTGAAAATTCAGTATACTGTCCCCGAATTATTAGCGGGCAGCCGCCAACCCCTGCTGCACAGCTTCCCTTTCAAGGATCACCCGCGCCCAACGCAGGACATGCGTGTAGGAAGCCGTATCCAGAAACTCCTCAGCATCGTAAACGTCGCCCATCGCCAGGCGCCCGTACCAGGACCAGATCGCAATATCGGCGATCGAATAGCCACTGGCGCACATGTACTCACGCTCGGCCAGGTGACGGTCCAGTACATCGAGTTGGCGCTTACTTTCCATAGCATAACGGTTGATCGGATATTCCATCGGGTAAGGTGCGTAGCGGTAGAAATGGCCAAAGCCACCACCGAGGAAGGACGCGCCGCTCTCCTGCCAAAACAACCAGGAAAGACATTCCGTGCGGTTGACCACGTCCGTGGGCACCAGGGCGCCATATTTCTCCGCCAGGTAGATCAGAATCGCGCAGGATTCGAACACCGATTGCTCGGGTGATTTGGAGCGGTCGAGCAGAACCGGAATTTTCGAGTTAGGATTGAGCTTGACGAAATCAGAACCGAATTGCTCGCCATCGCCAATATCGATGGTGTGCAGGTCGTAGGCGGCATCCGTCTTTCCCAGGGCCAGCAGTTCTTCCAGCATCACCGTAATCTTGATGCCATTGGGCGTTCCCAACGAGTAGAGTTGCAAGGGCGCATCACCCACTGGCAGCACTTTCTCGTGGGTGGGCCCGGCAATCGGGCGATTGACGCCGGCCCATTTGCCGCCGCTAGCGCTGTCCCAGGTCCAGACTTTGGGTGGAGTGTATTCGGTGTCGCTCATTTCGTGGCTCTCGGTTAGTAGAATTTCGTTGATTAATATTACAATCAGTCGCCGTTGGCAGATTGCAACGGGCGCTCACGGGCCAGCGTGCTGCGACTGTCACATTCGTTATGTCGAGATAGTAACTCGATATTTCCGGGGGATAGTATACCCGCTAAATGGCAGTCAATTGGAGTCCTGACTTCCTGCACTGGAAATCTGTGCGCAGCCTGGCGAATCAATACCCTATACCTTCGAGGATACATATTTTGGGCCGCTAATGAGGCAGGATGGCAGGCAACTGCACCGGCAATCCGGGCGCAGAACCGATAATCTTTGACAGGATGGATGAGCAAGATGTCCGAGCAAGACGACAATTCCAGTGAACTGACTCTCGAGCACCGCATACTGATACAGGTACGCCAGGTACTGGCCAGCGTGGTGCGCGACGTCACACCAGCGCCCGGCATGCAAAGCCCACTGTCGCCCGGCACCATCGACGATATCCGTGGCTGTTTTGCCCTGATCTCGGCGCGCGAACGCGAACTGAGCGGCAACAAGAATCCCGATTTGCCGGTATACAGCGACTCAGGGGCAACTACCCGCATCGTCGATTTCAAAAAATCCGAGGATTGATCGCTCGCCTGTCAGGGCATCAAATCGCCTGCCTGCCAGCGCTAAAGACTTGCAGTTGATGCACCCGAGTAACGGGGTCAGGCCTTTGACTTTGAAACCCGAATTCAAAATCAAAGACCTGACCCCGTATTCCCTGTGTAAGCTGCCCCTGGAACTCCAGGAGCCTGGTTAGTGGCCTATCGCCAGACTGTGTTTCATCCCTGCTTCAAAATGACCAGCAATATTGCAGGCAAAGACAACCGAGTCCTGACCCATGAATTTCCAGGAAAGTCTGGCTGATTCGCCAGGCGCCAGAGAAACCGTATTCGGATCATCGTGTTTCATGTCGGGCATGTTTTTCATCATGATCGCATGCTTGACCTGATCCTCGGCGTTACCGATTGAAAACTCGTGTTGAAGCTTACCGTCGTTGCGGACAAGAAATTCGATGGTTTCACCATCCTTGAGTGAAACCAGGTCTGGTGAAAATTCGTATCGCATGCTGTCCTGCATTGAAACTGAGATAACACGATCGGGCGTGCCTCCACCAGGCTCACCAACGCTATACTTCATATGGCCGTGACTGTCGCTATGGGTGCCACTGGCGAGGGCAGCCGATGAAATCAGACTGCAGATTACTACTTTGGACAAGTATTTCATTTTCATGTCTCCGTTTTCGATAATTTTATACAGGACTTCAGGCGGATACAGGATTTCCACAGGAAGTAAATCGCCAGTATCACCAGCAACGTCAATACCAGGAGGCTTAATCATGCTGCCGATCATTGACCCGGTGATCCTTTGCATAATCGAGATAATCGAGGGACAGTTTAATTAATTCCCCAGCGCCAGCCTGTGTCGAGCTATCGCCAAAGAGTTAAGTATACTGTCCGCGAAATTATCCCCCGGAATAGAAGCGTAACTCTATCCTCCTTTTGCTCTAATTCTGGAGCTTTCTGACATTCATCAACTGCTGCACTGGTTCGATCGCAACGACACCACCACCTTCTGTCAATTGATCGCCCAGCGCAGCTAACTCGACGGCAATCACTTCTGCCTGTTCTGCGGAGGTATAGATTTCCACTTTCATGTTGTTGGAGAATCCATAAGGGCTGAAGTTATTAACGCAGTCGCCAAACCCTTTAACCATGCTGACGGTTACGCCCGGGACATCCATCTGCTGAATGGGCAGATGCAGCACGTTGTAGTCCGTGACATTCATGATCGCCACTACTTTGCAGTATTTCATTATCAGGCCTCCTGTTTCGATATTGGTGCACGGGGTTTCAGGCGGGTACTGGACTTCCACAGGAAGTAAATCGCCGGAATCACCAGCAACGTCAGTACCAGAGAACTTATCATGCCGCCAATCATTGGCCCGGCGATCCTTTGCATGACTTCCGATCCGGTACCTTCGCCGAACATGATCGGAATCAGGCCAACCACTATAGCCGCAACGGTCATCATGATCGGGCGCACGCGCCGGCCCGCACCCTCCTCGACTGCGCTGCGTATTTCATCCCGGTTCAGTTCGCGATTTTCATTCATCGCCTTTAGCTTGACCCGGGAAAATGCCAGGTTCAGGTACACCAGCATCAACACGCCGATTTCCACGGTCACCCCGGCCAGGGCGATGAAGCCCACGCCCACGGCGACCGACATATCGTAGCCCAACAGATAAATCAGCCAGATGCCACCGATGAGCGCAAAGGGCAGCGTGCCCATGATGATCAGCACTTCGACCACGTTACGAAAGTTGATGTACAGCAGCAGCATGATAATGGCCAGCGTCAACGGGACTACGACGGACAGGCGTTCCCTGGCACGCACCATATACTCGTACTGACCCGACCAGGCAATCGAGTAACCCGCGGGCAATTCGAGATTATCCGCCACCACACGCTGGGCCTCTTCAACATAGGAGCCAAGATCACGATCGGCGATATCGACCAGCGTCCAGCCATTCAGGCGGGCATTCTCGCTCTTAATCGCCGGTGGTCCGTCCTCGATGCGCACATCGGCCACATCCGAGAGCGCAATGCGCTGACCGTTTTTTGTGGTCAATGGCAACAAGCGTATTTTCTCGACCGAGTCTCGATAGGCCTGCGGATAGCGGATATTGATCGGATAGCGCTCCAGTCCCTCGATGGTTTGCGCAACGCTCATTCCGCCTATCGCCATTTTAATAACGCTTTGTACGTCCGCTATGTTGAGCCCATAACGCGCCGCCTTGTTACGGTCGATATCGACCTTGATGTAGCGACCACCCGCCACGCGCTCGGAATACACGGAGGCGGTGCCCCGAATGTCCTTGAGCAGTGGTTCAAGCTGCTTGCCGATGGCTTCGATCACATCCAGTTTTGGCCCAGCCACCTTGATGCCCACCGGGGTCTTGATTCCGGTAGCCAGCATATCGATGCGGGTTTTGATCGGCATGACCCATGCGTTGGTCAACCCCGGGAACTTCACCAGACTGTCGAGTTCGGCGCGTAACGAGTCGGTGGTGACGCCGGGGCGCCATTCCGATTTCGGCTTAAGCTGTATCAGCGTTTCGATCATCGTCAACGGTGCCGGATCGGTGGCCGAGTCGGCTCGGCCGATCTTGCCAAACACCGATTTCACTTCCGGGACCGTCTTGATCAGCTTGTCGGTTTGTTGCAGCAACTCGCGCGCCTTGCCGATGGAAATGCCCGGATAGGTCGTCGGCATGTACATCAAATCGCCCTCGTCCAGCGGCGGCATGAATTCACTGCCGATTTTGGTGGCGGGCCACAGGCCGATGGCAAGCACGATCATGGCGATGAGGATCATGGTTTTAGGCCCATCCAGCACTGCCCGAATAACCGGCAGGTAAATCCAGGTAACCAGACGGTTAAACGGATTCTTATGCTCCGGAATTATTTTCCCGCGAACGAAATACCCCATTAACACCGGCACCAGGGTAATCGACAACCCGGCGGCAACCGCCATCGCATAGGTTTTGGTATAGGCGAGCGGGGCAAACATTTTTCCTTCCTGGGCCTCCAGCGTGAATACCGGCAGAAAGCTCAGGGTGATGATGAGCAATGAGAAGAAAAGTGGCGGCCCGACTTCAACCGAAGCTTCACCGATAATCTGCCAACGATTCTCCGGCGTCAATGGCTTGCTTTCAATGTGCTTGTGCACGTTTTCGATCATCACGATAGCACCATCGACCATCGCGCCGATGGCGATGGCAATGCCGCCGAGAGACATGATATTGGCATTCAAACCCTGCGCATACATGATCACGAATGCACCCAGGATGCCGATAGGTAAGCTGATGATGATGACCAGCGAAGAGCGAAAATGGAACAGGAAAAGGGCACAGATCAGCACCACGACAATAAACTCTTCCAGCAACTTTTCGTACAGGTTTTTAACCGCCTGCTGAATCAGGTTGGAACGATCGTAAGTGGTCACGATTTCCACACCGTCAGGAAGCCCTTTCTGCAGCGACTGGAGCCTCTCCTTTATGCTGTCGATCGTGGTCTGCGCATTTTCGCCAAAACGCATGACGACATAAGCGCCGACGACCTCGCCCTCGCCGTTCAGGTCGGCGATACCACGGCGGATTTGCGGCCCGGTAATGACATCGGCGACATCCTTGAGTTGCAGCGGTACACCGTTTTGATTGAGTCCTAGCGGAATACGTTTCAGGCTCTCGATGCCGTCGAGATAGCCACTGGCGGTCACCATGTATTCGGCTTCTCCCATTTCGATCACCGACGCACCGGCTTCCTGGTTACCCATCTTGATGGCCATCTGGATCGCGCTGATCGGCAGGTTGTAGGCGCGCAGGCGATCAGGGTCGACCACCACCTGGTACTGTTTGACCATGCCGCCAAAGGTGGCAATCTCGGATACACCGGGCACCGTCTGCAGTTCATACTTGAGAAAGAAATCCTGCATGCTGCGCAACTGGCTGATGTCGTGTCTGCCGCTACGATCGACCAGCGCATAACCGAACACCCAACCGACGCCGGTCGCATCTGGTCCGAGTTGCGGTTTGGCGGCAGCGGGCAGGGAGGCGGAGACCTGACTCAGGTATTCCAGCACCCGCGAGCGAGCCCAGTACAGATCGGTGCCTTCCTCGAAAATGACATAAACATAGGAATCTCCGAAGAACGAAAAGCCACGTACGGTGACCGCCTTGGGCACGGAAAGCATGGCGGTGGTCAACGGGTAGGTGACCTGGTCCTCCACCACCTGCGGCGCCTGCCCGGGGTAGCTGGTTTTAACGATGACCTGCACGTCGGACAAATCCGGTATCGCATCGATGGGCGTTTGTTTGACGGCGTAAACGCCCGCACCCAACAGTATCAGGGTCGATAAAATGACGAAGAATCGATTGCGTATCGACCAGTGAATAATGGCGGCAATCATGTTACATCTCCTTTTTTACATCGATGATTTCGATGGCACCGGATTCTTTCTTGATCACCAGAACCTGGACTTTCTGGTCTTCCTTGAACTGCTTGATATCAACCGCGTCGGCGAGCGGAAAATCCATCGTCATCACCGGCCAGTCCCAGGCATCGACCGGCTGGTGATCCAGGTTGAGCTTGCGCTGATCGGTTTTAACCTGGTTTACCCGGCCTTTAACCCAGGCAACCCGGTCATCGTCGATAGCGACGACGCGGATACCGCCGCTGTCCAGCTTTTTAACCTGGAAGCGAATCGCTTCACCGTTCTTGATGTGCGCGATGGGAACGTCATTGTCGACATTGAAATCCATCGTCATCACCGGCCAGCCCCAGGCGTCTACCGGCTGATGCTGAATGGTCAGCATGTTGTGACCCGGCATGACCGCGGTAACCTCCCCGTCTACCCACACCATCGTGTCGTCCATGTCTGGGCTCATATCCGCAGCTTCAATCTCAACCACCTCGAGGCCACCGGATGCCAGCTTTTGCACAAGCATACGGATAGTCGATCCAGCCTTGAAATCGTCGAGCGCAATGGACTCGTTGACAGTGAAGTCCATGACCATCTCCGGCCAGCCCCAACTGTCGACCGGCTGGTGTTGCACGGTCAGCATGTTGTGGCCAGCCATTACCGCAGTTACCTCGCCGTCTACCCAGGCCTCATCGGGGCTTGCATCCTTGCTCATAGCCATTTCGGCGTCCTCCATACGCCCGAATTCAGCGGTCAAACTGGATTCGGAATCAATCAGGAACTGCGCGGAAGTAACCACCACATCGTCTTGTTGTAGACCCTCGAGGATTTCGACATCCGAATCGCTTTCGATTCCGGCGTTGACCACCACCGATTTGAATTTGCCCTCGCCCAACGCAAGCACGACCCGGTCCATCCTGCCGCTGCGTATCAGCGCTTCACGCGGGATGTAAATGGTTTGTTGATCGGTGGCGGCATGAATCTGCAGGCGCACATACATATTAGGCTTTAACAGGAAATCCGGGTTATCGAAACGCACTCTGACCCTTAAAGTCCGGGTGCTGGCATCGAGCACAGGATAGATGTAATCCACCTTCCCACTCCAGCTGCGTCCGGGAAGGGCTGTCACCGACATGTCGACGTCCTGCCCGGCACTGATCCAGCTAGCCTGCTGCTCGAATACCTCGGCAATAACCCAGACAGTATCCAGCTGGCCGATCGAGAGTATGTCAGTCGCTGGTTTGACAAACATGCCTTCGCGGATATTCAGCACATCTAAAAACCCCGTGTGTTCTGCGAAATAATCGATCCGTTGGCGGACTTTGCGAGATTCTTTCAAACGCCTGACTTGCTGCTTTCCGATCCCCAGTAGACGCAGTCGTTTTTCCGATGCCTTTACCAAAAATTCATTCTTGCTGTTCAGCGCAGACAGATACTCCTCCTGCGCGTTGACCAGTTCCGGGCTATAGATCTCGAAAAGTTTCTGACCCTTTTTGACTTTTTCCCCTTCGGTCTTCACCAGCAGGCGCTCGATCCAGCCCTCGACACGTGTATGCACGTGGAAGATCTTCTCTTCGTCAAAACCGATATAGCCAACGGTATCGATATCACGGTTAAGTACGCCCAGTGTGGCCTTGCTGGTGCGCACACCTAGATTGTTGACGACCGTCGGGTTAATCTTGACAACGCCCGCTTCCGAGCTGGCTTCATCGGCGTAGACGGCCACCAGGTCCATGCCCATGGGCGATTTACCGGGTTGGTCGCGCTGATAGTTCGCGTCCATTGGCGCAACCCAGTAAAGAACCTCTCTTTCCGACGCGCCTGAGCCATCCATGCTTTTTGCATCTGAAAGCCCGCTGCTAACGAGGATCTCGCGGATATGCGATTGCGCGGAATAGCCGATCGTGATGCCCAGAACGATAAAGATAAAACCAATGAGTAATCGATTCATTTTGAGCCTCTAGTTCGAATAATTTGATGAGGATGCGGGAGTGTTTTCCGCGTCAGACGATGCCTGCAGGAAATACAATAATCGTGCCCGGGATTTCAGGCTGTCGATCTGAATGCGTTTCTGCTCCAGCTGTATGTTCAGTGCATCCATGTAGGCCTGCATGATGTCGGCAAAACTTCCGCTCCCCGACCGGTAGGTTTGCAAGGCAGCCTGAGAGCGCTGTTCGGCCTGCAGCACCAGGGTCTCGCGGTATAACTCAACGCGTTGTTCCGACAGCTCGAGGTTGGTCTTCAGGCGCAGAACATCAGAACGCAATTTTCGCAGCATCGCGTCACGCTGCAGCTGACTTGCTTTGACTTCGTAGTGTTGAGCCTGTTGTTGCTTTTCCTGCCTGTTTTCGGTGAACAGCGGCAGGTCCAGGGTTACCATGGCCGAGAAGAAATCAGCTCGATCCGTGCCGTCGGGCGCGTCTTCGCGATAGGCGTAACTGACATTCAAAGCCCAGCCCGGTTTCTCGCTCTCGCGAATCAACTCCAGATCCATGCGGCTGACGTCGATCTGATTATTGATTTCCTGGATTTTTGGATGTTGGGCAATCAACTGATTGATTTGCTCGAGATCAAGTTGCTCCCAGGGAATTTGTCCAAGCACCGGCAGACCAGCGCTTAGCGGTAATTCGGTGAACCTCTCGCCGACCCATTCCGACAATCTGTAGCGCTCATCGCTTATGTTCTGTTCGATTTGAGTCAAGCGATCGTCCAGCTTGCTCAGCCGTTGTTGAACGCTAATGAACTCAAACTGGTTGGTGCGTCCAACCGCGAACAGAGATTGCACATATTCTGATAACTGGCTGACCAGTTGCCGGTTTTGCTGCACGGTCTCACGCGCCTGCTCCCAGTAAATTGTTTCAAGGTAAGAGAGCCGCACCCGGGTCAACAGCTGGCGCTTGCGCTCTTCGATCTGGTGTTGAAATTGGCGCGATTGGCTAACGGCTTTGTCACGCTTTAGCTCGCGACTATCGCCTGACGGGAATTGCTGGATGTAGCCCACCTTGAACTGGGTCATATTCTCCTGATCGAATTCAAAGCTGTCAGTTGGCAGATTGAGAACACCAAACTGCAGCTTCGGATCCATAAGCTCGCCGGCAGCGATGCTTTTTTGCATCATGGATTGCGTTTTAGCGTCCAGCCCCAGTATTCCGGGCTCGTTCTGCAGCGCGAGATATTCTGCCTTTTTCAAGGTCAGCACCTCCGCGGCCAGACTATTCGACCCAGCCAACATCAGCATTAAAAGAAGGCTGGGGAAACAAAAACGGATTGAATCTCTATTCGACAGTAACTTCATCGACATATCTCTCGGGTTAAAGCATGGGCGTAATGCCCGGGTGTATAGCGGACGCAGTCGCGACTGGCCCGTAACAGAATCGAACCGGTAGTCAGGTCATTGAATACCGGCTAAAGGAGAGAGAATCAGGCCCGGGGTGGGCGGTATAAGCCTGGGGGGTGTACGGAGAGATGAGAATCTTTTACCGGGTCTAACGCGAGCCTTTGCCCTTTAAGATAACCCTGATGGTCGGTCTGAGAGAGAATAATGGGTGCCTGGCTTGAGCAATGCTGCATAGAAGCACAAACATCAGCACAATGTTCCATCAGACACTGGATGGACTCCATATTCTCGCCGATCATGGAATGAGCATGCGAATCGGCACCTGATTCCTGGCAATGGCTGGAGTGGTCCCCTGCCATCGCCGATTGCATAGCCGACTGCATCGCCAGGCTACTGATCGGGGAGATAAACATCAGCAACGCCATTAGCGTCGAGATGAGTTTTGTGTGTCGTCGATCCATGGGGTGCGTTTTCTGGAGCTTGATTCCTTGTTTTTTTAGTGGAAATTCAAGTAGTGCTGCCAGCGAATAGTCTAGCAGTTCACCGAATCTAGACAACAACTAATGCCAGAGGTTCATCTATTCGGCGGACAGTATCCTTAATTGCCCAGCGCAAGCGGGCACCGCTCCATTGCCACAGAGGCAGGTTTTATATCGCCATAATTGCCTTTTAATATATACTTTACGGCTGACTGAAATCGATCATTTACAGCGCGGGAATTCTCAAATTGCAAAAACTACTTACCTCCATAGCCCTGAGCGTCTTTTTTACAACCTGTCTTCATGCGAGCGAAACTACGCCTCCCCTGAGCATTGAACTGTCTGACCCAAAGGTTCGCATTACGATTCCCGGCATGCCGGAGATCGATATGGAAGTGCATCCCATGAATGTAGACGAACCTTTCTTTCGATTACGCGGCAACGCAGGAACCACCAGCATTTCTGTCATCACCCCAAAAATCGATAAAGCAATAACACCCATGGCCTGCGCCAATGCCATCGTGGAAATGGTCGTCACCCAGAGCGCTGCTACCCGCGATCAGTTATTCCTTGGTCGAGCGGATGAGAAAACATTCCTGATAATTTACGGCCTGCCAGTTGAGAATGCGGTTTTACTCAACACCCATATCATTTCCGCGGTCGACACGATGCAGTGCATTGAAGCGCATGTATCGAAAGTATCGAGCTCCGATGCTGACATCGAACCCTGGTTTAACGGTTTCGGCGAGTCAAAGATCGAATCCTTCTAGCAGGCCACCGCCATCGGTAGATCGCTGCGGAGCACACAGCAGTCAGCGCGCTATTGCTGTTAAATTGTTCAGTCATGAGTAGTTCGGGAATTCGGGAATTCGGGCGACAGTCTATCTGTTGAATGACAGTCTTCCAGTTGCCAGCCTTCCTGCACTGGCGACCCGAGCACAGCCTGGTAAATCGTTAATAAGAAATTTGGATTAGGTATACTGTCCCCGAATGTGCTCACATTGGAGGTATTCGCATGCACCAGACGATGAATCAATTGCTCGACAACATCACCTGGTTCACCCTCACCGGTCCGCATGCCCAGTACGCCTCCGGTGCGAAGGATGCGCGACGCTACGCCACCGGCTTTTCGCCCATCATCGGCTTTGCCGATCCCGCGCGTCCTGACTTCGACACGCTGGCCACCTATTGCCAGCCCGATGAAAAACTTTATTGCCCACAGTGGAAAGGCGAAGCGCCTGCAGGCTGGAGCATTCATGTCGAGAAAGTCATGTTCAGGATGGTCTGGGATGCAGCGATGCCCGAAGTTGATGAGTTTCCTGACGCGATCAGGCTCGGCCCACAGCATGCGACCGAGGCGTTTGCGCTGGCACAGCTGACCAATCCCGGACCTTTCGGGCCGAGAACCATCGAGCTTGGTGAATACTTCGGCTGGTTCGAAAATGGGAGCCTGGCGGCGATGGCCGGTGAACGCATGCACGCGGGCACGCTGCGCGAGGTCAGTGGTATATGCACCCATCCCGACTTCCGCGGTCGAGGCCTGG
>JAIBDO010000088.1 GCA_024686195.1 Gammaproteobacteria bacterium | reverse complement strand
TTACGTCGAAGGCGTAGACGAAAAGAAACTGATCGAAGATGCTATTCGCGGCATGCTCAACGGCCTCGACCCGCACTCGTCATTTCTGAACACCACCGAATTCAGCGATTTGAAAATCGGCACTACCGGTCAGTTTGGCGGACTCGGCATCGAGGTCGGCATGGAAAACGGATTTGTTAAAGTCATTTCGCCTATTGACGACACGCCCGCGGCGCGCGCCGGAGTCATGGCGAGTGACCTGATCATCAAACTCGACGATAAATCAGTCAAGGGAATGACGCTCAATGATGCCGTCAAAATCATGCGTGGCAAGCCCAACACCTCGATTGATCTCACCATTGTGCGTGAAGGTGAAGCGGCGCCGCTGGTGATCAGCATCACGCGTGAAATTATTCGCGTCAAGAGCGTCAAGAACCGCATGCTCGAACCGGGCTATGGCTATGTCCGCATCACCAACTTTCAATCCCGCACTACCACCGATCTGCTCAAGGCGATTTCAGATTTGCAGAAGGAGACACGCCTCAAGGGCATGATTCTTGACCTGCGCAATAATCCCGGTGGCGTTCTAAACGGCGCGGTTGGCGTATCTGACGCCTTTATTGAAGAGGGTATGATCGTCTATACCGAGGGCCGCATCGATGATTCCAGTCATCGCTACCTGGCCACTCCGGGCGACAGTCTGAGTGGCGCGCCATTGGTGGTCCTGATCAACGGTGGCTCCGCCTCGGCATCGGAAATTGTTGCCGGTGCATTACAAGATCACAAGCGTGGCATCATCCTCGGTACCAAGTCTTTTGGTAAGGGGTCGGTGCAAACCATCCAGGAACTGCGCAATGGCTCTGCCGTAAAGCTGACCACAGCGCGTTACTTCACTCCGAATGGACGCTCAATTCAGGCAACCGGCATCGAACCCGATATCAAGTTGAGCACCGTAAAACTGTCGGCAACCGACGAAAAAGCGAACGCGTCTTACTCCGAGGCGGACCTGGACGGCAGCCTGAGCAACCCCAATGGAGATAAAGAAACGGATGAGAACAAGAAAGACGATAGCGAAGCGCTGGCGGAAACCGACTTCCAGTTGTACGAGGCACTCAACCTGCTGAAAGGACTGAACATTCTCTCCAGCTACAGCGACAGCTAACGCGCTGCCATATGCTACGACACTGGTTGTTTCTGCTACTCGCCTTTGCCGGAGCGAGTAGCGCTCAAGACCAGCGACCGGTGTTGTCGCTGGTTATCGATGATCTCGGTTACTCCTTCGAGCACGGCAAGGCGGTTATTGAACTCGACGGAGATCACACCTACGCGGTTCTGCCAGGCGCAAGTTATTCCGAAAAACTGGCACGGCATGCCAATCTGCTGAACAAGGAAGTGATCCTGCATTTACCCATGCAGTCGATCAGCTCTTCCGCGGCGCACGAGCCCGGGGCTTTGAACGAGACGATGGATGAGGATCAGCTCAGCCATAACGTGCATACATTACTGGCAAAGATACCCTTCATCCGCGGCGTCAACAATCACATGGGCAGCCATCTGACCGAGTTCGATTTTCTCATGCGCCCGGTAATGGACAGCATCCGCAGTTACAACCCCTCCTTTTATTTTCTCGATAGCCGCACCTCACCCCGCAGCGTCGCTTATTCACAGGCTCGCGAGGCCGGGCTCAGTTCGATATCCCGCGATATTTTCCTCGACAACGACGCCAACAGCACAGCGATACAGTTGCAATACAATATCTGGCTGGAACGCGCGCGACAACGGGGTTCGGCAATCGCCATCGGTCATCCGTATGCACCCACGATTGAGGTTTTACAGAAAAATCTGGCCGCAGCGGGGGCGGAATTTCAGTTCATGCGCGTATCCCGACTCATTCAGGAGCGCCAACTACGCGGCTTTTCACTCGACTGGCGCGAGCAGCTGTCGAAGCTCGCAGCCGACGCCCAGTAACGCCAGACTAGCAACAGTTGAGTTCGCGGGTTGTCAGATCGGCGGTCGTTGATAACCACCCATCATCGTCTCGATACGTTGCGCCAGGGCGAGTGCAATGTCTTCACGCCAGGGAGCAGTCACAATTTGCACACCGACCGGCAATCCGTCCTCGCTGCTGCCGGCACGAACCGATACGCCGGGCCAACCCAGCAGATTGTGAACGGTCATGTAACTCCAGTCATCAAAACTATCCTGCTTTGATGCCCCGTGCGGTCGCGCCAGGGCGTGCGCTGGCGGGCATAAAATGGCATCGTAATCTGCAAAAAAAGCGAGAGCCCGACTGCGTGCTTCATCGACGGCTTCGAGTAGCGCTGGGTCCACGCAATCGCTGGCAGCGAGCGATTTCTCATTCAAATAGCCATCCAGATCGGGTCCGGGTTGGGTCGTGCCGTAGCGCTTGAGCAGACGCAGGATGACACCGGCATTGGCCGCTTCACGCAATTCCGTTGTCAGCTTGACCAACTCGCGCATACCCGGCAGCAGACGCTGGTCGAGCAGCTTGACCTCGCCACGCAATGCCCGGGCAGTTTCAGTTACGGTTCGCCGTATGGCAACATCCGGAGTAACGATATCGTTATCCGCATACCAGGCCAGTCGAATGTCCGAAAGATCGATCGCCGCGGGGTCGCCCATAGGTACCGGGACAACCGCAGGGTCGCGGCCATCAGGCCCACAGATGAGCGGTAACGCGAGCATCAGGTCCTCGACGTAGCGAGCCATAGGCCCGATCTGCGTCAGTCCGTCCATGACCCCACCGTAAGGTACGATATGACCACTGCGTGGCGTTCGACCCGAGGTTGGTTTAATACCGGTAATACCGCACAGGTGTGCCGGTTCACGGATGCTTCCTCCGGTGTCCGAGCCAAGCTCGAGAGCCGAACCGCCACAGGCGATGATTGCCGCCGAGCCCCCGCTGCTACCCCCGGGACTGCAGCCAAGATCATAGGGGTTATTGGTACGCCCATAAATCAGGTTATTGGTTTCACCGCTTAAGGTCAGTTCCGGAGTATTGGTCTTGCCGAGCAACACAGCACCGGCCGCGCGCAGCCGTGCTACCACCGGTGCATCCTGTTGCGGCACGAAATCACGGCGCCCGAGGGTGCCCCCGGTAGAGACTATACCAGCGGTATCGAGGGAATCTTTGAGCGTCACAGGAACCCCGTGCAACGGCCCCCTGAAATGACCTTTGGCGGCCATGCTATCCAGCTCGTCAGCCTCAGCCTGCGCGCGCCCGGCAACCAGCTGCACCACGGCATTAATGGCAGGATTTACGACCTCGATGCGCGCGAGGCAGGCATCGACCATTTCACGAGAAGACAACTCACGCGAACGCAAAGCGCGCGCCTGGGCACTCGCGGACCAGTATATTGCATCATTCATAGGTGGCAATTATCTGCCCAGTAAAGAGGATTATCTAGTCCTGATGATCGAGTCTTGACGAAGCACTGGCGAAGCGCAGTACGAACTCGACGCCGCGAACGTCCAATGGTACGAAACGTAGCGTGGAGGAGCGTTTGCGATTTTTGATATCCAGCATCCAGTAGGCGCGCATCGGATCAGCATTGTCGATGTGGCTACTGTTCTCGGCGCCGGCGAGCTCGGAAATAACCTGCGGCTTCCCTGCTGTCTCCGAGCTAACTTCAATACTGGCAATCGGGGAATTATAAGACCACTCGTGACGCTTGCTAACCTGCTCTTCAACGGGCTGCTCTTCACCGGCTAGCAACTGACACATGGGCCTGCCAGCTATGTCGACAATGCTTATCTCTTCACGCAGCAGTTCGCCATTGGTCAACTTGATGCTCAGCGACACACTGTCCCTGCGGTTGTCGATGTTTTCGAAGTCAATGTTACCTTCAAAGCCACGAGTTATCTCATGCACAAAATACAGACCCAAGCCTTTACCGTGGTGTTCACGTATGCGGCGCGAAGAAAAACCAAGCTGATAAATCTTGTCGCGTTCGTCGGCGTCAATATGCGGGCCGCGATTGTAAACCCTGAGAAAACCCTCTCCGTGCTCCTCTGTCAGACTGATTGCCACCGGATTATGTTGCTGACGCACAGCCTTCTGGCGAGCATAAAAAAGCGCGTTATTCAGCAGATTTTCGATCAGTAACACCATGTGGTTTTCATTGCCCAGCATGACACTGTCGCTGCGCAGCATAACCTTGAACTGGTCGTCGCTGTAACAACCCGTCTGTGGCCAGGCCTGGTTCAAACCGATCACGTCGGCGTTTTCGACAATGGGCAACAGCGCTCGTCGCAACGCATGGCTCATTTCAAAGGTTGGCTTGAACGGTGCCAGCTCGGCTTCGGTCGGATTCAGTTGCGCCTGGAAGTAGTGTTCTTCGCTGTCGTAAATGCGGTTGGTGACGTGCAGCGCGATGTTGTCGGTAGTCGACAGGTCTAGCAAGTCCCAGAGGTAAAGCAGGGAGTCAGCCGCTTCGCGGTAATTTTGCTCCTCGTCCTCGGTACAGCCCAGTTGCGCCTGCTTCAGAGCGGTCTGCACGCGGTCATAGCTGATCACGCCATTGTGGCGAACCTCGGAGGCGATATTCTTGAAGTGCAGGAACTTCTCATCGTACTCGATGTATTCGAGCAAGCGCTCACTGATAAACATTTTCAGCTTGTCTGCATGATCGGAGTAGGTGCGCGCACGCGTACCAAGCTCGCGCTTCGAATCGGACAGCTCACCGATTTGCTTGCTGTATTGCTGCAACTGATGTTGATAACGCCGCTTCGCCTGGATAAACCGGCGCGCATCGTAAATGATCAGCAGTAACAGACCAATCGCGGCGATCAGCAGATAATCCTGGCGCAGCAACTGCTGCGTCAGCCGATTGCTGTCGATCAGTTGGGGATGCATCAACACAAATTGCCAGCTGACGATCAGCAACGCTCCCAGCGTACTAAGCCAGGGATAGTGAAGGCGTACCGGCTTCATTTCACCTTGCCAGCCGGCACCCAGCAGTAGGCACCTTCATCACCGAAAGTGACAATACCCTGGCCACTGCTGCACAGTTCGGCAAAACTTTCGTCGACCACGGCGAATGCGCGCCGCAAAGTCTTGATGTGCTGGCGGTAACTGGCGTAGGAAAACCGCTCTGCGTCGCTATCGAGCCGCCCTGCAACCTGCCCTGCCGTGAGCGGCCGGGGCGATGATGCAACCAGCTCACGCAACAGTTTGCGTGGGGTCGGCGCTAGCGGCCGGCGCGCATTGCTGGGATTCATCAAACGCTGCCCCTTCCAGTAAACGTTCCAGCTGTTGAGGTCGATGGTCAGTTCACCACTGGTGATCACGTCTTGCGTCGTCGATACATCGCTATCGATCGACACCTGGCGGAGCACCGCACGGATACGCCAGCACAACACCTGTTCGACATTGTGCTGATGCTTGGCGATAAAATCGGTGGCCGAAAATTGCTCAAGCGCGGCGCGCTCGATATCGGTACCCGCATGCTCTGACAGGTATATGATCGGTAACCCCGGCCATTTCCGGCGCAATGCATTGGATACCGTGAATCCTGCCTGATCATTACCATTCATGCGCGCGTCAAGCAAGGCCACATCCGGCGGTGAACCCTTATCGGTCAAAGCAATCTTTTGCCGGGCCGCCTCGGCGAAATGATAAATCGCAAGCTCGGTCGAATGACCATCGAAGTCTTCTGCCTCGAGTATCGGGGAAAACTTCTTGATCCAGTGCGATTGATCTTCAACCCAGAAAATACTGGCCATTATTGCGCTAAACCTGCTGGTAAATTATGGTTACAAACTCTATCGCCCGTCACGGTGACTGCCCAATGATCACCCTGGGATCGCCCAGGAGCATCGGCAACCATGACGCTCTGCGATAAAACCCTTTCGTAACTGTTATTTTTAGCCTTTTTTCACGACTTTCACCGGCTTTTCACCGATTTTTCACAGGTCCTGCCTAGATTCAGTCCGACTAAAACAAATTGAAGGACTAAACCATGTTTAATGAAATACTAACCATCTGGTCTGATCAGGCCGGCCTGTCAGCAGCTATCTGGCTGTTTATACTGGTGTTTGTCGCCTACCTTGCGCGTAATCCGGCACATTCACTGATCCTCTCCACCGGGCACGCCATTCACGCTGCCTGCCGATTATTTGCGAGATCATTGCGCCATCTGGAAACCAGTTTGCAACGTCGCAATCGTGAGGTGGTACTGGCACTTGGAGAGGATGCCTGTGAACGTGCCATCGAGCGTGAGTTCCACCGTGTCAACGCGGTCGTTACCCGCGATCTGAGCGCCTACCCGGCATTACATCGGCAGATTTCCGATACCATCGACCGCATTGAAGAGGACTATCAGGCCGCCTCCGACGTACCTCCACTGCCGCCAGAATGGTTACAGGCGGTCGATTCCATTGCCAGTATTCCACGCAGTGGTGATGCGACCGTTTGCAGCATTCTCGATAATATCGGCAGTACCCTGGAAAACGCACACCGTGAAACCGAAAAGGCCTACCGAAAAACCACCCTCGGTCGCCACAAGCTGCTCGGTGCCATGCAACCGCAGTGGCGCAAGCTTGGACATTCGCTCGCTCGCGTCAAGGAAACTATCGACGGTCTCGATGAACGCTCCCTCGAAATCGATCGCCAGATGGCAGCCTATGAAGCCATTCGCAATAATGACGATACCATTACCCGCACACTGTCTTCGTCATCGTTGACCCAGTTCTTTATTTCCAGCCTGGTATTGGTGATCGCAGTGTTCGGCGGCCTGATCAACTTTCAGCTGATCGCCATGCCCATGTCAGAAATGGTCGGGGGTACCAGTTACATCGGTCCGATGCGCACCTCGGATATTGCTGCCCTGGTCATTATCATGGTAGAAATCGCGATGGGACTCTTCCTGCTGGAATCGCTGCGTATCACCCACCTGTTTCCGGTGATCGGCTCGATGGATGACAGCATGCGCAAGCGCATGATCGTCATCACTTTCAGCATTCTGGCGATCCTCGCAACGGTAGAAGCGTCACTCGCCTATATGCGCGATCTGCTCGCTCTTGACCGCGAGGCGCTCACTCAATCCCTGGCCGGCAATGTCATTGTGGCTGAAGCCGAGTTCCGCTGGATTCCATCGCTTGGGCAAATGATCATGGGGTTTATCCTGCCATTTGCACTCGCCTTCGTCGCCATTCCGCTGGAGTCCTTCATCCACTCGCTGCGGACCGTGATCGGCATCGTTGCGCTTGCGCTGATCCACTCACTCGCTTTTCTCGCCCGCTTGCTCGGCGGCAGCGCACGTCAGGCTAGCCGCATGCTGGTCAGTATGTATGACCTGTTGATCATGTTACCACTGGGTATCGAGCGCCTGATTAGCGGTAGCATTAAAAGTAAGCAACGAATCGGTGACAGCGATGACGCTGTCGAATATCTGATGGAGGAAAAGTCATGAAAAAATTCATCCTCATTGCGGCACTGTCACTTACTCTTGCCGCCTGCGATGAACCGCAGTCGAAAGCTCGCGCTGTATACCTGCTACTCGATACCTCGGGGACCTATACCAGGGAAATGGACAAGGCGCAGAGTATTATCAACTACCTGCTAGCGACCCTGGATAGTGGCGACTCGATCGCAATCGCCCGCATTGACAGCGGCAGCTTCAGCGAAAAGGACATCATCGCCAGAATGACCTTCGATGATCGACCGAGCACGTCCAACCAGCAGAAACGGCAATTCAAGGCGCAAATCGATACGTTCGTCGACGGCCTTCGCGGCGGTAGTCGCCACACCGATATCACCGGTGGAATGCTGCAGGCAAGCGAGTATCTGCGCGAAACCGGTGCGGGTGAAAAGTATGTGCTGATCTTCTCCGACCTCGAGGAAGACCTGCAGAAAGGGCACATACGCGACTTTCCGATATCACTGCCTGACATTCACGTGGTCGCGCTCAATGTCACCAAGCTGCGCAGCGACAACATCGATCCCCGTGACTACATGGAACGCCTCGACCTTTGGAAAAGGCGCGTCGATGAAGCCGGTGGTAGCTGGGGTGTCATCAATGATCTGGAACGCATGGATCACCTGATCGCTCAACGTTAATCCCGCCGCGAGCGGCTCTCCCGGCCGCTCGCAACCATTCCCCTGGATTACCCGCTACGGCGGGTTTTTTTTAGCGCCCCTCCATAGCATTCCACGCTGCCAGCCATTAGCAGCAAAGAAACATTGTGCTTGTGCCTGTAGCCAATACAGAGTTTACAATGCGACAGTGAAAAAGCCTGACGGCAATACATTCAGCGCATGTCGCACCGGTTTCGTCGCGACATCTAGTCTAATCGGCCCAACGAGGCATTAAATGCAGCATACCAATCAGCCAGAGACTGCCGATACGATGGTCGACCCCGTCTGCGGTATGACCGTCGCCGCCACGAGCCCGCACCGTCATCAATACCAGGACGTCGACTATCGATTCTGCTACGAGGGTTGCCAGCAGAAATTCGCGCGTGACCCCGAGTATTATTTGAGCGGCGCTGCACAGCAGGATACCGCCCCTGTTCCAGGCGCCCTTTACATCTGTCCGATGGACCCCGAGATCGAACAGGATCACCCCGGTAGCTGCCCCATCTGCGGCATGGCGCTGGAAGTCTCGGGCCCGCCTGTCCTTGCCACCCGCACCGAATATACCTGTCCGATGCATCCCGAGATCGCAGAGGAGTCACCCGGTAACTGCCCTGTCTGTGGCATGGCGCTGGAAGCGCGTACTGTCGAAGTCGAGGAACGCAACGAAGAGCTGATCGATATGCGTCGGCGTTTGCGTATCAGCCTGGTGCTGGCGATACCGGTTTTCCTGCTGGCCATGATCGCGGATATGGCGCCGGCTCTGCTGCCCGACAGTCTACCGATGCCAGTAGCGCAATGGATCCAGTTTTTGTTGGCCACGCCTGTTGTACTGTGGTGCGGCTGGCCATTTTTCCAACGCGGCTGGCAATCTTTACGCAGCTGGAATCTGAACATGTTTACGCTGATCGCAATCGGTGTCGGTGTGGCCTGGATCTATAGCGTAGTCGCGCTACTGTTCCCAGCAATTTTTCCACCCAGCATGATTCATAGCGATGGCACGGTAGCGGTTTACTTCGAAGCTGCGGCGGTGATCATCGCCCTGGTGCTACTGGGTCAGGTGATGGAATTGCGCGCTCGCAGCCAGACCAATGCTGCGATCAAACTGTTGCTCGGACTCGCACCGAACACGGCACGCATTGTGCGTGATGATGGCCAGGAGGAAGACATCGCGCTCGATCAGGTGGTAGCTGGCGATATTCTGCGCGTCAGACCCGGTGAAAAAATCCCGGTTGATGGTGTGGTAACCAGCGGCACTGGTGCCGTGGATGAATCGATGGTCACCGGTGAATCCATGCCGGTGGACAAAGCCAGTGGAGATGTTGTCATCGGCGCCACGGTAAACGGAACCGGCAGCCTGCTGATGCGCGCTGAAAAGGTCGGCGCAGATACCTTACTGGCACAGATCGTCAACATGGTCAGTGAAGCGCAGCGTTCGCGCGCTCCGATCCAGAGACTGGCGGATATGGTGGCAGGCTATTTTGTACCCGCGGTGGTTATCATTGCCATTGCGACCATGCTGGTCTGGGGCATGGTCGGACCGGAACCCCGTCTCGCTTTCGCCATCATAAATGGCGTTGCGGTGCTGATTATTGCCTGTCCCTGTGCGCTTGGCCTGGCCACACCGATGTCGATCATGGTTGGCACCGGCAAGGGGGCGATGCTCGGTGTGTTGATCAGGAATGCCGAGACCCTCGAAGTGATGGAGAAAATTGATACCCTGGTGGTGGATAAAACCGGCACCCTCACCGAGGGCAAACCCCGCCTGGTCTCGGTCGTCGCGGTCGACGATGTCGATGAAGCCAGCGTGTTGCGATTCGCCGCCAGTCTCGAGCGTGCCAGCGAACATCCGCTCGCCGAGGCTATTTTACATGGCGCCAGAAGCAGAGAGCTCAGCCTCGCCAACACCGACCATTTCGAGTCAATCACCGGGCAGGGTGTCATCGGCAGCATTGAAGGACACAGCATAGCACTCGGCAACGCTAAATTAATGACCGCCCTGTCCATCGATATCACGCAGCTGTCGCAACAGGCCGACAGCGGACGCAGTGGGGGAGATACGGTGATGCTGGTTGCGATTGATGGTAAAGCAGCAGGCTTGATCAGCGTGGCCGACCCCATTAAAGAGTCCACCAACGAAGCCATTCGTGAACTGCATGCCGAAGGTGTCAGTATCGTGATGCTAACCGGCGACAATCGCATCACTGCAGAAGCAGTTGCGAAAAAACTTGGTATCGACCGTATCGAAGCCGACGTTTCGCCCGAACAGAAAGCGGATATCGTCAAGCAACTGCAGGCCGCAGGTAAAAAGGTTGCCATGGCAGGCGACGGTATCAACGACGCTCCGGCACTGGCGCAGGCTGATGTAGGTATTGCCATGGGCACTGGAACCGATGTCGCCATCGAAAGCGCAGGTATCACGCTGGTCAAGGGCGATCTGCGTGGGATTCTGCGAGCAAGACGATTGAGTCGGGCCACCATGCGCAACATTCGGCAAAACCTGGTTTTTGCGTTTGCCTACAACTCGCTCGGAGTGCCGATTGCCGCCGGCGTGCTCTACCCGATGTTCGGACTGCTGCTATCGCCGATGATCGCCGCTATCGCCATGAGTCTCAGTTCGGTATCGGTCATCAGCAACGCCTTGCGACTGCGCAACCTGAAAATCTGAGCGC
>JAIBDO010000090.1 GCA_024686195.1 Gammaproteobacteria bacterium | reverse complement strand
TTATTAGCCACTCTGCTGGATGGTGATTATTCGTGGTCAGACCTCATTGGCACTTACTTAAACCAAAATACTGGTGCATCCAGAGTCCGACTGTGGTCGGATGATTGGGGGAGTTTTTTGCGAATGCCTCGGCGGCTTTGCCGCCTGCGGTTTACTTCGCAAAAAACTCCCCCAATCATCTGCCCTCTCCCGACCAGGACGAATACCATGGGGTTGTGCTCAAGTAAGCGCCATTCTGTTCAGTTCTCTATTCGTCGAGGATGCTGTTAACCCGGGTGCGTACATTGTTGACGATGTCGATCAACTCCAGTTCGAGTTCAGCACTTAACGGCATCATCCGCAGACGCACGATACCGGCAGAGATTCCCTGCAACTGGCTGGCGAATTTAATCGACTGGATAAATTTGCCACCCTGTTCCAGCGCGTGCATCAAGGGTGAGAAAGCCACCATGATGCACTTGCCTCGCTCGAAATCTCCCTGGTTGGTCACCAGGTCGAGAAACCTGAAACACTCAGCTGGAAACATCTTGCCGCTCGCACACACCCATGATCTGGCACCCCAGACAAAAACCCGAGCACCTGGTCTTCCGCACCGGCAACCAGGTCGAGAAATTCTTCGCCCATGGCCACGCCCGTCCTGCCCGGATAGTGATACAACATGATTGCCAGACCAGTGGCTGCCTCGATTTTGAGCACGGGCGCCGCGAGTTCAGCTTCTGACGGCAGCGAATACGGCGGCGCTGGCACCGAAGATTGTGCACAAGTTCAGCAAAGCAGATGCGCTCGGGATAGCTGAAAAACAACTTCGCCACGTGGGCCTGGGTGACAAACTCAGCAACTACCCATCGGCACTGTCAGGCGGGCAAAAACAACGTCTGGCGATTGCCCGTGCACTGGCCATGGAACCCAAT
Source organism: Gammaproteobacteria bacterium (assembly GCA_024686195.1). Lineage (GTDB taxonomy): Bacteria > Pseudomonadota > Gammaproteobacteria. Next base: position 9,710 of record JAIBDO010000090.1, on the reverse strand, counting down.
TACATGCTCTTCGATGAAGCGACCTCAGCCCTCGACCCGGAACTGGTGGGCGAAGTTCTCGACACCATGCGCTTGCTGGCAGAAGAAGGTATGACTATGATCTGTGTTACCCATGAAATGGGTTTTGCACGCGAGGTCTCCGATCGGGTCGCCTTTTTCCATCAGGGTGTTATCGATGAGATTAATCCTCCCGAGGAGTTCTTTACGGCACCAAAGTTCGAGCACCTGCAGAAGTTTCTGGCCAAAGTAAAATAAACGAAATATAGCGATATGAAAATTACAGCAATTAAAGCATGGCAGGTAGACCTGCCCCTGAAAGAAGGCCGATACAGCTGGTCAAACGGCAATTTTGTCGATGTATTCGACAGCACGGTGGTCGCCATCGAAACTGATGAAGGCCTGACCGGATATGCCGAGTGCTGCCCGCTGGGGTCGGCTTATTTGCCATCCTATGCCCTCGGCGTGCGCGCTGGCCTGACCGAACTGGCACCTCATTTGATCGGCCTCGATCCTTTGAATCTCGGCGCGATTAATCGCTGCATGGATGCCGCACTGCGCGGTCATCCTTATGCCAAAGCGCCCATCGATATCGCCTGTTGGGATTTGCTCGGCAAGGCGACAGGTCACCCGGTTTACACCCTGCTCGGTGGTGCCGCCCAGGATGACGTCGCGCTTTACCGTGCGATCAGCCAGGAAAGTCCGGAACAGATGGCAACGAAAATCGAAGGTTACGCGGCCGAAGGCTATACCAAGTTCCAGCTCAAAGTGGGTGGTGATGCAAACGATGATATAGAACGCATCCACGCTACTCGCTCGGTGCTGAAACCGAGTGATTTACTGGTCGCTGATGCCAACACCGGCTGGACTCGACACGAAGCGGCACGGGTGGTGAATGCTGTCGCCGATCTGGATGTATATATCGAACAGCCCTGTATGACCTACGATGAAAGTGTTTCGATTCGAAGACGCACGGCACTGCCTTTCATCCTCGATGAAGTCATCGACGGAACCGATACACTGGTGCGCGGAATTGCCGAGGACGCAATGGATGTCATCAACCTCAAAATTTCCAAGGTAGGCGGACTCACCCGCGCGAAGTTGATGCGCGACCTGTGTGTGAGTGCCGGTATCCCGATGACCATCGAGGATACCTGGGGCGGCGATATCACCACAGCGGCGATCGCACACCTGGCGCGCTCTACCCCGGAAGATTTTTGTTTTTCAGCAACCGATTTTAACAGCTACGGAACGGTGACCATCGCGCACGGCGCCCCGCAACGAGTAAACGGTCGAATGACCGCGGCGGACAGACCCGGACTCGGAATAGAGCCCGACTTTGACGTCCTCGGCGATGCCGTGCTTGAGGTCTCATAGAACTCAAAGCCGCAAACAAACGTTTACCGAACTGCAAAAAATTGAGTCCAACGGCTCACCATTTGCGCAAAAAAAAGCCGGCGACTGTTTAGTCACCGGCCCTTTGATTTTTCAAAAGAGCGAGAAATCAGGTGCTAGTTGGGCCCGTTATGCCGCGAAGTATTACGTTCTACAGGTGCATATGACCCGGGCAATTTATCTTCCTCTCTGCGGTCCTGTCTGATGCTCGAAAGTTCCTGTTCATGATTGAACAGTAACTCCAGCGCAACTTTATAGGTGTTGAATGCCCGCTCGTACCGATCCTGATCCGGAAACAGGGTGTTGATGTATTCCATCATCAGTGCGGTCGGCAAACCTACCAGCGAGCTGATGATCGCGACCGCGGCACCGGCCTTGATGTCTCCACCCTGACTCAGCGCCAGGTAAAATCCCGCAAACGTACCGATAATGCCGAGCAGGATGATCATGAAGGGTGCACGGGCGAGGACGCCGGCAACCGCCTCTGACTCGAAGAACCGGTAAGTCGTGCCAAAGTGGGGATTACGATCGAGCGCGATGCGGCTGATCATTTCGTAATCCGGCGACTGGCCATAGCCCTGATCCTTTACTTCGTTGGTGGTCAGGTCAATGATCGCTTCCGTACCCTTTACCATTTGGAACCAGCGGTCTAGTACCTTAGGTTGTTCACCGGTAATCAGGTTCTTTTCCACCATGTCTTCCTGGGTTTTATCCAGCAAGATGTTCGCCTGGGTATCGAGATGGCGAGACTGGATTTTGAGTTGTTCTGCTTCCTTGATCTTGGCGCGCAACTCTTCGAGATAGGAGTCCTGGCCCGAATACAGTGAAACCGGTATCGCCAACTGGGAAGCCGTTAGCGTCGGATCGAAGTTGGCGGCAAGGGCAACCTCGGACTGTTCGCGCACACTGTCTACGAAGTCCAGATCCGAAGGTGTCGTTTGCACCTTCTTGTACTCGAAAACCGCATAATAAAATGCCGTCGCGAACCGGTTCAACGATGCGATTTTGTAGTGCAAACCGAACTTGAAAACCGCAAATACCGCGAAACAAAACGATATGCTGCCGATAAACAGGTTTCCGATCATTTGATTGGTGACCTGCATTTCGAAAACGAACACGAAATAGGCTACCGCCGCTACTATGGACAAAACTACGTACTTAAACATTGCTGCTCCCTAACCTAAAACAAGGATTAAAATTGAGTTTTCTGTTCCGAATATAGACGGAACTCCAAAATGGACGCCTGCTCCTTCTTACAGTCGTACTCGATACAGGTTGCCTTTTCTCCGACCAATTCGATGGGGACCGGAGTTGCAGTCCGGTAACCCAGCGCTTCGATACCAAGATCTGCTTTCAACTGGGCACGATGCTCGTAGTCACCCATTTCTTCGCCGTTGAAAATGAAGTTGTACATAGCAAGCGCGCGATCGTTGCTCAGCTTCAAGTTGTATTCGCGCGCCTCTTCCCCTTCGGGAGAGGTGTCGTTGATGTCGAAATAACGACCTCGAAAAATGGGTGAGGTCAATCCGGAAATCCTCAGCGACTCGACCTGTTTGGCCGCGCCCTCACTTTCATAAATGCTCTTCGCATACTTTGGAATCATGGTCCGCAGCAAGTCCTTCATACTATCCGACAGCTCGGCAGATCCGCGCACGAAATAGGATTCCTGGAAGTTAATTCTGACCTTCCCGGTCTTGCCGTCGATATCCACGTCGCCATCTTCCGAGTCCTTGAAATTCTCCAGGAGGTTGTCGACGATTTGTTCCCTGACTTTCTGCGCTTCTTTTCTGGCTTCTTCAGCCTCGAGAAACGGCTTCATCTCGGCATCCTTCTCCGCCTCAAGCATGGCTAACTGCTGTTCCATCTCCTGTGCGTGTTCCGCTTCAACTTCCGCCTCTGCCTGTTGTTTGGCAGTCTTCAGCACTTCCCGCTCAGTTGCTTCGGAAGCATCTTTCGCTGCTTGCTGTGCCAGCTCCTGCGCAGCCGCTTCTGCCGCTGCCATTTCCTGTGCCTGTTGAGCCTCGAGTCTCTCCTGCTGCGCCGCGAGCTCTTGCTTCACCGCCTGTTGCTGGGCTTCCTCAGCAGCTGCCTGAGACGCTGCCATTTCTTGTGCCTGCTGAGCCTCCAGCCTTGCTTGCTGGGCCTCAAGTTCTTGCGCCAATGACTGTTCAGCCTCGGCGCTTGCCTGCTGCCGGGCTTCTTCGGCAGCAGCCTTCGCTGCCGCTTGTTGCTGGGCTTCCATTTCGGACTTTTGCTGCTCCAGTGCCTGACTGCGTTCCTGCTGCACCATGGCCACCTGCACGGCCTGCTGTTGTTGGAGTTGTGATTTCTGTTGGTCCAGGTCTTTCACGCGCTCCATCTCGGCCGCGACAATCGCCTGCGTCGTCGTTTCGAGTTGCGCTTCCTGGGCGTTAACGATTTGTTCGAATTCCTGTTTTGCCGACGATACTTCAGCTTCCTTTTGTTGCTCTAAACTGGCTACCTTCAGATCCAGTTCCTTTTGCTTTTCTGCCTCAAGCTCGTTCTTTTGTCGCTCTACTTCTTCCTCGTGCTCGGCTTCGAACTGGGCAACGAGAGTTTCATACTCCAATGCTGCCTGGCTTTGTTGCTCGGAGAGCATTTGGGTAAATTGAGCAACCAGCTGTTTCGCCTTCTGCTCTCGTTCAACCTCGATCTCCTCCAATGACTTGACGGCATTTTGAGCGAGCATCTCGCGACGATCCTGCCTGGCCTGTTCGGCAGCAGCGACTTCTTGCTGCAGTTTCTTGAAGTCAGCGGCGATCTCCTCGATCGTCTCCTGACTTTTCTCTTGTGAGGCAATGATTTCATCACTCGAGTAGATCATGAACACGATCGCCAGCACGGCGAAGAGATCGACCATGGGAATCAGCGCTTCGATGGTTTTTGACTTGTTGGTATCTGCTTTAGAGAAGAACATGATTTACGCTTCGCTGGTTAACGGAATCCGTGGTTAATTAATAACCTGACAGAAGCAATATAGTTCAGATTAAAAAAAAGCTATGCCCAATTGGATGATAATCGACAGACGGGCGTAAACTTTTGCCTCGCTAATCTCCTCAAAATCGTGATGGGGTTCACGTAAAACGATATAAATCATATGTTTATGAGATTTTTTTGAAGTCATGACTAGATAATTTAAATTCTGTGTGCTGTCACCGGAAATTTCGAAATCTGCGTTAAATTGTTAAAGAATCGCCTGGCGTCGACCAGAACAGGGACTTCTCTACGCTAGTCGCCCAACGAGTACCCTGAAGCATCATCATTACGCTTACACAACTTGAAAGAACGCCAGGTCAGGCCAGAAGATGACCTTTCGTAGCAGCCGGTAAGCCCTACAACCTCATCCACAGCCTTCAAATACGCACCCGGAGTGTGTGTCCCGCGAATCAATCCCCCGGAGTGTGTGTCCCGCGAATCAATGGCTGACAATGGTCACTTCACCAAATACTCAACCGGATCAGGTTATACGCCAATGGTGTCCAGGGGTGGTAAGGGTTCTAAGCTTGAAGGCGGTGTTCGCGTCGACGCATTTGTTCGCTGGAATGGCAATGATGAGGGTATCACTCAGGAGTTTGGTACTGATGAATCGGGATTCTTTTAGCTGCCCGCACACGAGGAGACACTATCGAACGGTCCGCTTGAACAGTTTGTTGCCAAGACAAACATCGATTTAGAGCAGGATGGGATGTTGGAAAACTCCTGGTTTTCGGCAAAGACACAGGGGGATATGAACAGTGAGTATGACATTCCTCCCGAAGAACTAACCTGCGACATCAGCAATGCCGACCTGGGCGTCAACATCCATTTCGGAATCTGCATGACAAAGTATCGCTGGAGCAATATGCCGAAACCGTTTGATCCAAATGAACTCTGAGCCAGTATTTGCCGAGACACAATCACTGGCGACATTCTGTTCGGCTAAACCTGTCCGTTAATTTCGGAAAGCTTCAGTCTGACCCGTAATTTCTGATCCCAGCTCACTCACGAGACCATTGTTCTTGTGCAGGCAGGCACGCATCGTGATGAGGCGTGGATAACCCCCAGGTTACCCGCGCCACCAGCTCCCCTTAAATTCCTAACCTATGCAAACCACCACCGTTCGGCAGCCTTGTAACCATCATAGTCATAGTTTCCAGCCAACTTGTCGAACATAACGCTCTTATCGACCGCCATAATGAAATTGGCGTACATCGGCACCAGCGCACCGCCATCCTGATTCACAATGGCCTGGCATTCATAGTAAAGCTCACGGCGTTTAGTGGTATCCAGTTCGGCTCGCGCCTGCACCACCAGTTTGTTAAAGCGGTCTGCGGCCGGCCCTGTTTCCCAGGCGGTGTCATTCCATTTGCCGCCAGCGGTGTAGGCGGCTGAAAACATCCAGTCTTCCGTTGGGCGTCCACTCCAGTAGCAGGCAGACCAGGGCTTTTTATTCCACACATTGGACCAGTAACCATCTTTTGGCTCACGCACCACATTGATATTGAGACCCGCTTTAGCGGCTGAATCTTTCATCAGCAGTGCCGCATCGACGGCACCGGCGAATGCGGCGTCAGAGGTGCTCAAATCGAGTGTGATACCCTCCATTCCGGCTTTTTTCAGATGATATCGAGCCTTGTCTGGATCGTAGCTGCGCTGGGCTAAATCGCCATTGTGATAGAGGTTGGCCGTGGAAATCGGATGGTCGTTACCCAGTGCGCCATGATCCAGTAGAATCTTTTGCACCAGCGCCTCACGATCGACCGAGAGTTTGACCGCCATACGCAGGTCATTGTTATCGAAGGGCGCCGTATCTGTGCGCATCGGAAAGGTGTAGTGCAAGGTGCCAGTCGCTTCGACAATCTTCAAATGACCGACCCGGGCCATCAGGTGTACCGTTTTGGGATCGACCCGACTAATCGAATGAACATCTTTATTCATCACTGCATTTTGCCGCGAAGTAGTATCCAGTAATGACAGCATCTCTACTTCATCAAAATGCGCCCGGCCCGATTTAAAGTAATTGGGATTTCGTTTGAGTGATGCCCGTACCCCGGGTTCAAAATTTTCCAGCGTATATCCGCCGGTTCCAACATAGGATTGCCAGTCCAGCACGCCATCTTTCGCCGGCACGATCGGAAACTGCCCGCTGCTGACAATCGATGGGAAATCGGCATTTCCTTCACTGAGTTTGAATTCAACCTCGTATTTGCCTTTCTTGGTGATGCTGATGACCGGATCCAGAAAGGCTTTTCCTGCTGATTTTGTATCTTCTCCGCGATGATGATTAAACGAAGGAATGACATCGTCAGCCGTCATGGTTTTACCATTGTGAAACTCGACGCCCTGACGAAGTTTGAACACCCAGGTGGTGGCATCAGCACTCGCCTCGAAGCTTTCGGCCAGTTCCGGCACCGTGCGCCCACTTGGATCAATTTCGGTCAACTGGTTCTGGAAGGCATAGGAGAGAGTCCCCAAAAAGCCATTCTCATTCGCGCCGGGAATGAGGGAGTCAGTGGTCGAACCGTAGCCCAAGCCCATGACAAACTTCCCACCCTTTTTCGGGGTCGCCGCCTGAACCGACTGTGACAGCAGGCTTGAAGCGAAGGGTGCGGCAAGGCCCAGAGCCCCCGCACGGCGAATAAATTCACGCCGATCAAGCGTGCCTTTCCTGGCTTGCCTTTCGAGTTCATCAAGACCGGGTTGCTGCGGTGATACTTTATTAAAATCGTCATCTTTCATCTGCGTTTCCTCCAACAGGAATTTGTTGCTGATTACTGACACCCGGCGTACGGATGCTCAAGTTTGAAAATGGCTGCCCACCCATCGAAACGGGCGGGTGACAACCAGACGTGGTTTCAGGATATGCTTATTAATCATTTTTGTATCGCGATTTAACGCTTTATCGTGTCCATGGTTGGGCGATGTCGGGGAGCAGATCCCCCGTTATTGCGCGCCCCTCACCCAGACAGCTGCATATATGCCCTCAACCCGAGACTCTTGATCGACCCTGCAATGAGTGTGTAGGCCTCTCTCTAATCGCTCATCAAATACATTGAATGCCTCGTATATACCTTTTCGAACCTGGGATGGAATTCACTCTAATGTCCGCATCCAGGCATTCGCCGCTCGAATTTCACCCACGACAAGTCCTCGGGAGTTTTCTATTGGTGGGGCTGAATGCGCTTGAAGCTGTTTTTTTTCTGTGTCCGCAAGAACGCCTAAGCGGTCGAGAATTGCCAGCATGGCGGCCGATTGCAGGATTCGAACTGGAGCGGGTAGTGCGCAGGACCGGCGATGCTTTGCCAGTGCTTTGCGTAAGGTCACGAACCTGCCCATCAAATCTGCCCTACTGTATAGATGAGCTGCGTATTGGTGATTTGCACATGGGTGATGGCCGCAGGCACAAGATCCGTGGGCGCAGCGCTCGAATATCAAGCCGACGAGATGGTCTCGATAGCCTTTTGCTGCGTATGCCTGTATACCAACCCGGCAAAGCAATAGCTGCTGCAGAGGCTGCGCCGACGATAGCTGAATGACGATTGTCAGCCGCGCAAGCACTATACTTCTCTACAGTCTGAATCCCACATGGAGCATGCATGATAGAACTGCACGATGTCGCAATGTCCTACAGCCTTGAGCAGTCGCAATTACAGGTGCTGGATGGCGCCTGTCTCAGCGTCGCCCAGGGCGATACGGTGGCGATCGTGGGCCCGTCCGGATCGGGTAAGACGACCATGCTGGTATTGCTCGCCGGTCTCGAACAGCCACAAAGCGGTGACATTCTGATTGATGGTGTGGCGCTCAGCGAGCTCGATGTTGACGCGCTGGCGGACCTGCGGCGTGACCGGCTAGGTATTATTTTTCAGTCCTTTCACCTGGTGCAAAGCCTGACCGCGCTCGCTAACGTGTCGTTGCCGCTGCAAATCGCCGGCAAGGATAACGTGCGCGAACGCGCCCTGGAGATGCTCGACAAGGTAGGGTTGGCCGAACGCCACAATCATTACCCGACGCAATTGTCCGGCGGAGAACAGCAGCGCGTGGCAATAGCCCGAGCACTGGTGCACGAGCCCGGGCTGGTACTGGCCGACGAGCCGACGGGAAACCTCGACCTTGCCACCGGTGCGAAGATCATCGAGCTGTTGTTCGACCTGAACGCAGATATCGGTTCCACGCTGGTGTTGGTAACACATGACGACGAAGTCGCGCGCCGCTGCCAACGCATCGTGCACCTGCAACAGGGCAAGCTGGTTGAGGATCAGGATCATGCGCTTTCTGCTTGATCTCGCCTGGCGCGACCTGCGCGCCAGCGGTCGCTCCCTGTGGGTGTTTTGCGCCTGCCTGGTGCTGGGCGTAACGCTGGTTTCCGCATCCGCAGGATTGTATCGATTGATTAATATCAGCCTGCTCGCCGACACCCGCATATTGATGGGCGGCGACGTCGAAGTCGAGTCCAGGCAACCACTACCGGACGAGGTGCTCGACTGGCTAAGCGCGCACGGCGACGTCTCGCTGGTTATCGAGGTTGACACCATGCTGGGTAGCGCAAGCGGGAGATTTTCGCGAGTCGAGCTACAAACCGTGGATGACAGCTATCCGCTTTATGGCGAGCTGCTACTCAAACCCGCAGGACCTGTTAGCGAGCTTATCGACTTTGAAAATGGCCATTGGGGTGTCGCCGTCGACCCGGTACTGGCCGAGCGGCTTGGTCTCGGCATCGGTGACGACGTGTTTATCGGCGCACTGCAAATGAAGATAAGAGCGCTAGTGCTGCAACAGCCCGATCGTAACCTCAACGCCAACTGGCGCGGAACACCGGTATTGCTCAGCGCCGGGGCGTTGCTGGCCTCGGACCTGCTGCGCCCCGGTAGTCTGGTCGAGTATGAGTATCACGTCCGCAGCGAAGTGCCCGCCGAGAGCTGGCGCGAGCGCTTTTACGAGACCTTCCCGCAGCAAACCTGGGAAGTCAAAACTTTCACCGATCGCAGCGAGCGCATAGCCGAGCGGCTGGGCCAAATAGCTTCTGGATTGTTGATCATCGCATTTAGCACGCTGTTCATCGGCGGCCTGGGTGTCTTTAACAGTATCCAGGCTTACCTGCAGGGCAAACTCAAGACCATAGCTACGTTGCGCGCTCTGGGCCTGCGCAACCGCCGACTGGCCCTGGTGTATCTGTCACAGATTGCCATCCTCGGTGGCGGGGCGAGCCTGCTCGGTGTACTTTTCGGCAGCTCGCTGGCACTTGTCGGCGGTAAGCTGGTGGCAACGCAAGTGCCTGTGAGTGCAAACCTCGCCGACCTGGTTGGACCTGGACTGATTGC
>JAIBDO010000229.1 GCA_024686195.1 Gammaproteobacteria bacterium | reverse complement strand
GGTCCCTTGTGGGTGTGGCTGGTCATCCGTGAAACACCCCCGCTGAACACCATTGTCGGTGGCAGCATGTTACTGATTTCGGTCGCCTGGTTTGCCCACCACAGTCTGCGCGAAGAGGCGCGCAGACTGAGCTAAAGATTACTTGCGGCAGGCTATCAGGTTGATCATTTCAAAGGCAATTGTCGCGGCCGCCAGCGAAGTGATCTCGGCATGATCGTAAGCCGGTGCTACTTCAACAACATCGGCACCCACCAGGTTCAAACCCTGTAATCCGCGCAGGATCCCAACCAGTTCTCGACTGGTGATGCCGGCAATTTCAGGCGTTCCGGTCCCCGGCGCATGCGCGGGATCGAGCACATCGATGTCGATGGATAAATACAGCGGAAGATCGCCGACGCGATCGCGAATGCGCTTAACCACGTGATCAACGCCATGCGCCTGTAACTCGTCGCAATGTACTACCTTGAAACCCAGTTCTTCATCATTGGCGAGATCGTCACGGCTGTAAAGCGGGCCGCGGATACCGACATGCATGGACGAATCATCGCTGAAAAGATTTTCCTCGGCGGCACGACGAAAGGGCGTGCCGTGGGTGTAAGGTGCACCGAAATAAGTGTCCCAGGTATCGAGATGGGCATCGAAATGAACCAGCGCAACCTGACCGACCACCTTGTTGATCGAACGCAGTAGGGGAACTGCAATGGTATGGTCTCCCCCGAGGCTTAAAATGGCACCGGTTTGCTGATATAGCTCGTCAGCGGCGGCCTCGATCTGGGCGATGGCTTCTTCGATATTATAGGGATTGCAGGCAACATCGCCCGCATCGGCAACCTGAATGGTCTTGAACGGTTCGGTATCGTATTGCGGATGGAAGTTGGTGCGCAGGTGGCGTGAAGCCTGCCGAATCGCCTGCGGACCAAAGCGTGCGCCCGGTCGATAGCTGGTGCCCGAATCAAACGGAATTCCGAGAATCGCTACATCGCAGTAGGGCACGTCGCGCAGTTCAGGCAGGCGACAGAAAGTTGCAGGTCCGGCGTATCTCGGCACGATGGTGCCGCTGACCGGTTCGATCGGGGGAGTCTTTGCCATGCGCGTTCCCTTTAAGGTTATGGGATGGGAGTACAAGATGAAAGGATACGATTTGTTATATCATCGATATCTGGCACAATCAAACCGCATAGCGAAAGCGACATAACTCTAGTCGATCAGTAAAGTCGATCAATCAAACGGATCAATCAAGTGACAATCAAAGCAGTTTTGAAAATGGGCGACCCCAGGTTGCTGCAACGCTCCGTGGAAATCGATCCCATCGATCCACAACAGCTCACGCCTCTGCTCACCGATATGTGGGATACCATGGCCGCGGAAAACGGGGCAGGGCTGGCAGCGCCGCAAATAGGCGTCATGCAGCGTCTGGTTATTTTCGGTTATGAAGATAATCCGCGCTATCCGGGCGCGCCCCCGATTCCGCGCACCGTTTTGATCAACCCCGTTATCGAGGCGCTGGATGATACCGAAGAAGACGGCTGGGAGGGTTGCCTGAGTGTGCCCGGCCTGCGCGGTATCGTGCCGCGTTATCTGAACATCCGATATCGTGGCTTTGATCAGTTCGGTAATGCAATCGACCGCGAAGTGTCGGGCTTTCACGCGCGCGTAGTTCAGCACGAGTGCGACCATCTTGATGGCCTTCTCTACCCGCAGCGGATTCGCGACATGCGCCAGTTTGGTTTTGTCGACGCGCTTCATGAAAACGGTATCCTGATGCAGCAACCCTGCGACGATGAAGCCTGCGACGATGGAGATTGACGCTACGCGACGCGAACCCCGCTTCGCATTGCTCCTCAATGGCTCCAACTTTGCCTGCGAAGTATTGCAGGCACTGCGGCAATCGAATGTCTGCCCCAGACTGCTGGTGTTGCCCGAGTACCCCCCGGCAATGAAAGCGACAACGAGAGCGGGGCCATCCACAGAGATGCTCACCCAAACCTCGCCACGAAGCCGATTGTTGCAGCCTGGCACGATTGAAATTGCCTATGCACCGCGCGCGCAACAAGTTCAGTGCGCGCATCTACTGCGTCAACACAGAATTGAATTCATACTGGTTGCCTGCTGGCCTTACCTCATAGATAAGCCACTGCTCGAAAGCGCAACCAAGGCCGCGATCAATCTGCACCCATCGCTGTTGCCCGCTTACCGCGGGCCCGACCCGATCGGCGCACAGCTCAGCTGCGCAGAGCCACATCCGGGTGTCAGCCTGCACTTGCTGAATGCACAGTTCGACCAGGGCGATATTGTCGCCCAGGCCGAACTCATCCCAGAGCCGGGTATTTACGATCGAGCCAGTCTTGAACGTCGTTGCGCAATACTCGGCAGTGAGCTTTTTATCGGCGCGCTAAACGGGTACGATGCGGGCTGGAATCCGGTGCCTCAACCACCCTTGACAGGGGATCTGGCAAATACCACAGCGAACGAGTGCTGAGATATCAGGGTAAGCGCTTGAAAACAATTGTCTCGGCAGCATTTATAATTAAAATAATGATAAATATCAATATTTTATGACAGCTATCTATAATTCACTTGATTACTGGGCAGGCATGTCCCGAGCATCATCAGGCATCCCGGGATGCCAGCAGGGAAACGTCAATGAGTAAAAGCTCGTTCCAGGCTCAGCTGGCTTTTGATGCGCAACACATCTGGCACCCTTACAGTGCCATGGACAGCAAACTGCCGGTCTATCATGTGGAGTCGGCCAATGGCGTCAGAATGCGGCTTTCAGATGGTCGTGAGTTGATTGACGGAATGTCGTCCTGGTGGTGCACACTGCATGGCTACAATCATCCGCGTCTGAACCAGGCCATCAGCGAGCAGCTCGGCAACATGGCCCATGTCATGTTTGGTGGCCTGACCCACGAGCCCGCCGTTCGCCTGGTGGAAAAACTGGTTGATCTGACCCCGGAGGGCCTGGAATCTGTTTTCATTGCGGATTCAGGATCGGTTGCGGTTGAGGTGGCGATGAAGATGGCCATTCAGTACTGGAATGCAAAAGGCAAGCCCGCAAAACAGCGCTTTGCCACGCTGCGCAACGGTTATCACGGCGACACCATGGGGGCCATGTCGGTCTGCGATCCGGTCACTGGCATGCACAGCCTGTTCAATTCGGTACTGGCACAACAATTTTTCGTCAGCGCACCGCCGGCTGGTTTCGCGGCTGACTGCAATGACCAGGATATGCAGCCCCTGCAAATCCTGCTGGAACAGAATCACAGCCAGATCGCAGCGTTGATCCTGGAGCCGGTGGTGCAGGGCGCGGGCGGCATGCGCTTTTATTCGCCCGACTATTTGATGCGCGCCCGCACGCTCTGTGACCATTACCAGGTATTGTTGATTGCCGATGAAATTGCGACCGGCTTTGGTCGCACTGGCAAACTCTTCGCCTGCGAGCATGCGGCGATTTGTCCCGATATCATGTGTGTTGGCAAATCCTTGACCGGTGGTTACCTCAGCCTCGCCGCGACGCTTACCACGCGTGCAGTCAGCGACACCATCGACGCTGGAAATCCCGGCGTGTTCATGCACGGGCCGACGTTCATGGGCAATCCGTTAGCCTGTGCAGCAGCAAACGCCAGTATCGAATTGCTGATCGACTCGAACTGGCATCAGCGCGTCATGCACATTGAACAGTTGTTGAAACACTGGTTAACACCCTGCAATGAGCTACCCCAGGTCGCCGAAGTCCGTTGTCTGGGAGCGATTGGGGTTATTGAGATGAAGCAGGCTGTCGACATGGCGACTATCGTGCCGAGTTTTGTCGAGGCGGGAATCTGGGTGCGACCTTTCGGCAAGCTGGTTTACCTGATGCCAGCCTACATCATCAACGATGAAGATCTGGCACAACTGTGCCAGCGACTAACGGCCATTGTCGCGCAACTGCCGGTTTGAATGTCACCGATCATAGCCGCAGAGGGCTGTGCAACATCCTGCCGGTATGGACATCAGTAAATCACAACCGGATACGATCTTGTCGCTGCGCAGCGATTAACTGCGGTAACAGGTGAGCTGGAGCGATTGGACCGGGGTGCCCGGGGGAACCAGCTTGAGCGTCCCATGAAAAAACGATGGGGAAATTGCTGCAGTCGTGTCTGAAAACCGGGTTAATAACCCGGTTAATGATCTAGTCGTTCGCCTCGTCTTCCGCTTCCTGCTTTTCTTCCTCTTGCTCTTGCTTCAGGACCTCGTTCATATCTTCTGCGGTCAGGACCATGGTATCTTCCTCGTCCATTGTTTATACCTCCGTAGCGATTTGTGTTGCTCAGAATGGATCTGGTTCTGTCGAGTGTAGACCAGATCTGTAAATTTTTGCCTGTTTGGTCGACAAAAGTACCATTTTTATAACCGCCGCAAATGCTTTCGGGAAGGTCGAGGAATGTTACAATCAAACCCCACTCGGCGATCGACCACAGCATGAGCGACGACAGTATTGAAATGCAGGACAGCATGGGCAGCGTCAAGGTTCCTGCCGACGCGCTCTACCAGGCGCAAACTCAACGCGCGCTGAACAATTTCCAAATCAGTTCCCTGCGTCTGCCCGCCGCGTTGATTCGCGCCCTGGCGCTAATCAAGCAAGGCTGCGCCGAGGCCAACTTTGACCTGGGCAAGCTCGACGCAGAACGAGCCGCAGCGATCGCCAGCGCTGCCGACTTGCTGGTAGCCGGCCAACACGCCAATCAGTTTGCGATCGATGTTTTTCAAACGGGCTCAGGCACCAGCAGCAACATGAATATGAACGAAGTGATAGCGACGCTCGCCTCGAGCGATTCAATGGCGGTTCATCCCAACGATCACGTCAACATGGGGCAGAGC
>JAIBDO010000020.1 GCA_024686195.1 Gammaproteobacteria bacterium | reverse complement strand
GCCATCCAGCATTGGCACCGGCAGCAGGTTCAATACACCCAGGCTGATACTGATGATCGCAAGGAAGCCGAGAAAAGGTTCGATGCCGATACGCGCCGATACGCCCGCATAATGTGCGATGGTAATCGGGCCGCTCAGGTTGCGTACACTGGCCTCGCCGGTGACCAGCTTTGCCAACACCCGCAAGGTTAACCAGCTCATACGCCAGGTCTTATCCAACGCCTGCCCCATGGCCGACAACGGACCAAAATGTTCGGTCACCGACATCTGTTCGCGCACCTCAGGGGGTATCTCGATACGGTTACGTACACCGATATAACCATAAGTTTCAGCACCGTCGGAATGACTGCGCGGGGTTATCGCAAGCTCGACCGGCTGACCGTCGCGCAACACTACCAACGACATCGGTACTTCAGGGTTGTCGCGAATTTGCTGCACCCATTGATGCGCATTGATAACGTCTCTGCCGGCTAGCGATCGAATTCTGTCTTCCGCCAGCAGTCCGGCCGCAGCGGCGGCACCATCCGGCAATACTTCGGCAATGATCGGCGGCACATTGGGTCGCCATGCTGAAAGCCCCAGATCGCCCATCAAATCGATTTGATCCTTCTTTAGTAATGACAGTTCAGATATATCAATCACGCGTTCACGAAGCTGCAGATCAGGACTTTGCACCTGCAATACGATCTGCGGTGCGCCAACCGCTTCCTCCAGCATGGCAAAGCGGGCTCTTTCCCAGGTCCTGGTTTCAACACCGTTGACCGACAGAATAAGATCACCAGACTGAACCCCCGCTGTATACGCGACACCGGGATTGCTGACCTCACCGATGACGGGCTTCACACCGCTCACACCCGCGAGGAAAATAAGGTAGTAAGCGACGATGGCAAAGAGGAAGTTGAACACCGGTCCGGCGGCCACAATCGCGAAGCGACGCCATACCGACTTGCGGTTGAAGCTGCGTTCAAGTTCGTGCGCAGCGACCTCGCCCTCGCGCTCATCCAGCATCTTCACATAGCCGCCAAGCGGAATTGCAGCGATCACGTATTCGGTCTGGTCGGGGCCTGCCTTGCGCATCCACAGGGGCTTACCGAAACCAACGGAGAATCGCAGTACCTTGACACCAAGCGTGCGGGCCACCCAGAAGTGACCGAATTCATGAATCGTCACCAACACTCCGATCGCAACGATAAAAGCGACAATACTGTAGCCGATGGCAAGAAAATCCATGTCGATTACACCCTTGCCTTAACCAGTTCAGAAGCCAGTCTGCGCGCGCTGGCGTCCGCATCGAGGATTGCAGCCAGATCAGCGGCCGATCCAGTGCTTGTCCGTTCCATTACTTCGTTTATCAATCCAGGTATCTCGGTAAAGCGAATCTTGCGATCAAGGAAATTGGCTACAGCGACCTCGTTAGCCGCATTCAAAACAGCCATACTGTCGCCACCCTGCTGCCAGGCCTGTCGTGCCAGGGCCAGACAGGGGTAGCGCAAATCATCGGCGAGTGTGAAGTCTAATTGGCTGACCTGCAACAAGTTCAATGGTTCCACGCCACTTTCGATGCGTTCGGGCCAGGCCAACGCGTTGGCGATCGGTGTGCGCATATCGGGATTACCCAACTGTGCGATCACCGAGCCATCATTATAAGACACCATAGAATGGATAATGCTTTGCCGATGCAGCAGAATTTCCACGTCGTGGTGATCGACATCAAACAACCAGCAGGCTTCGATCAATTCAAGGCCTTTATTCATCATGGTGGCCGAATCCACGGAGATCTTCGGGCCCATATCCCAGTTGGGATGCGCGCAGGCCTGCTCCGGTGTGACGTCGTCAAACGCCTCCAGGTCAAGATCGCGAAAGGGGCCACCCGATCCCGTCAGGACTATTTTGCGAACCCCCTTGCCGGCAATGCCGCTACCAATGGACCCGGCTGGCAGACACTGAAATATCGCATTATGCTCACTGTCGACCGGCAATAATTCGGCGTTATGCCGGCGCACTTCGTCCATGAACAGGGCGCCGGCCATCACCAGCGATTCCTTGTTGGCGAGCAGCACCCGCTTGCCGGCACGCACTGCGGCCAGGGTCGGCATCAAACCAACCGATCCGACGATCGCTGCAACAACGATATCGACTTCGGCGGCTGCGGCGACCGCGGTCAACCCTGCTTCACCCGATAACACCTCAGTCGACAGATCAGCGATGGCCTGCTGCAGTTTGTGCGCACTGTCGTCGTTACGCATCACTGCAAAGGCCGGGTTGAAACGTCGACACAGGCGTTCCATTTCGCGATCACTGGCGTTCGCCGTCAGAGCGTAAATTCGATAACGATCGGGATGCAGCGCGACGATGTCCAGTGTCGACTGGCCGATGGAACCGGTGGCGCCAAGAATGGTCAAGCGCTTCATAGCTGCGCCGCGATAATAAAACCACTGATGAAGATCGGAGTAGCCGCAATCACGCTGTCTACCCGGTCAAGCACACCACCATGGCCTGGCAGCAGTTTACCACTGTCTTTTACCCCTGCCTCGCGTTTCAATACGCTTTCGAACAGGTCACCAACCACCGATATCAGGGAAGTCGCAAGACCAATGATGAGGAATGGCAGCAGTGCCAGGCCCCAGCCCAGACTAAACTGGTAGATCAGCAACATCCACAGCAGGTTCGCAATCAACCCACCGATCACGCCTTCGCGCGTTTTGCCCGGACTGATAGCCGGTGCGAGCTTGTGGCGCCCGAAGCGCCGGCCGCTGAAATAAGCGCCGATGTCCGCAACCCACACCAGGCTGAGCAGGTACAGCAATATCTCACCGCCGTAAGTCGCCTGTAGAAAGACCAACCCATGAACACAAATCCACAACAGGTCGAGACTCACCCCGAGCAACAGAACACGCGCCAACAACGGCCAGTTGCCGTGGTGACGATAAAAACAAAGCCCTATCGCTATCAATATCCACAGCACCACACCCGCTAGCGATTGCCAGTAAACCAGCAACCCATTGATTAGCGCGCCGGACCACCAGTAAAACACGACAAACAGGCTAGCGCCGACCAGCGCGACCACCGGCGTGGTACGCAGGGTAAGCCGTATGAGCTCGAAGCTGGCCGCGAGTAGAACCACAGCAAACAAAATTCGAGTCCAGATAGTATCCTGCTGCAGGATGCAGCCGATGACCGCAATTGCCATAATTATGGCTGTGATAATGCGTTGCTTCAGCATTCAGGGGCCACCTCGACCTGCTCACCGGTCTTGCCAAAACGACGCTGGCGTCGTTGGAACTCATCAATTGCGAGTTGCATTTCACGCTCATCAAAATCCGGCCACAGGCAGTCACAGAAATAAAACTCGGTATAGGCCAGCTGCCACAGCAGGAAGTTACTGATGCGCTGTTCACCACCGGTACGAATAAACAGGTCAGGGTTTGGTGCATCGTCAAGCACCAGTCCACTGGCGAATTGTTGCGCATCGATGTCGGCGATATTGATGTCGCCTTCCTGCACTCGTGTCGCCAGTTGGCGCGCCGCATTGACGATATCCCATTGCCCCCCGTAGTTGGCAGCGATGTTAACCGTCATGCCCCTGTTGTTTTCCGTCTTCACTTCACTTTGTTCGATCTGTTGGCATAATTTATCGGAAAACTGGTCGCGATCACCAATGAAGCGGATGCGCAATCCCTGGTCATGCAACTCGTCCGTATAGCGCTGTAATGAGCGCATGAACAACTCCATCAAATTGCTGACTTCATCGTCAGGACGGTTCCAGTTTTCGCTACTGAAGGCGAACAGGGTCAGATACTTAACGCCCGCGGTCGCAAAGAACTCGACACATCGACGTGTCGCCTCAACACCTTTACGATGACCGAAACTACGGGGCATCAAACGCTTTTTGGCCCAACGTCCATTTCCATCCATAATGACGCAGATGTGACTGGGACTCGATGCCTTAGATTGTGTCGTCATGAATCAGGGCTCAAGGCGTGACTAGATTTCCATCAACTCCTTCTCCTTGACCTGGAGTAATGATTCGATTTCGTCGGTTGACTGATTGGTCGCCTGTTGCACCAGATCCTGACCGCGATGCTCATCGTCTTCGGAAATATCCTTGTCTTTTGCCAGCGTCTTCAGATCACTGTTAGCATCGCGACGAATATTCCTTACCGCAATGCGCGCATTTTCAGCCAGTTCACGAACCACCTTGACCAGCTCTTTGCGGCGCTCTTCGGTCAGCGGCGGCATTGGCACACGAATCACCGTGCCGGCCGTGGACGGGTTGAGTCCGAGATCAGATGTCATGATCGCTTTTTCAATGACAGACACCATGCTTTTATCCCACGGGCTCACCGCGAGGGTACGCGCATCTTCAACAGTGATATTGGCTGCCTGACCTATCGGCACTTCGCTACCATAAAAATCGACCGTAATGTGATTGAGCAGGCTGGGGTGTGCACGACCGGTGCGGATCTTGCTAAGTTCAGCCTGAAAAGCCTCAATGCTCTTGCTCATACGATTAAGAGCATCTTTCTTAATATCTTCTATCATTTTTCTACCTCGATTCGACTGACCCGGGTTCCCACGGCTTCACCCGTGGCCAAATCCAGTAATGCCTGCGGTCTGTTGATGTCACAAACCACCAGTTCCAACGCATTATCATTGCATAAAATCATGGCGGCGACATCCATCACCGCCAGGCGCTTATCGATGGCCTGATCGTAGTCGAGTTGCACGAAGCGTTGCGCATCAGAGTGCTTCATCGGATCCTTATCGTAGATCCCGTCCACTTTGGTTGCCTTGATCAGCAAATCTGCCTGTATTTCTACTGCGCGCAGGCTAGCCCCGGTATCGGTGGTGAAATACGGACTACCGGTTCCGGCCGCGAAGATAACAATGTCACCAGCCGCCAGACGTTTGCGCGCATCGCGTTGCGTGTAGGTCTCGCAAACCTGGGGCATCGCCAGACCCGACATCACTAAAGCTGAGGCACCATGACGCAACAATCCATCCTGCAAGGCAAGTGCATTCATCACCGTCGCCAGCATTCCCATATGGTCTGCAGTGACTCGATCGAGCCCACCACTGGCCAGACTTGCACCGCGCATCAGGTTACCACCGCCAACGACGCAGGCCACTTCCACGCCAGCATCGCGAAGTTCAATCAATTCCGCGGCGAGCTTGTCGATCATTTGCGGATCAATACCGGAACTCTGATTGCCCAGCAGCGCTTCGCCACTGAGCTTGACCAGAATGCGTTTATATTTGATTTTTTGCATAGGTTTATGATTCACATTAGCCGATTACCGGTACCAGCAACCCGTCAGCTCACGGCCCTTGATACCAGGGCAGAGTTTATAGCTAAAAGCAGTGATTGGTAAGGACGATTTTTCACTAACCGAGCAGACTACAGACAAAAAAAAGGCCGCGAAGGTCGCGGCCTTTTTGAGCATCAGGCTTTTAGCTGCGACGCAACTTCTGCCGCAAAGTCCTCTACCTTCTTTTCGATACCTTCACCCACCTCGTAACGGATGAAACTGTTGACCTCGGCACCGGCATTGGAAAGCAGCTTACTCACTTTCTGATCAGGATCCTTGACGAATGGTTGACCCATCAAGGTGACCTCGGCGAGGAACTTGTCGAGTCTGCCCTGAATCATCTTTTCGATAATCTCAGCAGGTTTACCACTCGACTCCGCCTGGGCGATCAAGATGCCCTTTTCCTTTTCAACAAACTCGGCAGGAATCGCACTCTGATCGACGAATTGCGGGTTAACCGCTGCAATGTGCATTGCGATATCACGAGCCAGATCGGCATTCGCACTGGAATCAACCAGCACACCGATACGGGCACCGTGTGCGTAGCTTGCGATAGACGCGTTCGATTCAACGCGCTGGAAACGTCGCACCTGGATGTTTTCACCGACCTTGGCGATCAAAGCCTGACGGGCTTCCTCAACGCTCTGACCGCTTTCCAGTTGCAGACTCGCCAACTGCTCAACCGAGGCTGGTTGATGCTCGGCAATCACCGCCAGCACCTGGTCAGCGAACGCCTGAAAGTTATCGTCCTTGGCGACGAAATCAGTTTCCGAGTTGATTTCAAGAATCACCGCGGTTTTACCATCGTCACTAACCATCAACTTGATCGCACCATCGGCGGCGACACGTCCGGCTTTCTTGTCCGCCTTGGCGGCACCGGATTTACGCATCAGCTCGGCAGCGGCTTCGATATCACCGTCGGTCTCTACCAATGCTTTCTTGCACTCCATCATGCCCGAGCCGGTACGCTCACGCAGTTCTTTTACTAAAGATGCTGTTATAGCCACTTCATTTCCTCGTTGTTTACCTGCTTAAATACCAGCGCGTATCAGTCCGCGCTGGTGTCAGTTTCGTCAGCCGCTGCATCGCCATCAGTCTTCTTGGTGGCAGCTTTCTTGGTCGCAGCTTTTTTGGTCGCGGCTTTCTTGGTCGCGGCTTTCTTGGTCGCAGCTTTTTTGGTTGCGGCCTTCTTGGGAGCTGCTTTCTTGACAGCCGCTTTCTTCGGAGCTGCTTCTGTGGCTACTGCTGCCACTGCTTCGTCTGACTCGGCAGCCGCTTCAGTTGCTTCGGCTTCAGCGGCAGGCTCGGCTTCAGCTGCGGGTTTCGCAGCGGCAGTTGCCTTTTTAGCAGTGACCTTGACCGATGATTTCGCTGCCGGAGCGTCATCCGCATCAACCTCAATCAATTCGGCATTGCTGGCTGCGGTCGCGATGCTTTGCTTGGCGTCGAGAATAGCGTCCGCCACCAGGCGAGTATAAAGCTTGATTGCGCGCATTGAGTCATCGTTACCAGGTACGATATATTCGATATGATCCGGTGAATTATTGGTATCGACGATACCCACAACCGGAATACCGAGCTTGGTAGCTTCCTGCACTGCAATCTTCTCGTAGCCAACATCAACAACAAATAGCACGTCGGGCAAACCACCCATTTCCTTGATGCCACCCAATGTCTTTTCGAGCTTTTCCTGCTCACGTGACAAATTCAGGATTTCTTTCTTGCTGATTTTTTCGTAATTGTTGCTGGCCGCCATGTCTTCAAGTTCCTTGAGGCGCTTGATAGAGGCACGTACGGTACGGAAATTGGTCAGCATGCCACCGAGCCAACGGTGGTTGACGAAAGGCATGCCACAACGCAGGGCTTCTTCCTTGATTGATTCGCTCGCCGCGCGCTTGGTGCCGACAAACATGACCTTGCCTTTTTTCGACGCAACCTTGCCAAGGTAGTTAACCGCATCGCGGCACATCGGCATGGTTTGCTCGAGATTGATGATATGGATCTTGTTGCGCTCACCGAAAATAAAGGGAGCCATTTTAGGATTCCAGAAACGGGTTTGGTGTCCAAAATGGACGCCCGCTTCCAACATTTCACGCATAGTGACGTTAGACATTAGTTTCTCCAGATGTCTGTTGGATAGTGCTGTTAATGACTATCCCGGGTTAAGCCTCCACATACCCGACGCCTACGACCTGCTCTCTGGTGAAATGCAGGCACCCATAAGCGCGTTATGGCATGTGTGTGAAGTTTGAAACACCAAATATTCGGATGTTCCGATTAATTTTGCCTGGCAGTTGCCGAAGGCGCGCGCTTTATACCATAATCCCGTATCTTCAACAACCAGACAGTCCTAATTTATGGGAGTTACGATCAAATCCAGCGAAGAAATCGAAAAAATGCGTGTTGCCGGGCGTTTAGCCGCGGATGTACTGCATATGATCGAACCCCATGTCGTCCCCGGGATAACCACCCAGGAACTCAACGACATCTGCCACGATTTCATGGTCAACGAACAGAAGGTCGTGCCCGCACCCCTGAACTACCGCGGCTTTCCGCGTTCCATCTGCACCTCGGTCAACCACGTGGTGTGCCATGGCATACCGGCTGAAAAGAAATTAAAAACCGGCGACATCATCAACATCGATATCACCGTGATCAAAGACGATTACCACGGCGATACCAGTCGTATGTTCATGGTTGGCAAGCCGACGGTACCCGGACAACGTATTTCGCGCATCGCCTACGAGTGCATGAAGATCGGCATTGAATTAATCAAACCCGGCGTGCGCCTCGGCGACATCGGTCATGCGATCCAGCAACATGCCGAAAAAAATAACTGCAGCGTGGTGCGCGAGTATTGCGGTCATGGGATCGGCCGGGTGTTTCACGAAGACCCACAGGTATTGCACTACGGCAGGCCGAACACCGGTTTGATGCTGGAAGCGGGAATGACGTTTACCGTGGAACCGATGATCAACCTCGGTAGACGCCACGTCAAATTATTGCCCGACGAGTGGACCGTAGTCACCAAAGACCACAGTTTGACGGCACAATGGGAACATACCAACCTGGTCACCGACGACGGCTTCGAGATCCTGACCTTGCACCCCGAATACGGCTTCTGATCCAATGTCCACAGAACTCGCTGAGCTACTGGAGCAGGCAAAATCCGGCGGTGAACTGCAGGCCAGCGAAGTCGCCGCCGGACTGGCAGCCGCGCGTCAGCGGATTTTCCAGCTGTTTGACAATGGTATCGCCGCAGATCGATTGATTCACGAAGCTTCAGCGCAGATCGACAGGGTGCTCGAAGTCTGTTTTACGCAGTTCATCGATCAGCACAAACATCGCTGCAGCCTGGTCGCGGTGGGCGGTTACGGGCGCAGTGAATTGTTACCGGGTTCGGATATCGATCTGATGATCCTGCTGGAGCGCAAGCCCGATCGGGCGCAACAGGAACAGCTTTCGTCTTTCCTCACCTTCCTCTGGGATATCGGCCTCGAGGTCGGCCACAGCGTACGCACCATTCGCGATTGCGTGCGCGAAGGTAAAGCCGATATCACGGTAATCACGACGATGATCGAATCGCGCCTGATCATCGGCAGTAGCGAGCTCTATGACCAATTTCAGCAGGCCATCGGCCCACACAAAATCTGGCCGGCACGAAAGTTCTTCGAAGCCAAACTCGAAGAACAACACGACCGTCATCTGCGTTTTAACGATACCGCCTATAACCTCGAACCGAATATCAAGGAAGGACCCGGCGGGCTGCGCGACATTCAGATTATAGGCTGGGTCGCGAAACGTCATTTCGGTACAAAATCATTTCGCGAACTGGTCGATCAGGGATTTATCACCGAAGCCGAATACCGACTGCTCGACGCCGGTCAACAACATCTGTGGCGCGTGCGCTTTGCGCTGCATCGCATCGCCGGGCGTCGCGAAGATCGTCTGCTGTTCGATTATCAAAAAAATATCGCCGCTGTCTTCGGCTTCACCTCAAGCAAGAACAACCTGGCGATTGAGCAGTTCATGCAGCAGTACTATCGCACCATCATGGAACTTGAGCGCCTGAGCGAAATGCTGCTGCAGATATTCCGCGAAGAGATCCTTCTAACCGATGCGCAGCGACGGCTTACCCCGCTCAACGAGCGCTTCAACCTGCGCAACAATTATATCGAGGTCGCCCACGCTGATGTATTCAAACAAAAGCCATCGGCATTGCTCGAACTGTTCCTGTTGATTTCGCTCAACGAGAACTGCGAGGGCGTTACCGCATCAACCATTCGCCTGGTGCGCGAGCACCTGTACCTGGTGGATGAAAAATTTCGCTGCGATGACGAGGTCAACCACCTTTTCATGCAGCTGATGAGCGCCCCCAATGGCATGACACACCAGATGCGGCGCATGAATTCCTACGGTTTCCTGGCGGCCTATATCCCGGCTTTTGCCAAAATCACCGGACGCATGCAGTACGACCTGTTCCATGCCTATACCGTTGATCAGCACACGATTTTCGTCATCCGCAACCTACGTCGCTTCGCACTCGACAAGCACCAGGCGGAATTCCCATTCTGCAACCTGGTGTATAGCAAACTGGAAAATCCGCGCCTGCTATACCTCGCCGCACTGTTCCACGACATTGCCAAGGGTCGTGGCGGCGATCATTCGCAACTCGGCGCCGAAGATGCAACCCGCTTTTGCGTGCAGCACAAGTTGAACCGCAAGGAAACCCGCATCGTGTCGCAACTGGTTCGCGATCACCTGCTGATGTCGGTAGTGGCGCAGCGCAAAGACATCAGCGATCCCGACGTGGTGCGCGATTTCGCCCGCCAGGTCGGCAGCATGAACATGCTCAACTACCTCTACCTGTTGACCGTAGCCGACATTCGCAGCACCAATCCCAAGTTGTGGAATAACTGGAAGGATGCGTTGTTGCAGCAACTTTACCGGGCCACCAAGTCAGTCATCCGGGTCGGCATCGATAATGCCCCCGACATTGATGAAATCATTCAGGAAAACCGCGACGCCGCCCTCGAAGAAATGGCTGACCTGCCCTACAGCGTCGAGCAAATCAAATCGGTCTGTGATCGCGTACCGGGTGACTACTTTCTGCGCCATCATCCACTTGAAATAAAGTGGCACGTCAATGCCATCCTCGGTAATTCCGATGAAAGCCGACTGGTCAGCATTCGCCAGTCAACCTACACCCGCAATACCAAGGTTTTCATCTACGGCGACGAAGCTGCGCATGCCTTTTCACAGGTTACCGGAACTCTCGGAGCACTGGGCCTCAGCATCCTCAACGCAGAGATTTTCACCACAGTCGACAACAAGATCATGGATACCTTCATCATTCAGGACCGCAACGGGGAGGCGGTAACCGATGCCGAAACTATCGCGCAGATCGAAACGCGATTGCTCAAGGCATTGCAATCGGATTCGATTCACAAGGGGCAGACCAACACCCGCAAGCCGCGGCAGCTGAAGGCCTTCGATCACCCAACGCAGGTTCGTTTCGAACAGGATTATCTCAACGGCCGCACCGTGATGGAGGTCAGTACCATCGACATGCCCGGACTGTTATCGGTGATCGCTAACGTCATCGCCGAGAAAAACATCGATATCACTCACGCCAAGATTTCGACGCTGGGTGAGAAAATTGATGACATCTTCTACCTGACCACCCCGCAGGGAGCCGCCATCACCGACCAGGCCGCGCTGGACGTTCTCGCGGACGACCTGGTGCGGGCGCTGGAAGCCAGGAAAGCCGCCTGACGCGGCCCATTCAAATGCAGAATTCTCTCGGCAAACCCCTCACCGCGGTCATGGATGGTGAAAACAACGCGGTCGAATTTGACGCTGCCTATTCGTTGCGCGGCGATCCGCGCACTGCCCTGCAGCAACTGCGTGCCAGGCATGGTGATGATGTGCTGCTACTGCCAATGTCCGCGACCTCCAGTGGCGGCGGGATCTATCAGCATCACAACCAGCCCGGGGCTGCCGTCATCGGACTGCGTTTCGACGCTCCCCTGAAGCCACGCCTGAGCTTTGCCTCGACACCACCACTCGACCAACTGGCGCAGGACGAAATCGTCATCGATCGCGACTTGCAGCAAATCAGTGCGGGCAGTGCGATCACCCTGAATCAATTGAATCAAACGCTCGCCGACGAGCTTGGTCACAGTTTCAAGGTGCCCGGTGCCGACCTGACCAGCTATATGTACGCTGCGGTCGGCGCAACCTTCATGACCGGCGGAATGGGCCCGCAACGGCGTTACTTCAGCGATAGCGTGACTGAAATCGCCCTCTTTGACGGGCGCGACATTACTATCATCGAGGGTGATGCTCTGCGCGGTTATGCCGGCACCTACGGCTGGAGCGGCATGGTATGCGCCGTGCGCTGCAACTACTTCCGTTTCCCGACCAATGAGATTGCGTTTGCACTGCCGGTATCGAGTTCAGCACCGCGACTGGCCAGGTTGCTGGCACACCTCGCGCCCTATGCTTACCTTGACCTCGAGTCCGAGCGGGTAAGCGCACAGGGCGGTGGCGACGATATCATTCTGGGCATCGAGCACGTCAGTTGTGCATCGATGCAGCCACTGTTGCAGGGTGCAGTCGATCACCCCGCCCACAACAGAGCGTTGCAGCTGCAACAAAAGTGCACGGCTGCGGGCGTGGATGGGCTGGTCTTCATCAATGGCTTCAGCGAACGCAGCAGCGACGAATTTCTGCTCGATCTGGCGGATGATCTGGATGCCGAACCACTGTGTATCGCCGGCATAGACATCGAGTTCGCCGAGGTGTTCGGCGATCCAGAGGAAATGCGAGCGGTACGTGAAGCGGTACCCTATTCCGCGCGCATCCAGGCGGGCAGTCGCCGCCTGCTGTATAAAAATCATTCCGACGCCAATATCCGCATGGCAGCCGATGAAGTGGCCGAGTGTGCACAACGACTGTGGCAGATCAACCAGCACTATGTCGAACAGGTACAGCGTTATTTTGATGCGGAGCCGGCCATCGAAGGTCAGATTCTGGTTTACGGCCATCTCAACCCTTACGGAATGGATCCGCACAATCGGGTCACCATGAGCGCTGACGATGAACACGCGTTTAACCGCTGCCGGGACTTCCTGGTTGAACAGCGCGCCTGCTACTACCGCGATCTTGCGCAGTTATGCAGCGACAGCGGAGCAGTCTTCGTGGGTGGTGAAAAGAGTGCCGATTCCGAACTCGGCATTTATCAGGCACTGGGCGGGCCCGAGAATGCACCAGCCGCGCTGTATGAGCGCTTCAGGCAGCAACGCCAGACCATTGCGGCGGCATCAGCCCTGTTCAACTGGCGTGCCCTGGCGCCTTACCGCTGAAACCGCAGGTCAGTTGGTCATTTCTGTAACGGCAATAACCGTGCCAGCGCCGGCAAACCCGCCGCTGGATGCATCCCCAGTGACTTGAGCTCGTCGACGACCGAAACCGGCAGTGCCTGGTCATCGACCTTTTGATTGAGCACACCGCCCATTATAATCGGCAGCGCAATCGCTTCGCTATCCAGTAACTGCTTCAACTGCCTGGCGTACTCAAGCGCCATGCCATTGTGGGTACTGAGCAACAGGGCATCGGCAGCTTGTCGGCGCAGCGCCGCGAGCAGATCCTGCGGGTCCTGCTCAGCGCCCAGATAAACGACCTCGGCACCGGCTTCATCGAGCAATTGCGCGAGTGCACCGGCTGCATGTTCATGCACATCGCTGGACGCCACCAGCAGGCGCATGCCCTTGACGCGCTTTCGAAAGGCAGCATCGCTGAACAGCGGACGATGCTCGGCTATGACATCCTGCGACAACGCAAACATATCAGTAAACGGCGATTCGAGATTGGACACATCACCCGCAAACAGGGTTTCAAAACCCTGCGCGCCGAGCTTTTTCAGCAAATAAAGCAACTGCAACGGGTCGCGGATATTCGCTCCCGCCTCGCTCAGGCCGGTAAGCGCATTATCAAAGATCTCCCGGCCTTCACGGCAAACGGTCGCCGAAAACTGCTCTGCCGCGGTAAAGTCGACATGCGGGTAAAGGCGCCGCGCACTGGCCTCAACCTGGCGCCCGAACAACTGCGCCTCGATGATTTCATCGGCCGAGGGAATGCGTATCGCTTCGGTGACCGGCAATGGCAACACCGCGTGGCCACAGGGGGCATGCAGCTGGATCAGGATATCCCACAGCAGGTACTCGGCAGTAACTGCGCGGTTCTTTTCGAACTCGCGGCCGAAAGAAAGAGTATCACCGTAAATCATCGAGCCGACCTGCTCACCCTGATGAATTTCATGCAGCGCCAGTACCCAGCCGGCGCGTTTGATCGGATCCCGGGTCAGGCCACCGATGCAGTGCGCCAGGCGCGCGCCGATCAATTCCTCGACGAGGTAGCGCTCCAGCATGGCCCAGGCAGCGACACTCGCACAACTCTTGAACAGCGCCCCGAATCCGTCTTCGAGATACGAGTGCAGCATGACACCCTGCCCGCGAAATTCGGCCAGTAGCTGCATCGCCTGGCAGGTCTCAGCCGCCGTCGCCGCGGTATCGTGCCAGCCAGGGGCTTCGAAGGTAAAATACTGCGACAGGTTACCAACCGTGGTGCAGCCGATACGCAAGGCCTCAACCGTGTTCGCGACCGAAGCCGGCTGGCCGATCATGAAATCACCCAGATGTGGCTGAATGGGCGCCGCCTGTGCCAGGGCGCTCCAGTCGTCGCGGGTGGCCAGCATGGGGCCTGTTTCCGCTGCCGCCGCGGCGCGCTGTCCGCTCGGCAGGCCCATGCGCCGATCAAGCGCAAAACCGGCTCGATCGAGCTGAAACTGACGGCTGTCCAGTTCTGCATGTATGCGTGTGAGCGCGGCCGCAGTTGCATCGATATCGTTCATTCCGATGTGCGCGTGATACATGATGCGTCCATCCTGCATCGCCTGCTTTTTGTATTCGTATTCGGATTCAACCGCGTGACGATCCAGGAAAGCCGAGCGCCCGATACGAATATCCCCGGCCATTAGCCGCGCCCGTAGACGCAGATCATCACTATCCGCCAGGCTGACCGTGAGCGCCTGCTGTATGACGTCGTCAGGGTTCAACATCATATCCGCTGGGCCTCCAGGCCGGATACTGAGACGTGTTTGCCAATGGCGGTAGCAATCACGTTATTTCGCCGCCAACGCTGACCATACGGCAAATTCATTATCGCTTGGCTCGCTGAAATGGGAACGACGCCCTCCGGGAAAGTCGAAGATGGGTTTCACAATGCGTCCACCGGCCTGTTCGATGGCAACCAGGGTCGCTTCCAGATCGTCACTGTAGAACACCAGCAAGGCAGAACCGTTCTGCGTAATCGAATATAGCTCCGAGCGATAGAAGCCACCATCCAGACCCTGTCCGCAAAAAGCACAGTAGTCGGAACCGAAATCCTCGAATTGCCAACCGAAGACACTGCTGAAAAAGGCCTGGGTAGCCTTTAGATCGCGCGCTGGAAATTCGACGTAATCCAGTTTTTCGTGTTGCGGCACGGGCACTCTCCTGACAGATTTTGCAGCTATGGGCTATCGATGAAGCGCTCGGCCCGGTCTATGCAGCGCATGAACAGCAGCGAAACAGTGCCTGCCAGAGGGCGCTCCTGATGATTCCATCGGCATATTCTGCAAGATTGATCGATCAAGCGCCAGCGCATCAACATGATTCTCAAGGTTTTGCCCGTTCACATCTTTTAATTTGTCTTACTAATGATAGAATTGCGATCTTTTTTAAAACAAACAATCGGGGAAGCTGATGAGCAGCAATGACAATCAAGATTTCAAAACACGCGAAGTACATGCCGGCGTCAGCCCCGACCCACTGACTGGTGCGATACTCACGCCAATCTATCAGACCACCACCTACGTTCAGGAATCAGTCGATAAATACCTCGAGAAAGGCTATTCCTACAGCCGTTCCGGCAACCCGACGGTAACCGCGCTGGAAGAAAAAATAACCGCCCTCGAAGGCGGTGTCGGCAGCCTTTGTTTTGCGACTGGCATGGCCGCTACCAGCTGCACCATCATCGGCATGGTCGGTGCGGGAGATCACATCATCCTCTCTGATGTGGTTTACGGCGGCACCCATCGCGTCTCCACCAAAGTATTGAATCGCTGGGGTCTCGAGTGCAGTTTTGTCGACACCGCTGATGCAGCCAATGTCAAAAACGCTATTCGTGACAACACCAAGCTGATTTTCACCGAGACACCGGCCAACCCGACACTCAAGTTGACCGACATTGCCGCTGTCTCGGAAGTTGCCAAAGCTGCCGGCATTCCGCACGTGGTCGACAATACCTTTCTCACGCCCTATTACCAACGTCCGCTCGAACTCGGCGCCGATATCACGCTGCACAGCACCACCAAGTTCATGGAAGGACATAACGTCAGCGTCGGTGGATCAATTACCTGCGCCAACCAGGAACACCTGGAGAAAATCATGTTCGTGCGCAACTGCCTGGGCAGTAACATGACACCAATGGTTGCGTTCTACACGCTGCAGGGCGTCAAAACCATGAGCACCCGCCTCGAAGCACAGTCGGCGAATGCGCTCAAGGTGGCACAATTTCTCGAAACCCACGCCAATGTTGAACGCGTTTGCTATCCGGGGCTGGAGTCATTCCCGCAAAAAGAACTCGCCGACCGCCAGGCCAGCGGCCACGGTTCGATGCTGTGGTTTGAAGTCAAAGGTGGCGTCGAGTCGGGCAAAAAATTAATGGACCGACTGCAACTCTGGAGCCTCGCCGAGAACCTTGGCTCGGTCGAATCGCTGGTCACCCATTCGGTCACCATGACCCATGCCGATATGCCACGCGAAGAGCGACTCGCCGCCGGCATTACCGACGGCCTGGTGCGACTCTCGGCCGGACTCGAATCCTCAGTGGACCTGATCGCCGATCTTAAGCAGGCGCTGGATTCACTCTAGTCCGCTAACTTCGGAGATTGCCGCCATGCTGATAAGCAGCATCGAAACTTTCGCCAGTGAGTATGTGACACTGGTGCGGGTGCGCACCGACGATGGCGACGAGGGCTGGGGCCAGGTCTCGCCCTACCATGCCGACATAACGGCCCAGGTGGTTCACCGCCAGGTCGCCTGTCACGTACTTGGCATGGACGCCAGTGATATCGATGCCGTTACTCAAATCGTGCTCGATCGAGAGCACAAGTTTCAGGGCACCTATCTGTATCGTGCCTTATGCGGCGTCGATACGGCATTGTGGGATATCCGTGCCAAACGCGCCGGTCAAAGCGTTCAGCGACTGCTGGGCGGCACGGTCAGTGAGTTCCCGGTCTATGCCTCAAGCATGAAGCGTGACATCAGCCCACAACAGGAAGCGGAACGCATGCTGGCCCTGCGCGAGCAATTCGGCTATCACTCGTTCAAGTTTCGTATCGCCAGTGAATGCGGACACGATGTCGATCAATGGCCCGGGCGCAGCGAGGAAATCGTCAAGACCATGCGCGAGACACTCGGTGACGAGGTTAACCTGCTGGTGGATGCCAACAGTGGTTATACCCCGAAAAAGGCCATCGAGATGGGGCACATGCTCGCCGACTATGGCATTAGCCATTACGAAGAACCCTGCCCTTACTGGGAACTCGAATGGACCCGCGAAGTCACCGCTGCACTCGATATCGATGTCACCGGTGGCGAACAGGATAACAACATGATCGTCTGGAAGCAGATGATCGACACTCATGCAGTCGATATCGTACAGCCCGACATCTGCTACATGGGAGGCATCACACGCACTCTGCAGGTCGCAAACTATGCCAAACAGGCCGGTATACCCTGCACCCTGCATTCAGCTAACCAGAGTCTGGTTACGCTGTTTTCAGTGCACTTCATGGCCGCCATCGAAAACGCCGGCAAGTACGTCGAATTCTCAATCGAAGGGTCCGATTATTATCCCTGGCAAGACAATATTTACACGCCCGGTTTCGAAATTCGAAACGGCAATGTGCAGATTTCTGACAAGCCCGGCTGGGGCATCGAAATCAACCCCGAGTGGATTTCGCTGAGCGACTATCGCATCAGTTACATGAAATCCCTCTCCTAAAACTGATCCAGGTATCCGATTATGGCCATCGTTAATTCAGTACTCGAACTCATCGGCAACACTCCGATCCTCAAGCTCAGCAAGTTCGATACCGGGGTCTGCGATCTGTTCATCAAGATGGAATCCGAAAACCCCGGTGGCTCTATCAAGGACCGTATCGCGGTCACCATGATCGAAGCCGCCGAAAAGGAAGGCAATATTCTGCCCGGTGGCACGATCATCGAGGCCACGGCGGGTAACACCGGGCTTGGGCTTGGCCTGGTGGCCGCACAGAAAGGCTACAAGCTGATCCTGGTTATCCCCGACAAAATGAGCCCGGACAAGATACGTCATATCCGCGCGATGGGTGTCGACGTGCGCCTGACGCGTTCAGATGTTCAGAAAGGCCATCCTGAGTACTACCAGGATTATGCCAAGCGACTCGCCGCTGAAATTCCGAATTCGTATTTCATCGATCAGTTCTCCAACCCCAATAACCCCCTGACCCACCGCATCAGCACCGGACCCGAGATCCTGCGTCAAATGGAAAATGACCTGGACGCCATGGTCATCGGTGTCGGTTCCAGCGGCACGGTCACCGGCCTCGGGCAGTTTTTCAATGAGAACCACCCGAAATGCGAAATGATTGTGGCCGATCCGGAAGGTTCGATTCTTGCAGAAACCATTAACGAAGGCACCACGCCGGAGGCCGGCTCCTGGTTAGTGGAAGGCATCGGTGAAGATTTCATGCCACCCATTTGCGACATCAGCCTGGTGAAGAAGGCTTATGCGATCAGTGATCGCGAAGCCTTTCAGACTCAGCGCGACCTGCTGCGGCGCGAAGGTATTATTGCCGGCTCCTCGACCGGCACCCTGCTGTCTGCGGCACTGCGCTACTGCCGCGAGCAGACCGAACCGAAACGCGTGCTGACCTTTGCCTGCGACACCGGTAACAAGTATCTGAACAAATCGTTCAATGACTCCTGGCTGGCCGACCAGGGCCTGCTGGAACGCACCAACCATGGTGATCTGCGGGACATCATCGCGCGCCCGATGGACAGTGGCGACATGATAACGGTGACCTCAGAAGACAACCTGATAACGACCTACAAGCGCATGCGCATGTTCGATGTCTCACAGCTGCCAGTCGTCGATGCCGGCAAGATCGTTGGCCTGATCGATGAATCCGATATCCTGCTTGGCCTGTTCGAAGACAAGGACAGTTTCCAGATAAAAGTAGCCTCGGTAATGGTTCGCAACCTGGAAACGGTTGCACCGGACGCAAGTATCGAAACGATCGTCGAGTTGTTCAAGCAGGACAAGGTTGCCATTATTGCTGACAAGGATACTTTCTATGGGCTGATCACCCAGATCGATCTGATCAACCACCTGCGACAAACCGCGACTTGATCCCCCACGAATCGATCCACGGCGGGCTCTGGTCACAAAAACAAGTGACGACCAGGCTCTATTTCTCATGCTCAATTTCTCAGGCACCCCCAGCAACGATGCTGCGAGCGCCGCCTGCTCCGTGAATCGTGGTATTTTGACTTCCTACAGAAAACATTATTAAATGCCGGGACCGATTCGTTCGGTTATCGAGACTCACCTTCAATCAGAGACACACGCGATGGATATCAAGCGCCTGCTTACCAGCCTTAGCAATAGAATCCTGACCCAGTTCGCTATTGTGATCGTGGTGGTTTTGGCGTTGATCGCGTTCAATTTCGGTTCAATCTACCCATTTTACGCCGAGAATCAGCTCACCAGCACTGGCCTCATCATCAACAGCGCCATCGTCGCCCTGTTCCTGCTAGGCATCGGCAGCATCCTGCTCCACCTGCTGCGCTACCGACGCGAAGAGGCGGCTATCGCGACCTTTATCAACAACGTCGAAGCGCTCAACCCGGACTACTTCGAAGGCGTGCCCGTCAGTTCGATGATTGCGCAACGCCATGGCATCATGCGCACGATCCAGAATTCGAATGGCGAGATCAACCACAGTGCGCTGGCGGCGATGCTGAACGCCGATGAAGCAACCCAGTTCGGTTTGATTCGTTTCATCAACAATATCCTGATTCTGACCGGTGTCTTCGGTACCATCGTATCGCTGTCCATCGCGTTACTCGGCGCCTCCGACCTGATCGACTCGGCTGATGCCAGTCTCGGTGGCATGGGCCTGGTTATCCACGGCATGTCGACCGCTCTGTCAACCACCATCACCGCTATCGTTTCCTACGCCCTGTTCGGCTACTTCTATACGCGCCTCGGTGATGTGCAAACTCATTGCCTGAGCGGTATTGAACAGTTGACCTCGATCTACCTGTTGCCGCGTCACGTCAAGAGCAGTGATGACATCGTGCACAAGATGAGTGACCTGATCAAATCCGTCATCCTCGCCGCGGACAAACTCAAACAAACCCAGGACACCTATCATGATGCGGCGATCACGCTGCAGCAGACGATCGCAACCAAGCCTCAGCAGGCCGAGGAACTGGCGCAGATAAGACATATCTTGCACGAGGGCTTCCGACAGACAATCGCCGCCAACCAGCAACAGTCTGGCCGCTTTGCCGAGGAACTGGTGCAGATAAGACATATCCTGCGTGATGGTTTTCGCCTGCCGCCAGATAGTAACGACGAGCAACTGTGAACAACGGCTTCGTCCAGATCGGCAGCAGCCACGCCGGTATCGGCGGGGAGAACAGCTTCTGGCCCTCCTTCACCGACGTCATGATGGTGATAACGCTGATTTTCCTGATGGCAACCAGCATTCTGGTGGTACGCAACTGGCAACTGGTTGCCGAATTACAGGAGAGCGTCGCCGCCGAACAGATTGCCAGCCAGATGATCGAATCAACCTCGCTGGAAAATGCCACTCTGGAAGAACGCCTGGCCAACGCCGAACAGAGTAACTCCATTCTGCGCCTGCGCCTGATGAGAAAAGACGAAGAGTTAAGCAACGCGAAATCTGCCATCCGCGATCAGGAATCGAACATAGCCGCACTGGAAGCGCAGAATATGGCCCTGCAATCCTCGCTGACACAGAGCCGCGCTGAACTCGATGCCGCCAACCTTGAAATCAATGAGGCAACCTCACAATTCAATGAAATGGCGCGCCAGATCGCACTGCTTAACCAGCAGTTAGCTCAACAGCAACAGGCCAGCGACGAAGCTCGCGTACAACTCGACAGCGCGCGCCTCGAGATAGCCGAACTGTCCGCATCGAGCAACCAGCAACAACAGACGATCAGCCTGCTGTCTGCGGATAAAGCGCAGCTGTCTGCGGATAAAGCGCAGCTGTCTGCGGATAAAGCGCAGTTGTCGCAGGACAAAGCGCAGCTGTCGCAGGATATAACCGCTTATAACCAGCAACTACTGACCCTCAAAGGCGATTACGAAACGGTTAAATCGCAGTACGAGGAATTGATCAAGCCGGCGCGCAGCGCCAAAGGCAAGCACATCGCGCAGGTGTATTACATCAAGGATGATTCGGGCATCGTGATTCGCTATCGCCAACCCGGCGACACCGGTTTCAGCCGACTCAGCCTGGCCGAGGTAGAAGAGCGACTGGATCGGCTCAAGCGCGAACAGGGCGAGAATCTCTACGTCAAGATCATCATCCCGGAAGACAGTGGCCTGACCTACAACGAAGCCTGGGAGTTCATGCGCAAACTGCTGGTCAAGTACGACTACTATTACCAGGATTAAGACTGCTTGTTCCGCGGCGTGCCCTCGCTTCATTCTTCGAAACGAGGCAAGCCACGATAAAATCCAGCTTGCTCGGCTCCAGAAACAAACGTGGTCTATCCCCAATGGTACTTACTAAAGCCAAAACAACGATGCATCCAGAGTTCGACTACGGTCGGATGAATGGGACAGTTTTTCGCGAATGCCTCGGCGGCTTCGCCGCCTGCGGTTTACTTCGCGAAAAATTGTCCCATTCATCCGCCTTCTCCCGACCAGAACGAATGTTATGGGGTTAATAGCTTAAGTAAGTAACATTGTGGCCTGCCCCCTGTTATTCGTACGTGGATTCAACCCGGCATCAGGACTTTCGTGACATCGTATTTCAAGCGATCAGAAAGTCTGGCCATAACCATTTGTTATCGCCCCTTTTGCTCACTTCCAGGAATTTAAGTCGCGCGTCACGAACTTCGTTTAAGACAGGCATTCAAGCGGGTAAAGGGCCGCAGAGGTGTAAAAGCCAATAAGTATAGGGCTAAGAGCAGCGCAGAATGAAGCAGCGGTTCCGGGGGAACCGCTGCAACCAGGTCTTACTCATAACGGGTCAGGACTTTGGTGTATACCAGATAGGGGAAGTATACGCCCGTTCCTGGGTTGCGGTCGGTGCACCTTCAGGCAAGTCCACCCCAAATCTGAAGGCGTCATAGGTACTCCACCGTGGTGTCGGTATTTCCAGCACCCGGGCATAGTAGAACGCCTTCTGCTTTGCATCGAAATCCGGGTCGCTCCACACCGTGCCCAGTTCGGCCGCACCGATGCTGTTGACCCAGTTCGCGTTAGCGACGTCAACGGTATTACCAACCGGCGGCAGTTTGCCATCGACGATGGCTCGCTCACCTGCCCAGGCAACATCATAGACCTGTTCCCGGGTCTTACCATCGGCGTCCAGCCAGCCTTTGACGATTTGAATCCGGTCCAGATTCGCACCCTCGGGATCGCGCAGTGAATAAACCATAAAACTGGGCGCTTGTGCATCTTCCGGCATGACCCGCAGGTCACCGCCCATGGGCACACCTTTCTCATAGCCCAGCCGCACCGGCATGCGCGAATTTAAATCCTGTGCGGTGAAATCCCAGCCACCGAATAACCTGACGCTCATGCGCGGTCCGGTGGTGCCATAGACTTCCTTGCGTTGCATTGCATCGAAAATAGCCTCACGGGTATTTTCCGTCGCCCACACAGCGGCCAGGCCAGAAGCAACCATTTGCCATCCCATGATCTTGCCATTTTCGTTTTCCATGAAAGGGTGGCTCATGCGGTTGGCTTTGGGTTCGTACCCACTATGCTTGCCGAAAAAATTATCTTCTTCAGCGGTGGCAAGCGAGGTATGACTGTCGGTGGCGCCTATCACACCAAACTTGTAGGGATTGGTACCAAGCTTTTGTTCGATGGCCAGACCGCGTTTTAACGCTTCACGGGCATACTCACCCGCCAGCATGTCATCGGTCTTGGCTTCAGAAACATCGAGGTTACCGATGTCCCAGGTTTCATAGTCCGCGAACTCGTCGTCGGGCGACAGGAATGAATGCGCCTCACCGTCTCCCTTGATCTGGGTAATCTCGTAAAGAGGTTCCCACT
>JAIBDO010000169.1 GCA_024686195.1 Gammaproteobacteria bacterium | reverse complement strand
TGCCAGGCTGCACCGAGCGACCTTGTTGCTCGACGATAACGCGCCAGGCCTGAAAGCCACCTTGCGCCTGCCGCTCGCTGCGAACCGCGAGGACTGAATAACGGGGTCAGGGGATACTTGCTCAGCCCTTCGACTATGGTGATCTAACCAGATACCCGAAAATCCGATCTAGATCAATTGCTGCGCGGAAAGAGCGTTTAGAATGGCACTGGCCCGGGCGCCGCCGGGGGCAGTGATCGAAGAGGTTGCGATGTCGGCTGACAAGGGCAAGGCAGATGCCACAAGTACCGCTCATAACACCCGCTGGTTAGCCCTGGCTACGGCGCTGTGTGGCTTCCTGGTCACCTACTACGCCTGGCCCCTGCCGAACAGCAACCAGGCGGTGGTAGCCGCCACCCTGGCCGCCGTGGTGATCCTCTGGGTCACGGAGGCCATTCCACTGTTCATCTCCGCGATCACAGGCTCCTTTCTGCTGCTGGCACTCGGCGACTTTTCCGCCAGGGCCGTGTTTGCACCGTATTTCGACCCGGTGATCGTGTTGTTCCTGGGCGGCTTCATTCTCGCTCGAGGCATGCAGAAGTACGAGATCGACCACCGCATGGCACATGAAATCCTAAGGCGCATGGGTGACAGTCCGGCTGTTTTCGTGCTCGGACTGATGCTGGTGACGGCCTTCCTGTCGATGTGGATGTCGAACACGGCCGCCGCGGCGATCATGATTCCCATCTGCGTTATCGTCCTCAGGGAAAACAACTTGTTTCATCGCCAGTCGCGATTCGCCAAGGGTGCTGTGCTCGCCGTCGCCTACGCCGCGACGATCGGCGGAATCGGCTCACTGGTCGGCAGTCCACCGAACGCGATTGCGGCGAAATACCTGGGCGAACAAAACCTGCCGATGGAGTTTGTCGAATGGATGCTCAAAGCGCTGCCCTTCGTGGTGCTGGCGCTCGGTTTCACCTGGCTGCTGCTGTTTTTCTTTAACCGACCCGAAATCGACAGGATTCAGTTTCGCTACGTGGAAAAGCGCCTGTCGCGCGCGCAAAAGCTGATTGTCTTCGTTTTCATGCTGACCGCGCTTGGCTGGCTGACGACCCGCTATACCGGCCTCTCCTCCTCGACGATAGCGCTGATACCGGTGATTACGCTGTTTTCCCTGGGCTTACTCGACGAGACCGATCTTTCCCGGATTTCCTGGTCGACTCTGCTGTTGTTCGGCGGCGGCCTGAGTCTGGGCTCGGCCATCAACCAGGTCAACATCGACACCTGGCTGGCCGCCATCATCCAGGGCTGGATTATCGACATCCCGCTGTTTGCCACGTTACTCATCCTGGTGTTTTTCGGCATCGCCGTGACCATGGTCGCCAGCAACACGGCCTCTGCCGCGATCCTGATACCCTTGATGCTGCCCCTGTCCAGTGGCCTCGGCATCGACATGAAGTCGCTTGCGGTGCTGATCGCCATCGGTGTGTCACTGGATTTCATGATGCCGGTAGGCACGCCGCCGAGCGCGATCGCCTATTCCACCGGCGTCGTCAGCGTGCGCGACATGATCAAAAACGGCTTCATGGTCAACATCGGGACGGGCATATTGCTGGTGGTTTTATATTACTTTTTTTACCTGGAGTAGCGGCAATCGGAAACCGGGGCCAGGCGTTACCCGAGATCAGTCTGTTTGCACCTGAAATGAGTTTTTCAGCTGCTCTACCCGTTTGCGGTTAACACCGAGGTCGCCATGACCGACCCTGGATGCAGAGCGCAGATGGATTGTATGCTGGCCGCTATCGATTCTTAATTCCAGGTCGTCGACAAACCTGAATAACGAAGAGGTAAACGTAGCGGCCAGATAATCGGTTTTTTCCAGCTGGACGCTGCCGCCCATTTCGCCAATGATCGTTTTCAACCTGGGCAAAACCTGTGTGGCCTGGTCCGCGGAATAAACAAGCGGTGCGATATAGTGCTCCGCATCCGACAGCACCTCACTACTGACGCAATTGGGCTTGTCCGGGCACTGCTTCAGCCGGCCCTCGATCAGGCCGTATGCCTCGCCGGAATTCGACCTGTAACCAAGAATGAAAAACACGATAATCACAAACAGGGCTAACGAGGCGATGATGATTAAAAATTTTTCCACTTGATTTATCCCGTTAAAAATCCGCACACCTGCGGGGGAATGCGCGGATTACTGGTTGAGAAGTGTGGGAAGCAAAGTAATACGGCGACCCTTGTTTGTTAACATCCCATCGCTGCGTTCGACGCTGTAAACACCCTGATATCGTTAGTCTTGCCCCTGACGTTAAGCTTGCCCATCGGTGTCAGTTGGATTTGTTCCCTTGTATTTTCGCCCAGCAGTAACTTGGTCGCTTTGGATAGCAGAATCGACGTATTGTACTCCTTGTTCAAGTTTTCCAATCTCGCCGCTATATTCACTGCATCGCCATGAACCGTGTAGTTGAGCCTTTCCTGCCCACCAACGATACCGGCAAATACTTTCCCCGTGTTTATGCCTATTCGGGTAGGCATCTTGAACCTCGATCTGAATATATGGTCTGAGAGCGTCTGTTGAATTTCTACCGCTGTCAACAGAGCGTTATCGGCATGGTTTTCATCCATCGCAGGCACATTATAAGTAATCAGCATCGCATCACCCTGGAACTGGTTAATGATGCCGCCGTGCTGGTTGATGATCGCTGACAGCAGTGCAAAATATTCATTCAGCAAACTGGCTATTTCATCTGGTTCCAATGTCTCGCAAAGCGATGTGAAGCCGACAATGTCAGTGTAGAGAATAGTGGCCAACCGGTATTGAGGCTTATATTCCCCCTTGTTTTCAATAATAGAAGCGGCAACGCTCTCTGGCACATAACGACCAAATGTCTCGGCAATGAATTTCCGCTCGTTGATCTTACCCATCATATTATTGAACGAATCGGCGACCACACCGATTTCATCATCCGTTAACACCAGCGCGCGCGCAGAGTTACTGCCACTGGATGTTTGCTCCATGGCGTTGCGTATATTTTGCAGTGGTATGGTGATTGATCGGCAAATAAAGAAAACGCTGACGGTAGCCGCAACCAGCACGGACAAAACATCCAGCAATATCGCCTGTTTTGTGGAGAGACCTTGCAGTTTTCTGACGTCTTCAAAAAACCAGACGTCCGTCAGAATGAGCGACGATGGAATGATGATGATGGCGAACATACCCATTAACAGGCGCAGGACCAGGAAGCTGGAGCCGGAAGGTATTTCAAGCTTGTGTTGGCGATTGAACCAACTGCGGGTGTGGATAGAAACAGCCATACCAATAAAGTAGGCATACAAGGCAAACTGAAATG
This sequence comes from Gammaproteobacteria bacterium, assembly GCA_024686195.1. GTDB lineage: Bacteria > Pseudomonadota > Gammaproteobacteria. The sequence continues at coordinate 3,536 of JAIBDO010000169.1, read as the reverse complement.
CATAGAGCAACGCAAACCACAGAGCGGCACCGTATAGAACTGAAAGCATGCCCTCAGCAGGCTCTGCGGTTTCAAGCAGAAAATTGCCGATGGAAATGCTGCAAAGGGTATAGATCAGCGTAAGGATAAAGACCCAGATCGCGTTCTTTGCCGGAAACTTCTGAATATGTGACGCAAGGTCACCCTGGTCGGTATTAATCCCCGCTTCTTGTTTACGAATATCTTTGAACAGCAAAAGCCCAACAGAAATATTGATGATCACAAGAAACAAAAAGCTTAGTGCAAAAGTTTGCAACACCGAAGACGAGTTGCCAGATATCAAAATATAAAAAGTGCTAAAGGTGACATCCACCACCAACAGGGTGCCGGACAAGAGGATGAAATATAAAGTTGGACGCAAATTCCCCATGAAAATAGCTTTCTGTGCTTCGATGTCGATTAATTAGGTCTAATACGTTTGCTGGTCGTTTTTGGACCAGTTTTGCCCCTTTTCTCTAAACTGATTTCGTTTGGGCTAACGCTGTTTGCGGCGAAAGCTGCCCTGGAGATTCGGAACGGGGTCAGGCCATGTCTTTCACAACCACCAGCAACAGCGCTGCCAATGGCAGGGCCTGGCCCCGGAATGCCTGTATCAGTTCGCCTTTGCCTGTTGATCGAAGAACGAAGCGCCCACAGGCCCTCCGGAAAAATCATCTGACAGGCGCTATCACGAACCCGGTTGCTGCATTCCCCACGCACAATCTCATCCCCGTGGGTGCTCGCAATGTGATTGGCCTGCAGGGGACGGGCATCTTCGCCTGTGTCTTCGATAGCATGGTCATGGCAACCGGCCTCTTCAGCTCAATGGCGAAGTTTTAGATTCAATGGATCGTATAGCGGCTTCTGGCTGGCGCGCGCACGAACCTTTCTGCCTGCGACCAGAATTTCGAAACAGCGCTCCTCCAGATTGCTTTGCAAGTCGCCGTCAGACAGCCTTACCCAACCAAGACCCAGTGGCGCGCCGAGCGTGTGCCCATAGGTACCGGTGGTAATCGTACCGACCAGTTGATCATCCAGAAAAATGGGTTCGTTGTGATATATCAAATGTTCGCTGTCATCGAGCAGGAACTGCAGTAATCGTCGATGACTGCCGCTCTCGAGTCGCGCCTGCAAGGCATCAAGACCGATAAATCCACCCGCTTTTTTCATCTTGCTGGCAAACATCAAACCACTTTCAAAGGGTGTGTCGGTGTAACCGATGTCGTGACCCCAGTGGCGGTAGGCCTTTTCGCTGCGCAGGGATTCGGCCGCATGAAAACCGACCAGTTTTGGCGCCGCCGCGCGCTCGCCCGACATCAGCAATTCGAACAGGAAAGCTGCAAACGACGCATCAACAAAAATCTCCCAACCACACTCTCCGGTGTAGCTGATACGCTGCACGCGCGCATTGATGGGGCCGATATCGATGTTCTGGCTGGTGCTGAACGGAAATGCCGCGTGCGACATATCACTGTCAGTATGGGCGGCCAGGAATTCACGTGCCCGTGGCCCGCTGATGCCAAAAGCGGCCTGCGCTGAACTAATGTCGGTAATGCTGACGCCTGCCGCTTCCGCTGTATGCCTGCGCAACCAGGCCTCATCGGCCAACCCGGTCGCGGCTGAGGTCATCACCAGGTAACGGGTCTCGGTGAGTCGCGCGACCGTGACGTCTGCTTCAATACCCGCGCGCTCATTCAACCACTGGGTATAGATCACACGCCCCGGCGCTACGCCCACATCATTGGTACAGATTTTCTGCAGCACCCGTTCAGCATCGCGCCCCTCGACCAGAATCTTGCAAAATGGACTGAGATCAACCAGACCCAAATCGTTACGCACGGCCTGGTGTTCACTCGCCCAGTGTTCAAACCAGGGCATTTTGTTATAACCGTACTCGTACTCGGCCTTCACAGCTTTCGGTGCAAACCACATCGGCCGTTCAAAGCCAGCGGATTCGCCGAATACCGCACCGGCCCGAAGCAATTGTTCGTGTATCGGTGAACGTCGCAAGCCGCGCATGGACTGACGCTGCTTGTAGGGCCAATGCATAGCGTAGGTTTCGCTCAGGGTTTCCGGACCCCGTTGTAACAGGTACTCACGATTCGCCTGATGGGTCTGCACCCGTCGCAGGTCAACATCCACCAGGTCACGCGGTGCATGCCCTTTGATGATCCACTCGGCCAGCGCCATGCCCGCGCCCGGACCATTTTGAATGCCACTGGAATTGAAACCGGCCGCGACAAATAGTTTGTCGACCAGCGGATCTTCACCCAGGTAGTAACGCCCATCGGGGGTGTAGCCTTCTGGCCCATTGAAAAAGGTACGAATGCCCACCTCGCCCAAAGCGGGTACCCGTTCGATGCATTTTTCCAGTACCGCGTCGAGGTGATCCTCGGGATACGGCAGCTCATCGAACTCGAAACTATGCGGAATCCCGCCTTTCGGATCCCAGGCTATACCGTTCAACTCGGCGAATCCTATCATGAGTTTGCCGGCATCCTCCTTGTAATAGGCCTGCTCGTCGTATACGCGCAGTACCGGCGTGGGATTTTCCAATCCATCGATCGGGTCGGTAACAATGTAGAAATGCTGGTTGTGCTGAATCGGCAATCGAGTGCCGCAGCTGTCGGCAAATGCTCGCCCCCAAATGCCCGTGCAGTTGACGACATTGTCCGCCTTGAGAAGTCCCTGCGTGGTTTCGACACCGCAGGCCTTACCGTTTTCCACCCGCAATCGCAGCACTTCGGTATTCTCGAAAATTTGCGCCCCGGCCATGCGCGCACCCTTTGCCAACGCCATCGTGGTATCGATGGGATTGGTCTGCCCATCGTTCGGAAAATGAATCGCTTCGACAATGCCGTCGAGGTTCAACAACGGCCATTGCTGGCCCAGTTCATCGATGCTCAAGCGCCGCACGTCGATGCCCTGCCCGATGGCGACGTCCATGCGCCGCAACAATTCCTCACGCCGCGCTGGATTCATCGCGACAGCGGTTGCGCCAACATTCTTGAAACCGGTCGCCTGTCCGGTTTCCGCCTGCAGTTGCTGCATCAGTTCGATACCGTAGCAGGCCAGCCGGGTAACACAGGGAAGCCCTTGAAACTGGCTCACCAGCCCGGCGGCATGCCAGGTCGAACCCGAAGTTAATTGCTTACGCTCGAGCAACACCACATCGTGATCTGCACGGGCAAGGTGATAGGCGACCGAACAGCCGACGATGCCGCCGCCGATGACGACGGTTTGCGTATGCTCGGGAAGCGATCTACTCATGGCTATCTCTCGGGTGGCTTGAATTGCACTGGCGAGCCGAGCATGACTCGACGGGCTTTTCCCCGTATGTATCAACGAATGGACCCTGGGGTCAACAAAAACAGCCATTCCAAATCGGATTTACCCGTTTATTGACGTCTCCATGGCATGCTTGTCGCACAAATAGAAAGCCGGATCTGAAGCCACACACTGCAGTACCGAGTGGGCGCACACTGCCGGATCAGCTCGGGATCCGAAACAGGAGGAAG
>JAIBDO010000221.1 GCA_024686195.1 Gammaproteobacteria bacterium | reverse complement strand
GTCCTGTGGCAGCTTCTTGTAGGTTACACCGACCTGCTGCTCGTCACCCTCGCCATCGGGGCATTCGGTATTCAGACAAAAACGGTCACCGACCGCGAGCTCAACCTTACCCTCACGAAATTTCTCGGTGCGAATCTTGGGACCTTGCAGATCTGCCAGAATGGCTAAATGGCGATGATTTTCATTACCGATACGCCGGATTGAATCAGCCCGCGCCCGGTGCTCTTCAGCCGTGCCGTGGGAGAAATTGAGACGAACCACGTCCACACCGGCTTTAATCAAACTATCGATGGCCTCGTCGGACTCGGTCGCCGGACCCATCGTGGCTACAATCTTGGTTCTACGAATGACTTCGCTCATAATCTTCATACCTCTGTTCCAGCATTGCTACAGCCGGTAACTGCTTACCTTCCAGGAACTCGAGGAAAGCACCGCCACCGGTGGAAATGTATGAAACTTGCTGCGTGATCCCATACTTGTCGACTGCCGCCAAAGTGTCACCACCCCCGGCAATGGAAAACGCAGGCGAAGCAGCGATTGCCTGCGAGACGACCCGGGTGCCTTCGGCAAACTGGTCAAATTCGAATACACCAACCGGACCGTTCCACACGATAGTGGCCGCCTGTTGCAATATTGTTGCGAAATTCGCTGCGGTCTGCGGCCCGATGTCGAAGATCATGTCATCGTCTTCGACCTGGTCGACCGCTTTGATAACCGCCGCGGCACTTTCGGAAAACTCTTTACCGCAGACCACATCGACGGGAATAGGGATATCACGCCCCTGTTGCCTGGCCTGCTCGACCAGACGCCTGGCCTCGGGGATCAGATCAACCTCCACCAGCGATTTGCCGACATTGAATCCGGCCGCCGCGATAAAGGTATTAGCAATCCCTCCGCCAGGTATCAACTGATCAACGATTCCAGAGAGTGATTCCAGAACGGTCAATTTTGTCGAGACCTTTGATCCGCCTACGATGGCAACTACCGGTTTGGCGGGATGATTCAATGCCTTGCGGAGGGCGTCAAGTTCTCCGGCGAGCAATGGACCGGCACAGGCTACCGGGGCATACTGACCGGCGCCATGGGTGGATGCCTGGGCACGGTGTGCAGTACCAAATGCATCCATCACGAAGATATCGCAAAGCGCGGCATACTGACGCGACAAACTTTCGTCATTCGCTTTTTCACCACTATTGAAACGCACATTTTCGAGTAGCACCACATCGCCATCCTGGAGATCTGGCGCCTGCTGCAGGTAATCGTCGACGAGCGGCACATCTTTTCCAAGCGCATCTGACAAATATCTCGCTATCGGTTGCAGCGAGAACCGCGCCTCCGCGACCCCTTCGTCGGGTCGACCCAGATGCGACATGATCATCAACCGCGCACCGGCTTCGATACAATGGCGTATCGTCGGTAGCGAAGCCAGAATGCGCTGGTCACTGGTGACCACGCCATCCTTGATCGGCACATTCAAATCCTGACGAATCAGGACGCGCTTGCCGGCCAGTTCCAGGCCGGTCAGTTCCAGTACCGGCACGATCAGTTCGCGATAACGCGCGCCATTTCAACGACCTTGCAGGAATAACCCCATTCGTTGTCATACCACGACACCAGTTTGACGAAAGTCTCATCCATCTGGATACCGGCTTGCGCATCGAATGTTGAAGTACAGGATTCGCCGCGGAAATCGGTCGAGACAACACTATCCTCGGTGTAGGCAAGCACGCCTTTCATCGATCCTTCGGAGGCTGCTTTCATTACGGCACAAATTTCTTCGTAGCTGGCACCCTTATCCAGTTCGACGGTCAGATCGACCACCGACACATCGGATGTCGGCACGCGAAAAGCCATACCGGTCAGCTTGCCGTTCAGTTGTGGCAATACCTTGCCGACGGCCTTGGCCGCACCAGTCGAGGACGGGATGATATTCTCGAGCACACCACGGCCACCGCGCCAGTCCTTCATCGACGGGCCATCAACAGTCTTCTGGTTAGCGGTCATCGCGTGCACAGTGGTCATCAGGCCGCGCTTGAGTCCAAAATTATCATCAATCACCTTGGCGATCGGCGCCAGGCAGTTGGTGGTGCAGGAAGCGTTAGAAATAATGGCTTCACCCGCATATTTTTCGTTATTGACACCGAACACAAACATCGGCGTGTCGTCTTTGGACGGCGCCGACATGATGACTTTTTTTGCACCTGCGTCGATGTGCTTCTGGGCCGTCTCTTTGGTCAGGAAAAGACCGGTGGATTCGATAACCACGTCAACGTCGAGATCGCCCCACTTCAGTTCGGCCGGATCACGCTCGGCAGTCAGACGGATTTTGTTGCCATTGACTACCAGAGTACTGCCGTCGACAGCGATGTCACCCTTAAACCTGCCGTGCACCGAGTCGTACTGAAGCATGTAAGCCAGGTAATCCGGCTCGAGCAGGTCGTTAATGCCAACCACTACAACGTCATCAAAATCCTGGGCCGCGCGAAACACCATGCGTCCAATCCGCCCAAAACCGTTTATACCGACGCGTACTGTCATTTGTAATCTCCCAATCGTTAAGCTAAATCGCTAAATTAATCTGATTTCAATAAGTTTTTGACCGCTTCCACCACCTTGTCGACGGTGAAACCGAAATAAGCAAACAATTCCTTCGCTGGAGCCGACTCACCAAAGGTATCCATACCGATGACGGTACCGTCCAGACCAACGTATTTGTACCATCCGGCACTCACTGAAGCTTCGACAACGAGGCGGGCCTTGACTCCCGGCGGTAACACCGACTCGCGGTACTCTTTTGTCTGGCGATCAAATTGAGTGGTGCTCGGCATCGATACCACGCGGATTTTCATCTCTTCCAGCGCCTCGGTCTCGCTAGCTGCCATCGCCAGCTCCACTTCCGATCCGGTCGCGATGATGATGGCATCGGGCGTCCCGTCACAATCACGTAATACGTATCCACCACAGGATATGGCTTCTATCTGCTCCGCGCTACGCTGCTGATGCTTCAGGTTCTGGCGCGAGAACACCAGGCAGCTCGGCCCATCACGACGTTCGATGGCTGACTTCCAGCTGACCGCAGTCTCGACCGCATCACATGGGCGCCACAGCTGCATGTTAGGGATCATTCGCAACGTGGGAATCTGCTCGACAGCCTGATGGGTCGGCCCGTCTTCGCCAAGGCCGATTGAATCGTGAGTGAACACAAATACCGACTGAATTTTCATCAGCGCGGCCATGCGCAACGCATTGCGGGCATAATCGGAAAACACCAGGAAAGTAGCGCCGAATGGAATAAACCCACCGTGCAAAACAATCCCATTCATCATCGCCGACATGCCAAATTCGCGCACACCATAATTAATGTAGTTAGCGTCATACATTTCCGCGCGCATCGGCTTGATTCCCGACCACTCGGTGCCATTGGAACCACCGAGGTCAGCCGAACCGCCGAACAACTCGGGCAACAATGGAGAAAAGGCTTCCAGCGTTGCCAGTGACGACACCCGCGTTGCCTTTTCCGGCGCAGCTTCATCCGTTTCGGTAATAAATGCCTGTGCCGCTTCGTTCCAGTCCTGCGGTAAATCACCGCTCATTCGGCGTTTGAATTCAGCCGCCAGTTCAGGATGGGCTTCAGCGTAAGCGCTGAATTTCTGGTTCCAGTCGTCTTCCTGTACCTGACCTGCTTTTTTATGGTCCCAGCCCTGGTACAGCGCTTGCGGAATTTCAAACGGCGCCGGTTCCCAGTCCAGCTCGATACGCGCCAGAGCAACTTCTTCTTCACCCAATGGCGCGCCGTGACTGGTGTGGCTTCCCGCCTTATTAGGCGAACCGTAACCAATGATCGTCTTGCAGCAAATGAGCGACGGCTTGGCCGAAATTGCCCGCGCCGCCTCGATGGCTATCTTTATCTCATCCGGATCATGACCATCGACTTCCATCACGTGCCAGCCATACGCCTTGAAGCGTGCGGGCGTGTCATCACGAAACCAGCCTTCTACCTTGCCGTCGATGGAAATCCCGTTATCGTCCCAGAAAGCAATCAGCTTTCCCAGCTCCAGCGTGCCGGCGAGCGAACAGGCCTCATGCGATATACCTTCCATCAAACAACCATCACCGAGAAAAGCGTAGGTGAAGTGATCGACGATATTGAACCCGTCCTGGTTGAATTGAGCCGCCAGAACACGCTCGGCGATTGCCATACCGACCGCGTTGCTAATGCCCTGACCAAGAGGCCCCGTCGTGGTCTCGATACCCGGCGCATAGCCATGCTCAGGATGCCCCGGCGTCTTGGAGTGCAATTGCCGGAAATTTTTCAGATCGTCTATGGTGACATCGTAGCCACTCAGATGCAGCACCGAATAGGGCAGCATCGAACCGTGACCATTGGACATCACAAAGCGGTCTCGATCGCTCCATTCAGGGTTAGTCGGATTGTGGCGCATAAAGTCGTTGTAGAGAACTTCGGCAATATCGGCCATCCCCATGGGCGCACCTGGATGCCCGGAATTGGCCTTTTGAACCGCATCCATAGCCAAGGCTCGAATTGCATTTGCCAGCATTTTACGTGATGCCATTGGTCGTCCCCTCTGCTGAATAATTCAACATAGATTATTGATTATAAATGGTTTATTCCTGAAATCGGTGGTTTAACCCAACCCCCGGAACCGATCATTTCGGTCTACCATTCAAGGCGTACTGTCGACAAGGCGCGATATTCTCTCGTAAATGCAAATGCACAGCAACTTATAACTCACTTGAACTTCGTCACGTAAATGCCCGACGCAGCGATGAGGGGCTGTTATTTTGATTTGTCTTACCTATAATGCGTTTTTTCCACACGCAATCGATAGCTATTCAGAGGAAGCGTTTATGCCGGGTTCATACATCTTTACATCCGAATCAGTATCGGGTGGCCATCCAGACAAAATGGCCGATCAGATTTCTGATGCCGTACTGGACGCCCTGCTAACCCAGGATCATCGTTCTCGCGTTGCCTGTGAAACATTGGTAAAGACCGGCATGGTCATGCTAGCAGGGGAGATCACCACCAATGCTGAAGTCGATTTCGAAGCACTGGTGCGCAAGACGGTTAACGAT
>JAIBDO010000170.1 GCA_024686195.1 Gammaproteobacteria bacterium | reverse complement strand
GCCGGGTCAACGGACAGGTGTTGCAGGACTCAAACACCAGCGAGATCATTCACCGCATCCCGCAACTAATCGAATACCTCAGTGATGCCTTCACCCTGCAGCCCGGAGACGTCATCATCACCGGAACCCCGCACGGGGTCGGAGCCTTCCGCAAGCCGCCTTTGTGGCTGACTGACGGCGATATCGTCGAAGTCGAAGTCGAGGGCCTGGGCGTGCTGCGAAATCACTGTGTTTTAGAAGGCGCCTGAACTCCAGCTCAGCTGCGTTGCATAAATCTTGTTGCCTGGCAAACGGCCAGAGGTTGGCCTGCCTCGGCCTATGGCGATATCAAAATGGCAGGAACCATTGTCACATTCAAATAGCTATTAGACGGTGAATTCGCATAATGAGTGCAAACAAAATCATAAACAGGGGGTCTCCAAATGAAAATTCACGACAATATACTGAGCACAATCGGTAACACACCGGTCGTCAGGCTTAACCGCCTGGGACCGAAAAACGTCAATCTTTACGTAAAAATAGAATCTTTCAATCCGATGAGTTCAGTCAAGGACCGACTCGCGCTTGGCATTATCGAAGATGCGGAGAAATCCGGTGCGCTCAAACCCGGGCAAACCGTCATCGAAGCGACCAGTGGCAATACCGGCATCGGACTGGCCATGGTCTGCGCCCAGAAAGGATACCCGCTGGTCGTCACCATGGCGGCAAGCTTCAGTATTGAACGCCGCAAACTGATGCGCTTCCTTGGTGCCCAGGTGGTGTTGACGCCGGCACCGATGAAAGGCAGTGGCATGGTACAGAAAGCGCGCGAACTCGCTGAAAAGAACGGCTGGTTTATGACGCGTCAGTTCGAAAATGAGGCCAATGCCGACATGCACTCAAAAACAACAGGCCCGGAAATCATCGATGCGTTTGATGGTATGAGCCTGGATTACTGGGTGACGGGCTATGGCACCGGCGGCACCCTGAAGGGCGTTGGCCGCGTGCTGCGCGAACAATCTCCCGGCACCAAAATTGTCGTTTGTGAGCCTGAGGCGGCCAGCCTGCTGACCGATGGCATTCCGCAAAAACGCAATGATGATGGCTCGCCGGCCGAGAGCCATCCCAGTTTCAGCCCCCATCCGATGCAGGGCTGGACGCCGGATTTCATTCCGAAGCTGGCCGGCGACTCAATCGATGCCAATAATGCCGATCACATCCTCACCGTCACCAATCCGCGCGCCATGGAATGCTCGCGTAACCTCGCGCTCCATGAAGGCATTTTTGTCGGCATCAGCGGCGGTGCGACGCTCGCGGCGGCACTCGAAGTTGCCGAAACAGCGCCTGACGGATCCAATATCCTGGCCATGCTGCCCGACACGGGTGAACGTTATCTGACCACACCGCTGTTCGAAAACATAGAAGTGGAAATGTCGGACGCTGAAGCCGAGCTATCGGTATCGACGCCGAGCTGTCAGTTCGAAGAGAGCTGATTCTGCTCTACTGTCGCCAGCTTTAATTCTGGCCGGCTTTTCTGGCCAGTATGTCAGGGCTGCTTCTCAGGCTGGTTTTCGGGCAGGGGTAAATACGGTTTCCGAGCCGAGCATCGGCGCGCCCGGAATCAGTTGCGATAACAGCAGCGAGAGGAAGGCGAAGCCGGCGCCGATAATAAACACCATGGCGGGTGACACGATCCAGATCATGCCCAGCGCAAACGGCAGAATGACCGCGGCAATGTGATTGATGGAAAACGACACACCCGCGGTAGCCGCCATGTCTTTGGGATCGGCGATTTTCTTCAGGTAGCTCTTGAGCGCGATCGCCATCGCAAAAAATATGTGATCGAGAATGTAAAGTACGGACGCGAACCAGGCGCTTTCGGCAAAGGCGTAAGCGGTGAAGATTATAACCAGTCCGACATACTCCAGGGACAAGGTGCGGCGCTCACCCCAATGCACCACCAGACGGCCGATGCGCGGTGCCAGGTAAATCGACAACACTCCGTTTACCAGGAATAGCAGCGTCATTTCCGACACCGTGAAACCGAACTTCTCCACCATCAGGAAACCGGCGAAAACAACAAAAATCTGCCGGCGGGCACCCGACAAAAACGTCAGTAGATAGTACAACCAATAGCGCCGGCGCAGCACCATGGTCTTGTGCTGCTCGGCCTCGCCCTTGAAATGCGGACATCCCAGATACATCACCAGCGCTATCACCAGGGTGAAACTACCGAACATCAGGTATATCCACATATAATCGAGCGCCAGCCATTCCACCATCAGATAGATGCCAGCAAATACCGCAAGCCCGGTAAAGGACGTCACCGCGATTTGTCGACCCAGCACCAGTGGCAGGCGCTCGACACTGATCAATTGCAGCGATAGCGACTGCACAATGGTTTCAGCATAGTGAAAGCCCACCGACATCAGCACCGTGGTGCAATAAAGCCCGAGTATCGACGGCAACATACCGGTGATGGCGGTTCCAATGCCGAGCGCGAGTAGCGAAACAAAGGCGATGGTCTGCTCGCGCATCAACAACAACAGGAAAACCACGCCAAAGGCAAGAAAGCCGGGGACCTCACGCAGGCTTTGCAGAATGCCCATTTCGATGCCACTGAAGGCAGCCTGCTCTACCGCGAAATTATTGATCATCGACTGCCAGGCGGCAAAGCTGATCGGCACCGCGGCGGCGAACAGGTATAAATAGATCTCGGGTTTTTGCAACTGCTGTCTTAACATGCGTGGATTCTGTACTTTAACTGCGCTTTATTCAATGGACGCTTCACTGATCGATTCTCTATTTGACTATTCATTTGGCTTTTCGCTGGGGTTTTCGCTGATACTCGCCATCGGTGCGCAGAACGCATTCGTGTTGAAGCAGGGCCTCAAGGGCGAGCACGTATTCCTGGTCGCTCTGATTTGCGCGCTGTCAGATGCGCTGTTGATACTGGCAGGCGTGAGTGGTTTTCACATACTGGTCGCCTCGTTTCCGCAGGTGGTGGAAATCGCGCGTTTCGGTGGAGCCCTGTTCCTCTTCATCTATGGTTTGTTGAGCTTTTACCGAGCGCTACGCGTGCAGCAGGGGCTACAACCCAGTGACATCAGGAGTAACAGCGCGGGGCAGTCAGCCCTCACCTGCCTGGCCTTCACCTGGCTGAATCCGCACGTCTACCTCGACACGGTGGTATTGCTGGGATCGGTATCGACCCAGTTTGGCGACAGGGTCGCCTGGTTTGCCGGTGGCGCCATGACGGCATCCTTCGTGTTCTTCTTCGCGCTGGGTTACGGGGCGCGTCTTTTACGACCGCTATTCGCCGCCCCCAGATCATGGCGTATTCTCGATTTCCTGATCGGCATCGTCATGTGGGCAATTGCGTATCGCCTGCTGGTACTGGGCTAGCCTGCACTGGACTAGCCAGCGAGCTGCTTTTTAGCTTCATCGATATGCTGCACAACCTCGGCGGGCAAATTGCTACAGTCTTCTCCGAACTGCAGCAGAAACTGGGCGTACATGCCCTGCTCGTACATCTGCTCGGCCTCGGCTATGCATTCATCCCGGCAGGCAAGTACTCTGGCGACCAGCTTGTCACGATCAGCAACCGGGTTGAAACGAAAATCCGAGATGAGTTGAATTCCAGTCAGGGTTTCAAGGATAACGCAGGCTTCAGCCCAGCTCTCGGCAAAGGACGGCCGCTGGAAATGGCGCTGAATCACTTCGCCATCGGCGAGCGTCACCTCGATAAACGGTTTGCGAAACATCACGCTGCAGGCACGCAGGCTGGTAATTCGGCGCGAATGCAGCGGTAGATATACCAGTTCATCAATAATCGGGTTATCCGCGAGTTGCTCTAGCGCCAGCTTCATCGATTGCTACTCCCGGACAGCGGATCCTCGATAGCGGTGATAAGCGCGTGATTTGCCCGCAGCCAATCACCCTGCTGTGCGGTTTCCGGCACCTGATGGCCGCGCATATGAGTTATCTGCGCAAACGCCTGCTGGACGCTTCTGTCGCCGTGCAACAGCACCGCTGCCGCGAGTAACCCGGAGCGTCCGATTCCGGCTCGACAATGAATCAGCGTATTGATGCCGGCTTCCACCTGATGAAACAGCTGTAGTGACAGCCGGGCAAAATCATCGCTAGATTCCGGCAATCCCAGGTCTGGAATCGGAAACGAAACAAACTCCATTGACTGTGCGTTTACCAGCGCAGCCTCGTTCTCAAGGCCGAGCTCACGGGATTCTCCAGACTGCAGCAATGACACTACCTGGCGCACCTCCCCTGTCGCCATATTTTCGATCATCATGGCGGCATCGCCGCATTGTGCCGGATGTGCGCTGACGGCAAGAAAACCCTTGCCGATAGAATCAATTCTGAAAAACGGTGCTGGCGTTGTCATGCTGGATCAGAACTCGCATTTTCCACGAAGATCATCTTCTCCATGAAAACACTCAGGGGATCGGCTCCATAAGCGCCAAACGGGCCGCGCTCGCGATAGCCGAGTTTGCGATAAAGCCCCAGTGCCTCGGGTTGCAGGACACCGGTTTCCAGGCGCAACAATCTCACACCCCGTCGCTGCAGCTCGGATTCGAGGAAATTCATTATCTTTGCGGACAATCCCTGCCCGCGATAGGCATCGAGCACGAAGACGCGCTTGATCTCGGCATAGTCACCATCATCATCCATCAACTTGGCGGCACCACTGGCCACCAGCTTACCGTCCACCCGGCAACCGAAGAACAACACATTGGATTTATCAAGGTCATCGAGTGCTTCCAGATGGTTACTTTCTTCGGGATAAAGCCCGTCATAAAAAGCATCCGAGGCGGCGATCAGCGCCTGCACCTCGACAGCTGCCGGGTCGAGCGCCTCGATCCGGATATCGGCCCTGGTATCGACTTTTGATTCAGGTGTTTTCATTGTCACCGTTGATAAATGAGTACATTTCGATTTCATCGCGGTGGACCCAGCCGCGCCGCGACCAGAAATCACGTCCCGGCTGATTACTGTTCAACACGTGGACATGCGATTTGACGATACCCTGAGTCAGCAAGGCTTGCAGGCAGTGCTCCAGCAGCCGACCCGCGATGCCCTGATTACGTTGCTCCGGGTCAACCGCAAGGTGTTGTATGTAACCGCGCCTGCCATCGTGCCCGGCCATCAGGCTGGCGACGATCCTGCCGTCGACTTCGGCGATAAAACTGAGCCCCGGATTGCGCTCCAGGTATTTTTGCATACCCTGCCTGGAATCTGCGTCACGCAAGCTGATTCCATCACAGTTTCGCCACAACACAATCAAGTCTTCGTGATCAGCGATTTGCAGATTGCGATAGTGCATTGGTCGATGACGTCGAAATCGTTATTGATCAGCCGGGCGGCGCAACAAATCTGTGAGCGCCGCGGCATCGGGCATTTCGTCAAAATGCTCAGCCGAACTGGCGATAACGTCCCAGGCTGCGCGCGAGCCGACAAACAGATGGGCGGCTACCCGCAGTTCCTCGGTCTCCTCTAACAGGCCAACCGGCACCCACCAGGCACTGCCAGCGGCGGTCAAATTGGGTAAAGGTGATCCGCAGCGTGAGCAGAAATGGGATTTGAAGCCAGACTCGGAGTCATACTTCTGCACCAGTTCTTCACCGCTGTTCCAGCTCAACTGCGCAAGATCAATTCTAAACGCGGCATTCGCGGATGACCCGGTAACCTTGCGACACAGGGAACAATGGCACTGGTAGAGATTGGGGATTTCACCCGACAGGGTAAAGCGGACCCCGCCACATAAACACTTACCCTGCATACTGTCACTCCGGGACTGTCAGAAATTGCTGCGCCCTTCGAGTTCATCGAAAGGTTGCGTAATGGTAAGCCGAAACGAATCGCGTTGCGACAGCTGTCGATACCAACGCATCACCTGCGCTGGTTGCTCGACTTCCAGGCCCATATTGAAATAACGAAACAGGCACACGCCGCAGGCAATATCGGCAAGGCTGAAGGCATCACCGGCGAGATAAGGCTGTGTCGCCAGATGAGCATCAAGAAGATCAAACTGCACCCTGCACTGCTGTTGTGCTGCGTCGATAAGCGACTGTTGACGCGTTGCCGCCGGCGTTCGGTAATAGCCCCAGAAGAGATCGATAAATGCGGGCTGCAGGCTCGCCAGCTCCCAGTCCATCCAGCGCTCCACCTGGGATCGCAGCAAGGGATCTGTGGGATAAAACTGCGTCGCCTCGAATTGATTGGCCAGGTAACGCAGGATCGAGTTTGATTCCCAGACGACCGCGTCACCCAGTCGCAGCACCGGAACGCGCGCGCGTGGATTCAACGCGAGGAAATCCGCTGACTCGAGATCACCGCTATTGCGACCGATATCGTAGTGTTTGAAATCGAGACCCAGTTCCGCCAGCAACCACAGCGGCTTCTGCACGTTATAGGCGTTTGACCGCCCCCACAGCTCAATCATAAAAACTAAAGCCTCACCTGTTAAAAAGCGGAAAAATCTCTGCTACAGCCGCAGACTGCCTTCGATCAGGATGTGGGTCTCTCCACCGATCATGACCGTGGTTGAATCCACAGGGCGCATCGATACACGACCATGGCGATTGATACTGGTGCCCTGCGCAATCATTACGGGCTGTTCGAGCCGACCCTCAGCCTGCATCCAATGCGCGAGCGCAGAATTCAGCGAGCCGGTGATGGGATCCTCGCTCATGCCACTGGAGGGTGCCAACATGCGCACCTCGTACTGACATTCAGCACCCTCGGCGTGGGCGCCAATAAAGCCCAGCGCCTTGAATTCCGGCCAGCGCACGCGTGCGGCATCGAGTGCCAGCACGCTCGCGGCCGAATCCAGCTGAAAGGCCTGCCAGACAGGGCCATTATC
>JAIBDO010000061.1 GCA_024686195.1 Gammaproteobacteria bacterium | reverse complement strand
GGCTTCCAGATTCGAGTTCTTGAGCATGATTTTAAAGGCCTCGGTCACCTGCTCGGTCGTCGCACCGCCGCCGACATCCAGGAAGTTGGCCGGAGAGGCCCCATACAACTTGATGATATCCATGGTCGCCATCGCAAGCCCGGCGCCATTGACCAGGCAACCAATCGAGCCATCCAGCGAAATATAGTTGAGGCCGAATTTGGCCGCCTCGAGTTCGTCGACGTCCTCTTCATCGAGATCACGCAGACCTTCCAGCTCCGGATGTCGATACATCGCACTTTCATCAAAGTCGATCTTGGCATCGAGCGCGATCACGCGTCCGTCACTGGTGGTGATCAGCGGATTGATTTCCGCCAGCGATGCGTCCTTGTCCCAGAAAGCCTGGTACAGAGCCTGCATCAGCTTGCCTGCCTCGGGGACGAGGTCGGCAGCGATACCGATCCTGGTGGCCAGGTCTTCTGCTTCAGCCGATGTCAATCCGATTTTGGGGTCGACTGAAACCTTGTGAATCAGTTCGGGAGTTTCCTCGGCCACGGTTTCAATTTCAGTTCCACCCTCGGAACTCGCCATCACGGTGACTCGCTGACTGGAGCGATCAACGACCAATCCCAGATACAGTTCATCCTGGATCGGCGCAGCTTCTTCAACCAGCAGACGTTTGACGACCTTGCCTTCGGGGCCGGTCTGATGGGTCACCAGGGTCATACCCAGAATGGCATCGGCATACTCGCGGACTTCATCCAGGCTACCGGCGACCTTGACGCCACCGCCCTTACCGCGGCCTCCTGCATGAATCTGCGCCTTGACGACCCATTTTTCTCCACCGATTGACTGCGCCGCAGCGACCGCTTCATCGACCGAAAAACAGGCTTTGCCCTGAGGTACAGCAACTCCGTACTCGGCCAGAATCGCCTTGCCCTGATACTCGTGTATTTTCATGATGTGGTCCCCGCCCCTGGAAATTTTGGTATATCGTATGCCAGATTACTTTGGATGCAAAAAAAAGACGCGCTGATATGACTATCGCGCGTCTTTAATAATGGCATGCCGGTGGCTTCGATCAAAGCCCCGAATGCTTTTTTATTCTAGATAAGCTTATTCAAAAGGAGCATATTCCAGATGGACGAGCCTAGACAGACGAGCCCGCCACCTTGATGCCTTCTTCCTGCACCGTCTTGTTGAGCAGGCTCACCAGCGCGTATACCGTATTCATCGCTGGCGTCGCTACACCGGTCTGTTCACCGAGCTCAATGACCACGCCAAGCATGCCGTCGATTTCCATTGCCTTGCCCACCTCGAGATCCTGCAGCATCGATGTCTTGTGTTTGCCCACCGCTTCAGCACCCTCGATACGACGCTCCAGCGTCACGCGGAAACTGGCGCCAAGCTGCTCAGCAATCTGCTGCGCTTCGGTCATCATCTGTGCCGCCAGGGCACGCGTTTGCGGAAACTGACAGATATCAACCAGGGTCGAATGCGTCAGCGCGCTTATCGGGTTGAACGACAGGTTACCCCACAGCTTGAGCCAGATTTCGGAACGGATATCGGGCAGCACAAAGGATTTGAAACCGGCCTCGACAAAGGCACTACAGATCGCCTGCACACGCTCGGATTCTGAACCATCGAGTTCACCGACTGGATAACGATTACCTTCGATGTGCCGAATAACGCCCGGCGCGTCGATGGTGGCGGCAGGATAGGCGATACAACCGATGATCCGACTCGGATCGATAGCTGCGGCGAGAGCACCGTCGGGATCGACCGTGCGCACGATGTTGTTTTCATAATCGCCTGCCAGCTTCTGGAAATACCACCACGGGATTCCATTTTGCAGGGTCACGATCACGCCTTCATCCGACAGCATGCCCTGTAATTTATCAGCAATTGGCGCAATCTGGTGCGCCTTGACGCCAAGCAGCACCAGGTCCTGGCCGCTGACCTCGCTCATGTCAGCGGTTGCGGTCAGCTCAGTGATGATCAACTCTTCACCATTTTCGATATACTTGAGGCCATTATTGCGAATCGCATCAAGGTGCGCTCCACGCGCGATAATCGTTAACTGGTGACCCGAATTGGCAAGCTTCGCTGCCATCATGCCGCCGATCGCTCCAGCTCCAACCACACACACTTTCATTGTTAGCCTCACAGTTCATGGGGGATAAAAAACCGGCGCATTCTACGACATAGGCGCTCGTCGCGTCCACGAGAGCGGTTAAATACTTAACATTAAAATTGGTACCAGACTCACTGGCCAAGTTCACTGGCCGGGTCCGCTTTGGGGCACTCCTGTCCCGACAGACTCACGACTGATAATCGATCAGGTTTTAAATCGAGTCGATCCTGTGGTAGATTCCGCGCCCTTATGACTAACGATCTGATGTGACACGATGACTAGCTGGGTACGCTTCAACTGGAACGGCACGACAAGCCTGGGCACGCTGAACGGCGATGAAATTGCTATTTGCAGCAATGATTTATTCGATACGCCGGTGTTAACCGGTGCAACGGTGGCGTTGTCCGATGTTCAATTACTGGCGCCCTACACGCCCAACTCGATCCTCGCACTGTGGAACAATTTCCACGAACGCGCCGAGGCCGAAGGGCAAACGATTCCCGACACACCGCTGTATTTCATGAAACCTGTCAGCAGCGTTATCGGGCCGAATGATACGATTTACCGTCCACGCGGACACACTGGCCGCGTCATATTCGAGGCCGAACTCGGCATTGTCATCGGTAAGACCTGTCACGATATTTCACCCGCAGAGGCCAACGATCATATTTTCGGTTACACCTGCGTAAATGACGTCACCGCCATCGAAGTTCTATTCGTCGATAAAGCCTTCCAGCAATGGACCCGCAGCAAAGGCTATGACACCTTCACCCCGATCGGGCCCTGCATCAACACGGAAATCGATCCGGCACCCCTTAATGTGCTGGCAATCCAGGGCGCCGAAACCCGGCAGAACTATCCGGTTAGCGACATGATCTACAGTCCGCAGCAAATTGTCTCGATGATCTCCGAATACCAGACCCTGATGCCGGGAGATTTGATCAGTTGCGGCACCTCGGTCGGTGCGCGCACCATGAAACCGGGCAGCGAGATCGAGGTTTCAATCCCCGGAATCGGTAGCCTGACTAATCCCTTCGATGACATTAAAGATTAACGTCGCCAGAGTTATCAACCCCGCAGACGCGGCCACTTCCAGCATCACGGCTTTCTGATGGCATTGGCGATCGGCAACAATCAACAGCGATTCACCTTTCGCATGATTGGTGCCGCAAGTCGTGCCGATCGCATACGCATTACCGCTGAATGGGTAAGCGAGCAGTTCGAACAGTTCTACCGCGAATTTCTCGAAACGCCCTACCAGGCCAAAGCCGCATTTGAGCAACAGCACCACGGCACCTCGATCTGGCTGAGTCGTCATCGACTGTCACTCTACAGCGACTATATTCATCGCATGGGCGCCTATTTGAAGGCGGTTCAGCCCAACATCTCCTTTGATGTGGAATTTCTCAACGAGCTGGAAGCCCTGTTCTGGCAAATGGTGGAAGACCGCTATGAATCCGATGTCGCCTATGCCTTCATGCATTCGATTCGCCGCAGAGTCTATCGCGACGAATGGAAACCCGTGGAATATACCTTCTGGGAGTCGGCTGACAGCGTGCAAAAGTTCCCGGTCGAATTACTGCGCCATTACGACGTCGAAGGGGAGATCGAAGCGACGCTGATCGAGGCCATTTTACAGTTACCTGACTTTGCCGTGCCCTATGCAGACAGGGCCGCTGACGCCCGCCTGATTGCCACACGCATCAATCGCTTCGTGCGCCGCAGGGATGCCAATGTGGTGCAGGTCGAGATGTTCGACGCCGGTTTTTATCGCAACCGAGGCGCTTATCTGGTCGGTCGAATCCGCTTTGCCGATGGCGCCTGGACGCCATTGATCATCGCCCTGCTGAATGACGACAGTGGTATTTATTGTGATGCCGTCATCCTCGATGAACACCTGGTGCACAATCTATTCAGCTCGACGCTGGCGAATTTTCACGTCACCACGCGCTATTACCACGAACTGAGCGCCTACCTGCACTCGCTACTGCCCCATCGCGCACTCGGCCTGCATTACTCCACCATCGGCTATAACCACGTCGGCAAGGTTGCGGTGATCCGTGAACTCAAACAGGAACTGGCAGACAGCGGCGGCGTGCTCGATACCGCAATCGGCGAGGCCGGCACCGTCGCCATCGGTTTCGCCGGACCACAATCGGCCTATAACCTGAAAGTCATACGCAACCGTCCTACCAGTGGTTACAAATGGGGAACATTTGAAGGCGTCGACTCCGTCAAGGCCAAGTACAGCCGTGTCCACGAAATCAATCGCACCGGCAGCATGCTCGACAATATCATTTACTTCAATATCGCTCTCGAAACCAGCCTGTTTGCTGCGTCATTGCTCGACGATCTGTTGACCGAGGCCTCTGACACCGTGTCGGTCCAGGGTGACAACGTGGTGTTCAAATACCTCATCGTGCAACCGCGCATGACACCCTTGCCGGTATTCCTCGCCAATGCCGGCGAGCGCGAGGTGCGTGTGGTGATCGAAAGCCTCGGTGATTGCATCAAGAACAACACCGCAGCGAACATCTTCAACAAGGATCTCGATGCGCGCAATTACGGCGTCAGTCACTTTCTCAAGGTGTATTTATTCGACTACGACGCGCTGGAAGACCTTATCGATGTCAAGATTCGCAGCAATACGGATCGATTTGATGGTGAGGAAGACATACCCGACTGGTATTTCGAAGACGGCGTGATATTTCTGCCGGAGGAAATCGAGTCCGGTCTGTGCATCCGCGAGCGCGAGCATCGACAGATCTTTCGTGAACTGCATGGTGACTTGATGACGCCCGCCTACTGGGAAAAGCTGCAACACGAACTAAGCCTCAACCAGGTGCCGGCGATCAAGGTCTATCCCGATACCTGCAAACTGCATCGACACTGAATCATCCGGACGCTGGAAATGGACAACGCATCGAAACAAGCCTTTTACGCCAGCAAACTGCGCATCCTGCACATGGCGGCGAACATCACACTCGCGCCCTGTTTGCTATACCTGGTCGGTGCCTGGTCGTGGCCACCACAGCTGCCACACTACATTGTGTTTGCCATCACCTCGCTGATGGCGCTG
The DNA here is from genome assembly GCA_024686195.1 of Gammaproteobacteria bacterium. Taxonomy (GTDB): domain Bacteria; phylum Pseudomonadota; class Gammaproteobacteria. Next base: position 7,855 of record JAIBDO010000061.1, on the reverse strand, counting down.
CACTACTCGCGCCGTCACTGGAGCACACCACGCCTGGTCCTCGATGAGTCGGGGTTGCAGTGCGGCGCTTTTTACGAGACCGACAACATATACCGGGCCGAACCCGCAATACGGTCTGTGGTGTTAACGATCCTCAAGGATGGCAAGGTCAAGGAAAAGATTATCTCGCTCGGCTGGTCAAGCCGCGAAGATTATAAAGCCATCATTGCCCTGCTCAGCGACCGCTTCCAACGCGAAGTCCCGAAGTAACCCTCTACTTTGCCCCCATCCTGAATCATTTATAGCTGCACCTGGGATATGCGAGCAAAAGGCGCTCCCAAACGGCAGCAAGCGCCGTTTGGTACATCCCTGTAATCGCTTGGAGCTCGGCATCCATGCCTCGCTACACTCTTGCACGCATATCCCAGGCGCAGCAACGCACAGAAGCAAAACCTTGTTCTGAATCTATATCTCTCTCAAGGTTTTGATACCCCATGTCGACTCACAGGCCTGAAAGGTTTCTATAGAGCAACCGCAAACACTTTCGGAAAAAATCTGGTAAGAGATTGCTGTCAGCAAGGGCATACATGAAGACTCGAGCACAAAGATAACGCGCGATTAAAACCGAGCTAAACCCCGACCGATACTGTGAGGTTTTGTACAAAAAAATGGATTGCAGTCAGGGGGTATTATTATTTTTATAATCGCCATCGTTACGGGGGAATAACGGAAATGCCGCGAGTGCCCCCTGGCTGCAATCACAAACTGGATGATCAGGAAAAAATTCACTAGCGCGTATCTGTTTATCGTCTGTTACCTGCTTTTCAATGCTTGCGCCGTGGCTTGTGGTAGTCACCGTGGCTGGAGCTGTGGCCAGGTCCGTGACCCGAGGGCTGGCGATAATGTCCCTGGCGCTGATGCTGATAGTGGTAATAATGCCGGGAACTGTGACCGTAGTTGACCAGCGCACCGAGCGCCAAGCCGATGATCAGAGGTGCTGCGATGTTGTGATCGTGATGAGCACGGGCCGGTGCACTCGTCAGCATCAGTGTCAGCAGGCCGGTAGCGGCAAGGACGGTAAATTTGTTTCTGATTTGAGTAGCCATTAATATCTCCGCTATCACTAGTTCATGGCGCTACCCTAGCGGCTTGAGTCTTAATCCAGGCTGAACCGGAAACTGATGTGCGCAACCCGTTAACTTAAATGCTGAGCCAATGAATACAATTCAACTTGAATCCGAACAAATCGCCCCGTCCAAAATCGTCTGTATCGGACGAAACTACCTCGAACACATCCGCGAACTGGGCAATGAAACGCCCGACGACATGGTGATTTTCAACAAACCCAATTCATCTATTTCAAATGATTTGCAGGCCTTCCGTGACGAACCACTGCACTACGAGGGTGAAATTTGTTTCATGGTGCGCGCCGGGGAGTTACACGCGGTCGGTTTCGGGCTCGACCTGACTCAACGCGAACTGCAATCAAAGCTCAAAAGCAAGGGTTTACCCTGGGAACGCGCCAAGGCTTTCGATGGCGCCGCCTGCTTCAGTGATTTTGTGACGCTCGGCGACACCCCGGTGGAGAGCTTGTCATTGCAACTGGAAATTGGCGGGGAACTGCGCCAGCAAGGTGGTTATGAACTGATGATGTACAAACCCGTGCAGATACTCGCCGGTATCCAGCGTTTCATGTCGCTGGAAGATGGCGACATCATCATGACGGGCACACCCAAGGGTGTCGGGCAGGTTCAGGCTGGAGAACGCTTTGTCGGCAACATCAGATCAGCTCAGAATCTGTTGGTCAGCGGAGAATGGCTGAGTCGATAGCGCCGGCGGGCAGGCAAAAAAAAGGCCGGAAATGATCCGGCCTTTCTTAAACTTATTCAATTTCTACTTTTGCACTAAATCTACAATGCCTTGATTTGCGCATTGAAACGGCTCTTGTGGCGCGCCGCCTTGTTATGGCTGATCAAGCCACAAGTCGCCGAGCGATCAAGCACCGGCACTACTTTCTTGAAAGCAGCTTCGGCAGCGGGTTTGTCGGCAGCTGCGATCGCAGCAACAGTCGCCTTCAGATGAGTTCTCATCATTGAACGGCGGCTGGCGTTCGCCTGGCGGCGCTGTTCGGACTGGTTCGCACGCTTACGCGCAGATGCTGTGTTGGCCAAGGTATGCTCCTGGATTCGGGCTTAAAAAATGAGGCGCGCATTATCTTCACTGAACCGGCTGATGTCAACCCAAAATCACTGCTATACACTAACTTAGATGATAGAATTCGCCGCTTTTACAATCCTGAGACGAAACCGCAACCACCCCTGATATGAGCGCGTTGATAAAATCCACTCTTTCGGTAGGTTCGATGACCCTGTTATCGCGGGTTCTTGGCCTGTTGCGCGACATTGTCATCGCCCGCCTGTTTTCCTCCAGCGATGCCGCTGACGCATTTTTCGTCGCCTTCAAAATCCCTAATTTTTTGCGCCGCCTGTTTGCCGAAGGCGCATTTTCACTGGCCTTCGTGCCGGTGCTGTCCGAGTATCGCAGCCGTGACAATATGGCACAGACGCGCGATCTGATCGATCGTGTCGCCGGCACCCTCGGATTCATTTTGTTGCTGTTGAGTCTGCTCGGAGTCTTTGCATCACCGCTGATCATCGCGGTTTTCGCGGCCGGCTTCACCGATCAGCCCGCCAAGTTCGAGCTGACCTCCGACATGCTGCGGCTAACCTTCCCCTATATTCTGCTGATTTCGATGACCGCGATGTCCGGCGGCATACTCAACACCTGGAAACGCTTCGCGGTACCCGCATTCACCCCGGTGCTGCTGAATCTCAGCATGATCGGCTGCGCGTTGTGGCTGAGCCCGCGTCTCGAGGTGCCGATCACCGGTCTGGCCTGGGGCGTGTTGATCGCCGGTATCGCACAACTCTTGTTTCAACTGCCGTTTCTGTATCGAGCGGGACTGCTGCCAAGACCCAAATGGGGCTGGCGCCACGAAGGCGTGCAAAAAATAATAAAGCTGATGATTCCCGCCCTGTTCGGATCATCGGTGGCGCAAATCAATCTGCTGTTCGACACCTTCATCGCTTCCTTTCTGGTCACCGGCAGTGTCGCCTGGCTCTATTATTCCGACCGCCTGCTCGAATTCCCGCTCGGGGTCTTCGGCATCGCACTGGCCACGGTGGTTCTGCCCAACCTGTCACAGGCACATTACCGGGAAGGCGATGACAGTTTCAACAAGACGCTGACCTGGGCCATTCAACTCACCCTGATCATTGCACTGCCGGCGACCATCGGCCTGTTCCTGCTGGCGCAACCCATACTCTCCACGCTGTTCGAATACGGCGCGTTCCAGCACAGCGATTCGATGATGTCGGCCTACAGCCTGATGGCCTACAGCCTCGGGCTGCCTGCTTTCATCCTTATCAAGATCCTGGCGAGTGGTTTCTACGCCCGCCAGGACACCAGGACCCCGGTGCGCATCGGTATCCAGTCGATGGTGATCAACATGGTATTCAATGTGATATTTGTGGTGTGGATGCTGGAGGTGGAATTCATTGCGCCGCACGTCGGGCTGGCGCTCGCCACAACCGGGTCAGCCTACTTCAATGCCTGGCGCCTGGCGCGAGAGTTGCGTCGTGACGAAATACTGGGTGCGCCCGCGACCTTCAGCCATCCACTGCTCAAGATCCTGTGCGGCTGCGTTGTCATGAGTGCGCTGATTTATTTCATGCTGCCGAATAGCTGGGCGTGGAGCGAATGGTTCTGGTATCAACGGCTCGCCGAACTAATCTGGCTGATTCTACCTGCGATCTTGTGTTACCTTGCGATGCTTTGGATAATGGGCTTCCGCCGCCAGCATTTCATCGCCTGAATCTACGCAAAATAATCAACGCAAATGAAACTCATCAGAGGTCTTTACAACTTGACCAGCCCGCTGCGCGCCAGCGCAGTGACGATCGGCAATTTCGACGGCGTCCACCGCGGCCATCAACTGGTTATCCGCCAGTTGCGACGGGTCGCCGCAGCGGCCGAGCTGCCCACCGTCGTCATCATTTTCGAACCACAACCGATCGAATTTTTTGCCCCTGAACGGGCACCCAAACGACTGGCACGCTTTCGCGACAAAATCGCCTATCTCAAGGCGCAGGAAATAGACTACCTGTTATGTCTGCATTTTGATGCGGAACTCGCCGCGGCGAGCGCCGAAGAATTCGTGCAACGCATACTGATTGACAGCCTGCAGACCCGGCATCTGGTGATCGGTGACGATTTCCACTTTGGCCACCAGCGCCAGGGTAATTTCAGCTATCTCCAGCAAAACAGCGAGCGCTTCGGCTTTCGCGTCGACGAGACCGAGACCCTGATGCACGATGGCGAACGGGTTAGCAGCACGCGCGTACGCGAGTGCATTCAACAGGACGATTTCTCGGGCGCAGCCGAATTGCTGGGGCGACCCTATTCGCTGTCAGGGCGGATTGCGCACGGGCAGAAACTCGGGCGGCAACTGGGTTACCCCACCATCAACATAAAAATGGGTGATAAAACCCTGATCGTTAAAGGAATATTTGCGGTTCAGGTGAAAGGAATAGATAATCACCCGCTGCGGGGCGTGGCCAGTATCGGCACCCGCCCGACCGTCAACGGTGTAGACACCATTCTTGAGGTCTACATTCTCGATTTCAATCGGGATGTCTACGGTTATCGCGTCGAAGTCGAGTTTTTACACAAGATACGCAATGAAGAGAAATTTGATTCGCTCGAGGAATTGACCGCTCATATCGCGCAGGATACAGCAAAGGCCCAGGCCTTTTTCGAACAATGATGAATGACCCCGAAATTTGACCGAGAAGAATGACCGTTGGCTGACTATAAATCTACATTGAATTTACCCGATACCGAGTTTCCGATGCGCGGCAATCTCGCCAATCGTGAACCCGAGCGTTTACAGAAATGGCAAGATCGGGATCTCTATCAGATGATTCGCAACGCGCGCAGCGGGCGCAAACGCTACGTGCTGCACGATGGCCCGCCCTATGCCAACGGCGACATCCACATCGGTCACGCGGTCAACAAGATCCTCAAAGACATGATCGTCAAATCACGCACGCTCAATGGTGAAGATGCACCTTACGTGCCTGGCTGGGACTGTCATGGTCTGCCGATCGAGCACCAGGTGGAAAAAAGCATCGGCAAGGTCGGCGTCAAAGTCGAAGCCGACGAATTCCGCCAGGCCTGCCGTGACTACGCAATCAAGCAAATCGACAAGCAGCGCATCGACTTCATCCGCCTCGGTGTGCTTGGCGACTGGTACAACCCGTATCTGACGATGAACTTCGAGACCGAAGCCAATATCGTGCGCTCGGTCGGAAAAATTATCGAAAACGGACACGTGGTTCGTGGCGACAAGCCGGTACACTGGTGCATAGACTGTGCCTCCTCGCTCGCCGAAGCCGAGGTCGACTACAAGGACAAAACCTCACCCGCCATCGACGTGCGTTTTGCGGTTATTGACGAAGCGGCATTTATCGCGGCACTCGACAGCGAAGCTGACGGCCCGGGCGAAGGACCGCTGTCCGTGCTGATCTGGACCACCACACCCTGGACACTACCGGCCAATCTCGCGGTCGCGCTCAATCCGGGCGAGGAATACGTCTTGCTGCAGGTCGACACCGAACTCGGCGTCGAACGCCTGCTGCTGGCCGATGGACTGGCGCAGGAAGCTCTGGCACGCTACGGCATCGCCGAGTCAAAGGTCGTGGCGCGCGCTAAAGGTGCGGCGCTGGAAGGCTTAATGTTGCAGCATCCTTTTTATGCACGCGAGTCACTGCTCGTCGTCGGCGATCACGTCACCCTCGAAGCCGGCACCGGCGCGGTGCATACCGCACCCGGACACGGTCAGGATGACTTTATTCTGGGTCGCAAGTACGGTCTTGAAATCTACAATCCGGTCGGCGGCAATGGCTGCTTTCTGCCAGACACCGAACTCTTTGCCGGTGAACACGTATTCAGCGCGAACGATCACGTGATCGAAGTATTGAAGGAACACAATGCCCTGATCCACGTCGAAAAATATCAACACAGTTATCCGCACTGCTGGCGTCACAAATCACCGATTATCTTCCGTGCCACTCCGCAGTGGTTCGTCAGCATGGAAAAAGAAGGCCTGCGCGATCTTGCCATGGCTGAAATCAAGAAAGTACGCTGGGTACCCGGTTGGGGCCAGGCACGCATCGAAAGCATGATTGAGAAGCGACCGGACTGGTGTATCTCGCGCCAACGCTATTGGGGTGTACCCATTCCGTTGTTCGTGCATATGGAAACCAATGAACCGCACCCGCGCACGGCGCAACTGATTGAAGCAGTGGCCGAGCGCATCGAGCAGGCCGGCATCCAGGCCTGGTTTTCTCTCGATAAACACGAATTGCTCGGTGACGATGCCGATGATTACGTCAAGCTCAACGACACACTTGACGTCTGGTTTGATTCCGGTACTACCCACTTCAGCGTGCTGCAACAGGATGACCGCTTCAGCTTTCCGGCCGACATGTACCTGGAAGGTTCTGATCAGCACCGTGGCTGGTTTCATTCTTCATTATTGGCGTCCTGTGCGATGCACGGCCAGGCGCCCTATCGCCAGGTATTGACGCACGGTTTCACGGTCGACGCCAAGGGCATGAAGATGTCTAAATCCGTTGGTAATGTGGTCGCACCGATCAAGGTGACCAATACGCTCGGCGCAGATATATTACGCCTGTGGGTCGCCTCGACGGATTATTCCGGCGAAATGACGATCTCGGACGAGATCCTCAAACGTACCGCCGACTCCTATCGCCGCATTCGCAATACCTTGCGTTTCCTGTTGGCCAACACCAACGGCTTCGATCCCGCCAACCACCTGGTAGAAGCCAGCGACATGCTCGCGCTCGATCAGTGGATTGTGGCCGAGGCACTCGACTTACAGACACAACTGCAGGAACACTACGGCGACTACCAGTTTCATCTGGCCATGCAGAAAATTCATAATTTCTGTTCGGAAACGCTGGGTGGCTTCTATCTCGACGTCATCAAGGACCGTCAGTACACCACGCAGGCCGATTCGCGCGCGCGCCGTTCCTGCCAGAGCGCGATGTGCCATGTGCTCGAGGCAATGACGCGCTGGATTACACCCATCCTGAGTTTTACCGCCGACGAAGTCTGGGAAAACATGCCGGGCGAACGTGCTGAACTCGGCGTGTTTATCGCCGAATGGTATGACGGACTTTTCGCCTACGCCAACACCGACATTGACGCAGCAGTCTGGGATGCCCTGGCACAGGTGCGCACCGAAGTTACGCGCACTCTGGAAGGCCTGCGCCAGGATGGCAAGATCGGCTCGAGCCTCGACGCCGACATCATGATCCACGCCGATGCGCCACTGGTCGAGCGCCTGCAGGTTCTCGGTGATGAACTGCGCTTCGTCATGATCACCTCGGCGGCTGAACTCGTGGTGCTCGAAAACAATGACGACGAGAGCCTTATAACTCTGGCCGATGGCAGCCGTTTCCGCATCGCGGCGAGCGCCAGCGAATTCGCCAAGTGCGTGCGCTGCTGGCACCATCGCGAGGACGTTGGCCAGCACCCGGCACACGACGAATTATGCGGGCGTTGTATCGACAATATCGAGGGCGATGGTGAGCCACGCGCCTACGTCTAGGCTGGCATTGGCGGGAAGTAAAGGATGCAAGCAACAGCCTCAATGACCAGCTCAACCACTCAGCTTAGATGGTTATGGATCAGCCTGTGCGTGATCATTAGCGACCAGGCCACCAAACAGATTGCCGAGGCACAGCTGACAGCCCACCAGGCCGTCAACGTGATGCCCTACTTCGACTGG
>JAIBDO010000245.1 GCA_024686195.1 Gammaproteobacteria bacterium | reverse complement strand
TCGCTCAGGGGCGCGAGGGATTGCAGTCGCCGATATTGAAATTTTTGCCGGATGAAGCCATTGCGACCATCCTGGAGCGCACCGGCGCTGAAAGTGGTGACCTGATTTTCTTCGGTGCTGACAAGACCAAAGTGGTCAACGAATCGCTCGGCGCACTGCGTATCAAGCTGGGACACGATCGAGGTCTTGTGGAAGATGGCTGGCGCTTCCTGTGGGTAGTTGACTTCCCGATGTTCGAGCGCGATGAGCGTGCAGATCGCTGGAACGCACTGCACCATCCATTCACCGCGCCCGCGACCGATGATCCGGGCGAGCTCGAAGCAAACCCCGGCGGCATGCTGTCGCGCGCTTATGACATGGTGTTAAACGGTACCGAGCTGGGCGGTGGTTCGATACGTATTCATAAGACAGAGTTACAGCAGCGGGTTTTCAATCTGCTCGGAATTGATGAGCAGGAAGCAGAGGACAAGTTCGGCTTTTTGTTGACCGCATTGAAATATGGCTGCCCGCCTCATGGTGGTATTGCTTTTGGTCTCGATCGCATGGTTATGTTAATGGCCGGTGCCAGTTCGATTCGCGATGTAATGGCGTTCCCGAAGACACAGACCGCCTCCTGTCTGTTGACCCAGGCTCCGGCTGCAGTCAGCGAGGGTCAGTTACGCGACCTGTCTATTCGAGTACGTAAGCCGCAAAGCGAGCAATAGACCTGCTAACCCGCGTTTCTCACCACCCTTCTCGGCAATTGCTCCGATACGTCGGACCGCTGCATTGCTCTACCTCCGGGACGCCGGACCGCTGCATCCCTGCAGTCGTACTGCGGCGACGCTAAGCCTTACTCTGCCTGACTTTCACTCGGTCAGAGCGCTCAACATAGTGGCACTATGCCTGCGCGTTCTTTGGGCGTGGAAGTCAGGCAGGACACGCCTTATCGCCGCCTCGCTACGAAAGGTGGTGAGAAATGCAGGCTAATGTGGGTTTGGCAGCTGCCGCGGCAGGTGATAGACTTTTTGATTCGTCTTACAAATATGAGTAATCATGGCTGCCACAGCAATTGACCTGCAACCTTATGCATCGCTTAACGATGAGGATTGCGAGAAACGTATCAATCGGGCTAAAGAAATACTGGGCGATCGAGTTGTTATTCTCGGGCATCATTACCAGCGTGACGAGATTTTCAAACACGCCGATTACTCGGGTGACTCGCTGAAGCTGTCGCGTCAGGCGGCCGACTCAAAAGCCGAATACATCGTTTTTTGTGGCGTGCATTTCATGGCTGAGGTGGCTGATATTATTTCGCGTCCAGAGCAGGTTTCCATTCTGCCGGACCTGTCTGCTGGCTGTGCGATGGCCGACATGGCTGATCTCCAACAGGTGCAGCGAGCCTGGCGTGAGCTGAATACCGTACTGGATGCGGATGAATCTATCACCCCCGTCACCTATATCAATTCAGCAGCCGACCTGAAAGCCTTTTGTGGTGAACATGGCGGTATCGTCTGCACTTCGACGAATGCGCAGACGATTCTTGACTGGTCTTTCGAACGTCGTGAGAAGGTCCTGTTTTTTCCGGATCAGCATCTGGGCCGGAATACCGGTTACAAGATGGGTATACCGCTTGAGGAGATGGTGATCTGGGACTACGACCTGCCGATGGGCGGTCTAAGCAAGGAACAGATCAAAAACGCGAAAATGATTCTGTGGAAAGGTTTTTGCTCGGTGCACCAGATGTTCAAGCCGGAGCAGGTCGAAAACTTCCGCCGCGAGTACCCCGACGGGTTTGTTATTTCGCACCCGGAAGCCAGCTTCGAGGTTTGCCAGATGTCGGATTATGTCGGTTCGACCGAATATATCATCAACACGATTACCGCTGCAGATCCAGGCACGAAGTGGCTTGTCGGCACCGAACTAAATCTGGTTAATCGATTGCACCAGACGCTTGCCAGTGACGACAAAACCGTACAATTTATGTCGCCGATGGTGTGCATGTGTTCCACCATGTTTCGTATTGACCCGCAGCATCTTGCCTGGGTTCTGGAAAATCTCGTCGAAGGCAATGTCGTCAACCAGATTTCCGTTCCGGTTGACGTAGCCAATCATGCCCGCATCGCTTTGCAGCGTATGCTTGAGATCTAGATCAGGTATATCTTCCGGAAATAGAAAAGAGACTCCATGGCTGACGAGAAAAACGCCTATTCCTTTACCACCGCTGCCACGCAGCAAGTTACGCTGCGACCAGGTAGCGCTGGATTTAAAATGTGGCGCGGTGAGTCTCTCCCCGAAGTAACCCTTGCGTACGAATCCTGGGGTGAGTTATCGCCGGCCGCCGATAACGCCATCATTATTTTTACCGGGCTGTCACCGAGTGCGCACGCCGCTTCGTCGGCGCAGGATTCGTCTCCGGGGTGGTGGGAATACATGGTAGGTCCTGGCAAGGCGATCGACACAGATCGTTTTTTCGTGGTTTGCGCGAACTCGCTTGGTGGCTGTTACGGCTCTACCGGGCCAATCTCGATAAATCCCGCAAGCGGAAAGCGCTATGGCGCTGATTTCCCTGATGTCACCGTCGAGGATATTGCGCAATCAGGCTATTTACTGATGCGCGAACTGGGTGTGCGTAATCTGCATGCCGCGGTTGGTTCATCGATGGGTGGCATGTCCTCTATCGCTTATGCCATGCAATACCCGGGTGAGATCGATTACCTGATTTCAATATCGGCGGCGATCAGTGCGTTGCCGTTGACAATCGCGTTACGCTCGTTGCAGCGTGAAATTATTCGCAGTGATCCGGCCTGGAATGATGGTCAGTATGACGATGACAACAAACCGTTGTCGGGGATGTCCCTGGCGCGCAAACTGGGTCTGGTATCCTATCGGGCCGCTGATGAGTGGAATTCCAAGTTTGATCGCGCCCGCTTGCCAACGGAAAAGCTCACCGGCAAACGTTTCGAGCATGAATTCGAGATCGAGAACTATCTCGAGTACAACGCACAGAAATTCATCAACAGTTTTGATCCCAACAGTTACTTATACCTGTCACGGGCAATGGACTGGTTCGATGTCGCCGAACACGGTGATTCACTGGAAAGTAGTATGGCAAAAGTGGATGTGCGCAGAGCGCTGGTGGTTGGCGTGACCACCGATATTTTGTTTCCCAGCAGGCAACAACGGGAAATTGCTGAGTTGATGCGTTCGACCGGGACCGATGTTGATTACGTTGAAATTGACTCGGCGAATGGCCACGATGCTTTCCTGATAGACGACGAGCACTTTTCACCGGTGGTCAAAAAGTTTCTCGACGAATCCTAGGGCTGGTCCCTGGGCTTGCCAGCAGTGGTATATGCCGATGAGCTGGCCTGTTGTTTAGCGGCACCGTCAGGAAATTTCGACCTGGGGAATCTTCGATTCCTTGAGAACAGGGATTAACCCCTTGTCGACCAGCCCATGGTAGCTGTGTACCGCGTTACGAGTAGTGCCTTTACAGTGATAGAGCGCGGTGTCAGCCTGTGCGATCAACTGGTCCATGGACAGGCGCTGGTCGAACAGTGTATAGCCGATGCTCACGGTTACCTGGTCGATACTCGGGAACTTATAGCCGGCAATCTTTTTGCGGAAGCGATCAAGCGTTAACTGAGCCTGTTCGGGCTCAATGTCCATTAAAACCATGGCGAATTCTTCACCGCCATAGCGAAACAGCAGGTCATTCTCGCGAAATGAATCGCTCAACTGCTGGGCCATCAAAAGCAGTACTTCATCACCAAACAGATGCCCCTTGCTATCGTTGATCCGCTTGAAGTTGTCAATATCGAGCATGACAAAAATCGTGGGGCTGAAAGTGATCGCGCGGCGCTGTTGATTCTCGGAGCGATCCAGCAGATGCGCCAGCTTTTCATTGAAGGCCCGCCGGTTGTATAAACCCGTTAGCGCATCACGGTATGTTCCCTGCAGCATTTGTAACTGGTGACAGTAAAAGTGAAACAGGAATTGTAGATAATCCTTTTCGATCAGCTTGTCAGGGTCGTTGGACTTCACCAGCAGCACGAAGTGTTTGGTGGTGAGCGGCTTGTAGCTGCAAAACCAGCCTTCGACGTCTTTTTCGTAGTACCAGCTTTCCTGGTTCTGGGAGTTGAAGCGTTTTTCCAGCACCGAGAGGGTCTGCGCATCGATACTGGGGTCGAGTCCGCCGCTTCGCGTTAGCCTTTTCCACAACTGCCTAATATTCTTACCTTCACAAAACGGATTATTTAAATGAAAAGCAATCGATTAATTACTACAGTTGATGCACACATTGGCGGAGAGGTGAGCCGCGTAATTACTGGCGGTTTAATTGATATAC
>JAIBDO010000113.1 GCA_024686195.1 Gammaproteobacteria bacterium | reverse complement strand
GGGTCTCTTAAATCTTTGGCGGCGAGCACCGACGCGATGCGTAACAACTCGTCCGGGTCCGTCTTGTTGGTATAGCCGTATAACACCTTGCTGCCGTAAACCAGCCTGAGGCCGATGCCAAAATTAATCCCCGATTCCACCGACTGCACTTCATCACTCAGCGTGCTGACAACATTGGTTTCATTCTTTTCAACGAAAAGTTCGGCGAAGTCAGCACCCAGTGACAGGGCGTGATCAATCACCGATTCTGCGGTTTGACTATTGAGCATTGAAATCTATTCCTTTGGCGGTTAGAGCAAGGTTAGTCTGGTTGGACAACATTATAGGCGCACGGTTTCATACATGGGGTTATACAGTGCTAATACAATGAACCCTCCGCACACCGGAGTGATATGGTGGCAGTTACTAATGTCACTTACGTCGGACCGCCGCTTTCGCGGGAATGACATCGTTAAGTAAACTGTCACCGTAATTCCAACGCCGAGGCCAGTTGATGCGATGCGAATTTTAGCTAAAATATTTCGGCAGTGGGGCTTACAATAGGCAAAAATTTGAACCGTCCGAAATGTCGGATGTGGAGCGCTTTCCTTGAAGTACTTGCCTGCATTGTCATCCCTTTTGCTACTCCTAGTCCTGGCGACTTCCGCGTTTGCGCAATCGACGGGTCAAAGCGTCCAGGTCATAAAAGGCGTCGTCAGTAAGGTTGAAACCATAGAAGTGCAAACCGATGATCATTCGGCGGGTGCTGCCGTCGCCGGTGGTGTCGTTGGCTACAACCTGGGCAGTGACCGAAGCCAGAGTGAGCAGCGCCGTGGAGCGGTTGTCGGCGCCGGAGTCGGTGCGGTGGCGGGGTCGCCGAAAGACAAGCCCGGCGTGCGCTACACGGTATCCATTGCAGACGGCAGCAGCGTCGCCGTGGTCAGTAGTGATTCTCTTTCCATCAAAGTCGGAAGTTGTGTGAGTGCCGAGCAATCCACCAATCGGTCAACGATTCGCGAGGTGGATCAGGCAATCTGTGACCTTGAGAAACAAACGACCGTTTCCGCGTCACCGCAGCGGCCTGCCGAAGTAAGCGCTAACTGCCAGGCAGCACAGCAGCAGTTGCTGGATGCCAAAACGGGCGAAGAGATCGACATGGCGAACTCGAAGATTAAAGTCTTGTGTAACTGAACCAATACGGGGCCAGGTCACCTCGCTGCGCGCAGGTTCCGCTGGGCTGGATCACCAGTACCGTGCTGGCGCGCTCTTCGCACGGCCGATCATGGCGCCAGGCGCTGAGCGCAAAAGCAAAGACCTGACCCTCTGATGTCGCGCCAAATCTTGCCTTGTGGAAACAGGGGATAGACGCTGATCATTTCAGCACAATTTAATCGTGGTCTGTCCCCTGAAATCCCCTGCTTTGGTTCAATCGAATAGCTGTCGGTGTCACTTGCTAAGCCAGCGCGACAGGCAAATCGCCAGTGTCGCCTGGGTCACCGGTTTCTCCAGGTAGTCATCCAGCCCTTCGGCGAGGAATTTTTCGCGGTCGCCGCGCATGGCATGTGCGGTCAGCGCTATCAACGGGATTTTTGCCTTGTCTTCGCTCAGTTCGCGGATACAGTGCGTTGCCTCGATACCATCCATCTCGGGCATTGAAACATCCATCAACACCACGTCGTAAGGACGCCTCTTGACGGCCTCGACCGCCTCGATGCCGTTGCCGACTACATCGACGCTCAAGCCGAGCTTTTGGAGCATAGTCTGGACGATCATCTGGTTGGTCGGGTTGTCCTCCGCCAGCAGGATTCGTCCGCTGAGGTGCTTGGGAATGCTCTTCGAGTTGGCGGCCTGTGGAGTGGTCGCGTCGGCGCTCGCGGTGCCGAAGGGAATGCGGAACCAGAACGAGCTACCTTTACCGGGAGTGCTCTCGACGCCGATTTCGCCACCCATCATCGTTACCAGGCGCTTGCAAATAGCGAGACCCAGGCCCGTGCCCACCAGCCCGCGACTGGCCGAAGGATCACCGGACCAGAATTCATCGAAAAGCTGGGCCAGGTGCTCGGGGGCTATGCCACTACCAGCGTCGTCAACCCTGAACTCCAGCACCATGAGCGGGTCGTCGAGGCTATGGGGCTTGGCGGATACGCGAATTTCCCCGTCATTGGTAAACTTCATGGCATTGCCCACCAGGTTGACGAGTACCTGTCGTGTGCGCGCCGGATCGCCGGTTACGCGCCCGGGCACCGACGGCGCCAGTTCGCCGATAAGCGTTACCCCCTTTTCTTCGCAGCGCAGACTGAAGGTGTCAATGACGCTGTAGACCAGTTCGGCAATGTCGAATGTCGCGGTTTCCAGGTCAAGCTTGCCTGCCTCCATTTTCGAGTAATCCAGGATGTCGTTAATGATGATGAGCAACGACTCCGCGGAGGTACGACTGGTGTCCGCGTATTTGCGCTGGATCTCGTTCAGATCAGTATCGCGCAGCAGGCCAAGTGCACCGATGACGCCGTTGAGCGGCGTGCGCACCTCGTGGCTCATCATTGCCAGGAAACGGGACTTGGCCTCACTGGCCTCTGCCGATTTCAATGTTGCATCGCGAAGTTCCTGCTCACGCAATCGGCGCTCCGTGACGTCGCGCTCGATCGCGATGAATTGTTGCACCTGGCCATCATCGTCGAAGATCGGCTGCGCGTCGATCGACACCCAGTAGGGTTTGTTGTCACGGCTATAGTTGAGCAATTCTTCGTTGAAGCCTTCTCCGGCCTGAAGCGCGCGCTGTATGCGTTTGATCGTTTCGATATCGACGTCATCGTGTTGCAATAACTTTGCTGGCGTCTTTCTAATGGCCTCTTCAAAGCTATACCCTGTCATACGTGTGAAGCCTTCGTTTACCCACTCGGTTCGACCTTTCGCGTCGGTGATGATGACCGCATTATCCGTGCGCGCCGCCACCAGCGACAGTTTCCGTGCCTGCTCCTCGCTCTGCTTCAGGGCCTGTTCGGCGGCCTGACGTTCGCTGATATCACGCACAATGCCGGTAAACATTCGGCGGGCATCAAGGTGGACTTCACTGATCGACAATTCGACGGGAATCTCGTGCCCATCCCGGTGCAGGCCAATCACTTCGCGGCCGATGCCGATGATGTTGGCTTTGCCCGTTTCGCGGTAGCGCGTGATGTAATCATCGTGTCGCTGTGCTTCGCCTGGCGACATCAGGCAGGCAACGTTGCGCCCAATCAGATCCTGGGCGGGATAACCGAATACCTGTTGTGTCGCCGGATTGGCCGTTTCGATGATGCCTTCCTCATCGATCGTGATAATCGCTTCGGCGACATTGTCGACGACTGCACGCAGACGCAGGAATGCTTCCTCGACCTGCTCCTTGGATTGATGGATCTCTCCAGCACGCTCGCGCTCAAGTATCGCCAGCTGCTCAATGTCGGCGAATGCCAGCCGGTTGCGCCGCGCCAGGCCGAAGATCGATATCAGTGCGACCATGAATGCCATGATGACGAACAGCACGATATCGCGAAAGCTGTTATCTAAGTGGGCGTGAGTCGGATCGTTTAAGTTGCTATCTGAGTGGGCGTGGGTAGGCGTGGTTGTCATTACCGGCAGAATGACCTCCTGTATGCCGCGCAGGTCACCAATCTGCCAGTCGGTAAAGGGGGAATCCGGGTGGCTGTTGTGGCAGGCTACGCAGGATGCTTCCATGATCACGCTCTGTGCAAGGCGAAGGTGACTGCGGCCGTCGATATTTTCATATCGATAATAGGGGCGCGAGGGATTTTTCTGGAGCTCGCGAAGTGCGTCGATTTCAAAAAGGTCAAGTTTACGTCCGGCGCGTTGCGCGAATGGGAACTCGCTGAGCAAGCGAAACGCCGTTTCGTCTCCGGTCGCCTCAAGAAATTTTCCAAACTCGATCGTCATCGTTGCGGGCAGCGGCACCGCGTTCGGCTGGTTTTTGTAATCATGGGTGACAATGACGTCAGATCCGGCGAGCCGGCCCACCACTTCCTGTGAGTAAAAGGAGCGGAACTTCGTCATGTTCGTCGCCGCGGAAAGTGCGGTTCGCAACAGGGATGTTTCGCGCATTTCAGCCTGGTGGCGATCAACCAGCAGGTACAGGCCAAGACAAACGGTTATTGAGAACACGGCGAACAGTGTGGTGACACCGCCGGGAACAATGCTATCTATGGGGTTTCGGATAATGGCTCTAGAAGTGATCTGTTGGGCAATATTTGACATTTACAATCGGGTATCGGCAAGACGTGTCTTCGAGCGGAAATTGTCGACAGTATACCTGATTTGGTAGAGATGGCTTTGGGCTTCACAGCCCGATTGGAGGATTACCAGGATTACCAGGATTACGGGGTCAGGTCGTTGATTTTTAATCGCGACATCAGAATCAAAAATCTGACTCCGTCTATTTTTCCTGTGCTTGTCTACTTCTGCATTAACCGTTCTTTGGCAGTGCTTGAACATCCACTGTCAAAGGCACCAGCACTTCCGCTTTCACCAGTGCGGCCTCCACCACCTGGTGAGGTTGGGTCAGGTCACCTCGCTGCGCGTAGGTTCCGCTGCGCTGGATCGCAAGCACCGTGTTAGCGCGCTCTTTGCGCGGCCGCTCATGCCAGGTGCTGAGCGTATCGCAGTGGAAACCATTGCAGGTGTCGGATCGCATCTCAGTGGGCAGTGCACATCCGGTAGCCGTCTGATTGACGCAGGCGTTGGTGATCGTCTGCGCTGAAAGTCTGGCCAAATACGCCTGCACTATGTCTTCATCGGAAAGTCCGGGTTGGCGCTGTTTTTCGCGTTTGATCGTGGCGCTGTTGATGTATGCGGCGTTGCCACCGGCGGCACAGCAACCACCCTTGCACATGCCACACATTCGGTTAGTGATGTCGCGCAACCCTGGCTCTGCGGTAAATTGAGCCTCGGTTTTTTCAACAAGTTGACGCATTTTTCGATGAGCCCGCGTGGTCGATTCATCAGCACTATGTTGAGCTGCAATGGTCACTCTGCGTAGATGCTCAGCGTATTGCTGGATGCGTTCATGCGGAAGTTCACTGGTGTCCGCGTGCCCCGATGGAATCACTACAACATCGAAATCCTGCTCGGCCAACCCGGTTGTCGTTTCCAGCACGTGTCGAACAATCGCGTCGTTTTCGCGCTCTTCGAACGCCTTGCGCTCGACCTGCTTCTGCCGGTGTGCAGCGCGTTCCGCCGGGGTCGCATGTTTCAATTTCCGTGTCATGCTCGCTATCCCTGCGCGCCTTCCGTCCGATCACGCGCAGTCGGTGTGCAGCGTGATGGGTCAGAGTGGTGTGATTCAGCTTCAGGCATAATGCAGTGTGTGGTCGGTTCAAGCGAAACAGTGCTATCCAATTCGGTCATGGTTCCAGATTCTGGTGCAATATTCAAACTCACTTTTCGGTTCATTTGTGCAGATCCTTGCCGGCGCTCGCGACTCGTAACACCGAGCCTCAGGCAAGAACCGGCCGCCATGGGCGCGCAATTCTGTGGGCAGCATACCTGTCTTTCTAGCGCTCACATGTAAGAGATAAGTGAACTGTCACCTTCTCTCGTTACCTTATTTGGCATTCACTCGAGCTTTTGATCGGAGTAGTGAATCCGGCCACTGGAATCGGTCCACTGGTGGATTTCGGTTGGCTTTTTTACAGCGTTGACCACGCTGGTGCCTATTGTCGACTGATTCAATGTCACCGCGGTCGCTTTGTCGGCAAAAATGATATCGGCCAGCTCGTGCAGCTGTTGGTTGGTTAACAGGTCTACCGGGTTGCCCGAGTCGACCGCGGCTTGAAACTCAGGGTCTGTGATTATGGCCTGCACGCGAGGGTCGTTCTTGACTTGCTGGGCACGCACCCAGGTATCGGTCAACTGTCGCGCGATTTCTGCCTCGGGGTCGTCGTTATCACCAAGCCCGGACATCTCCACCAGCGCCAACAGATCCGGATTAGCCGCGAGTGCGCGAAATGCCGGTAGTTTTTTTACCAGTTCTGGATTTCCGCTATCGAGCACGCGGTGATTGCGCGAATCTTGCATCAGCGCCAGAAATTCAGTGCTCTTCAGCAAGCGCTGGGTGCGTTGCATTGCTTCGGCCGGCGATGCCGCCAGCAAGCCACTCAAGCGCGCCACTTCGGGGGTTACCGAGCCCGCGTTCAGCGCCGCGCTGACCGCGCTTCCGGTCAGCAGGTTGGCAAGTTTCTCGATGCGACTGGAGGGCTCACCCGCCGTCGTCTCGGTGGTATCGGGCGATTGCATGTCGCGCACGAAGGCGAAACTCCAGACGATGGCGGTGGCCAGCAATACACCGACCAGCGTGCCGACGAAACCGCCGCCGAGCGCGGACATGATCGAGATGTCATCGCCAGTGAACAGGTAACGCCGCAGCAGCGCGAATATCAGCATCATGGCGATACCGCCGGCGAGGAACAGGGTCAGCGAAGTGCCAGCGAAGGGGACCACTCCCTGCCAGCCAAATTGCATCTCGACCCAGGACGACAGTGGTCCGCTGTACAGGATGGCCGCGGTATAACCGGCGAGCAAGATAAATACCCGCCTTAGCGACTTGAGAAATCCGCCGCGAAAGCCACGCCACGCAAATAGCAGGATCACGACAGCGAAAATAATTAGCGACCAGTCCATATCGTTTCCATTGGAAGTTCCACTGAGTTTAGGCGTTTCTCGACAAAAATCAGTGTTTTAGCGGTGCTCTTTAATTTTGCATTCGCAGGGACACACGCTTTCGCTACGGGTTCGATCTAAAAGCCGGGTTGAGCGTAAACATCCAGTGGTAAGGATGGCGGGTGTGTGGCAACAAAAGTGCGGGTCCCAGTGGGCTCCCGATACGTCGGACCGCGCTCAGGGTGAGGTGTTCAAGTTGAGGCCAATCGTTATGTTCGACACAATTCTCTTCTGCGCTGATGATAGAGATCAGTAAACTGTCACCATATTTCAAAGGAACCGAAACCCCGGACGAGCCATCAAATGCGAATGTATTTACATGGAGCCTGTTGATTTAATATGAGGTTACTGGCCTTACTTGCCTGCGCATTTACGTTGGGTTGGATGCTCAGCTGGGTGTATTACGATACGTCGACGACGATAGCCCGCTCCAATTTGAATGCTGATTCGGCTGGTTCTGCTGCGCTATCGCAGATATCGAATGCGGCTTCGCAATCGATTTCCCAGGCGAATTCCCAGGCGAATTCCGGGAGCGCATTGAGCCAGCCCGACAGGGCGAGCCAAACAGTAACGTCGGTCTCAGGGCTTGATGTCACGCGTGAACGCTTGAAACTCGGTGATTTCGACGAAGTCATGGCACAGTACCCCGTTGTGCAAAGCACGCTCTCCGACAGCGATGCCGTGCAGCACAAAAGAATCATCCTGGAGCATGCACGATCCTTGCTTGAATCGGGTCAACCGGTGTACGCCTATGCTTTGTTGAACCTCTATCTTAAATATGAATATCGTGATATTTCGGCACTGCTACTGATGGCCGAAATTCACCAGGTTGCCGGCAATGAAATGGAAGCCATTGAAGTCCTTTTTCAAGCCAGATCCTATGCTTATACCCCGCGGTTAATCGAGCAAACCGATACTGCCATCAGGTCGGCGGTGAAGAATTACAGTGCGCAATTACTGGAGCGGAAAGACTACATCGCGCAATTGAACCTGTATAAGCGATTAGTCGAACTTGAGCCCGAAAATACATTGCATTTCATCAGGCTTGCCGAGACCTACCTTGCTCTGGGCAATGTCGTCGATGCGCGCAAAGCGCTTGCCTTGACAGAGCATGATTCCTCCGTCCTGGAACTGGCGAACGACATCAATCGGCGCATAGAGACGGACATGGCAGCGGACAAGCAATACGCCGCCGAGGTTTCATTGCAGGCGCTCGGCAATCAATTTTTAGTCGATGCGGTGTTGAACGAGGCTCAAAATGCCGTTTTGCTCTTAGACACCGGCGCATCACTTTCAATCATTAGCCCGGCGTTATTGCGGTTGTTGGCTATTCCCTATCAGTCGACGGACAGAACAGCCTGGTTCAGTACTGCCGGTGGCCGAATCAAGGCGCCGATCATTACACTGGATAGCCTCGCGCTCGACGGAGTGGCCGTTGAAAATATAGAGGTGGGTGTTATCGGGGAATTTGATAGCGGCCCGTTTGATGGATTATTGGGCATGAATTTCCTGCGACATTTTAAGTTTTTTATTGATCAGAACAAACGCAAGCTGCGACTCTCTCCCTACTGATGCTGGCCGGGCGCGAGATAAGGTGACAATTGGCTTAATTTGAAGATAAGTCAGTCTCACCAGGGTTCGATTGATGTTGGAGTCAGGTACACTGTCGCCCATATTCGTGCTTCATCTTTAATCGTTCTGTTGCTGGGCGGGCCAGTTTCGCGGGAAATCACTATGTTCACACCGAAATTCTTCGAATTCTTCAGCCAGCTTTCGAAAAACAACAACCGGGAATGGTTTAACGAACACAAATCGGACTATCAGCAGGCGGTGGCACAGCCGATGTGCGCATTCATCGAAGCGATGGAGCCTCGGCTGCGCAAGATATCGCCACATTTTATTGCCGATTCGCGCCCGCACGGTGGCTCGATGTTTCGCATTTACCGCGATGTGCGTTTTTCCAAAGACAAGAGCCCTTACAAGCGGCACGCGGCCTGCCAGTTTCGTCATGAACTGGGCAAGAACGCGCACACGGTGGGTTTCTACGTGCATATCTCCAGCGAAGAGGCGGTGTTCGGTGGCGGGGTGTGGATGCCACCCAGCGAAGAGCTGCATAAAATACGCAGTACCATCGTCGGTAACCCGCACGCCTGGGGGCAGATCAAGTCGAGCCGTTCGGTAAAGAAGTATTTCGGCGGTATCGGCGGCGACGGCTTGAAGCGTCCGCCGCGCGGTTTCGATGCCGACCACGAACACATCGAAGACCTCAAGCGTAAAAGTTTTTTCCTGATGCGCCGCGAATCGCCCGAGATTATTCTCGATGACGGTTTTGTGCACGAGGTCGAGAAAACCTTCAAAGCCGCGATGCCGCTGATGGATTACATCGGCTTCGCGCAGGATATCGAGATCTGAAGCCGTCCAGTGGCGCTGATAATTTGATGATGGGTATGAATTGTAAGTTTGCAGTTATTGATTTCGAGACGACCGGGTTGTCGCCTCAGCAGGGTGACCGGGCGATCGAGATTGGTGTTGCCTTGTTCGATGGCGACCGGGTTGT
>JAIBDO010000188.1 GCA_024686195.1 Gammaproteobacteria bacterium | reverse complement strand
GTGGATGCGCGTATTTCTGTTGCTGAATGTTCATGTCGTTTCCCTCCCGCTGTCTCGATTGACCGCTTGCCATCTGAGCCAGGTGGTGCCGGTGTGCTTTGGAATCTGGAGATGACTAGTCGAGGAGGTTGACTATCAGGATTGAAATATGCAACTAACTACTGCATAGTACTGCTCTATAAACCGATTGGTATTGTCAGGTGATACTGTCTTGCAAAGTAAACTGATTATCGACACCCTCAAGCAGGAACTGCGCAAGCAGGGAATTAATTATCGCCAGGTAGCTGGGGCGCTCGGATTGTCGGAGGCGAGTGTGAAACGGCTGTTTGCCGAGAAATCGTTCACCCTGTCAAGATTGGAGCAGGTGTGTGAATTGCTGCATCTGGAAGTTTCCGATCTGATCCACCAGATGGAAAAGAACATCGAACTGACTCACCAGTTAACGCTGGAACAGGAAACCGAGCTTGCATCCGATATCAAGTTATTGATGATGGCCCATTTCCTGATGAACAAACTCGGGTTCGCCGAAATCATCGATATCTACGATATATCCGAGGCCGAGGGAATACGCCTGCTGGCCAGGCTTGACCGAATGAAAATCATCGAGCTGCAACCGGGTAATCGAGTAAAGCTGATGATTTCAAGGAATTTCCAGCTGCTCCCGGGCGGCCCGCTCCAGCGCTTCTACGAGAAAGTGGTGCAATCCGAGTTTTTCAATTCATCGTTCAGCGCAGATGGTGAATTTCGCATCTACGTGTCGGGAATGTTCTCGCGCAGTGGCAACGCAGAAATCATTCGCAAGATAAAGCGCCTCGCCGATGATGCTCACGATCTCAGAGAGGATTCTGAATCGCTGCCCCTTGCCGAGCGCTTTGGTTGCAGTTTAATCATGGCCATTCGACCCTGGGAGGTTCTGGTTTTCGATAGTCTGCGGCGTGAGCCCAACCAGAAAAAATTCTAGACTACCGCTGCTGTGACAGGATTCCGGCCTGGATTGGAGTGATCGTGTTTCTGAATAATCAGCTCGTGGCGACGTTCTGCGGATTGCTGCTATAGAAGGCTACCAGGTTATCGACTGCGGTATCGTACATCTCGATCAACGCTCCGGGGGTGTTGTAGGCGACGTGCGGTGTCATTGTGACATTGTCCATGCCGATGAATGGATGGTCGGGCGCGATGGGTTCATTGTCGAACACGTCGATACCGGCGGCGCGAATGTGACCCGATTGCAGCAGATTTACGAGTGCCGCTTCGTCCAGTAACTGCGAACGCGCGGTGTTGATCAGCAGGGCGCCGGGCTTGATCGCCTGCAATCGCTCTGCGTTCAATAACCCATGGGTTTGTGGCGTTGAACTCAGGTGTAGCGAGACGACGTCGCTGGTCGCGAGTAAATGCTCAAGATCGGTAAATTCAATGCCGTGTTCACGCGCACGCTGCGGGTCCGGATGGCGCGTCCACGCAATAACCTTCATACCGAGTGCCTGTGCCATCGGCACCAATGCTTGTGCAATACGACCGAAGCCAACCAGCCCCAGGGTGGTGTTGCGTAAATCCATGCCCAGAGTCGAGGTGTTCCAGGTGCCCTTGCGAATCTCGCGATCGAGTTGGCTGATGTTGCGTGCGGCGTCGAGCATCAGGCCGAGGCAGTGTTCGGCAATGGTCGAGGCGGCGGACAGCGTGTGAGTCACGGTGATATTGCGGCGCCTGGCTTCGGCGATGTCGATAAAGGTGGACACGCCGAGACCGGTGAAGGAAACGACCTCGAGATCGGGCAATGCGGCGAGCACACGGTTGCTTAAACCCCAGCCTGAAATGGCGGCATTGGCGCCTGTCAGGCGTTCGATAAAGGTTTCATCATCGGCTGGCGCATCGGGGTAGATGATAAATTCGCCCAGGCTCTGGAGTTTTTCGAGTCGCTCACCACTCAGTATCTCGACCGAGTCCTGGTCGGCATCCGCATAAACAATTTTGCGCGTCATGGTTATCTCTCCGCTTCAAGCCGGTTCATTATAGGGCAATAGCCAGGCGTGTATTTTTCAAATCGCGCCGGCACCCATCCACGAGCGGGTGACCACTTCAAGGCGGGCTGAAAATTAAATGACTTGCCTGGGCGCTTCGCATTGCATGCGTCAGATGATAGCAACTTTGTGCGATCGATTGATGCCGGCGGGCATTTTTCAGGCGGAGAGGCTTATCGAAATATTGTTTATGCCATCCTGTAGATGGGATTTGTACGCCAGACCTGAATTACGAATCAGTTTCATCATGCGCGTATTGCCGGCCATTACCGATGCATCCATGTGCCGTACTCCGAGTTGACGCGCACACTCGGCCAGATGACTGAGCATGATTTTGCCGATACCGTAGCCCTGCATCGAATCGGTGACGGTAATAGCAATTTCCGAGTGATCAGGTTGCCCGGGTTTACGCACCAGGCGTCCGACCGCGGCCGGTTGACGGCTGGTACCCGAAACAAGCTCGGCGACGAGCGCCACGTGGTGATCGAAATCCACCTCGGTGAAATAGCTCAGCTCGGTCGGTGTCAGCTCAAGTTTGATGCTGAAAAAACGATCGCGCACGGTTGCCTTGCTCAGCTTCAGGAACTCATCACGAAGCTTGTTGCGATCACCCGGGCGAATGGCGCGTAGCTCGATAACCTGGCCGTCTGGCAGGGTTTCGCGGTGGCAATAGGAGGCTAGGTCGGGAAGCATGCGAATATCCTATGCCTATTTATGTTGCGCTGCAACATGAAATATTTGAATCTGTCTTGCTTTTGTAATCGATGCTCCACGGGATGACCTGAGGCTGCCATAAGGTTGCGTAGGATTTTCAATCGATTCCTGATACTGTGACGCCCTCCGGGTCTGTATAGATCACCGTCAATGCTCATAGATTACTGGCGCTTTGCGCTGTTGAATCCTCGATTTCTCGGGTTTGGGTTTTTACTCGCGTTTTTATCGAGCGCTGGGCAAACCTATTTCATCGGTGTGTTCGGGGCCGATATCCAGGCCGAATTTGCGCTCGATGCGGGTAGCTGGGGGCGTATCTACATGTTTGGTACTCTGGCATCGGCCTTGCTGATTAACTGGAGTGGGGCGCTCATCGACCGTATCGATCTGCGCCTGTTCGTGGCCCTGGCTTTGCTTGGGCTCAGTGCTGCCTGTTTGATGATGGGCTCTGTAACATCGCCGATAGTATTGATCTTCGCGATTTTCCTGTTGCGCCATTTTGGTCAGGGCTTGTGCAGCCATGCCGGAATTACCTCGATGGCGCGCTATCACGATGTCGACCGTGGCAAGGCAATTGCGCTGGCCGCCATCGGTTTCGCGTTTGGCGAGGCGATATTGCCCGTTGCCGGTCTTTATGCAGCAACGGTGCTGGGCTGGCGAGATACTTTCCAGGTGGTTGCGCTGGTTGTCCTGACATCGATACTACCGGTGCTGTGGCTGTTGAAGGGTCATAGCCGGCGCCATCGATTGCATATCGATACGCTCGCTGAACGCGCTGCCGGTGACAATGCCGTTATGGATTACACGCGCCGCGGAATGCTGTCGGAACAACATTTCTACCTGATCCTGCCGGCGATGATCGCCCCTTCGATGATTGGTACGGCCCTGTTCTTTTTTCCAGCTGAAATTGCCTCGGCCAAAAACTGGAGCAGCCTGTGGCTGACGGGTAACTACTGGTTGTACTCGCTGGTGTCGGTGGTGACCACGATATATTCGGGAATACTGATCGATCGATTTGGTGCACGACGCGTAGTGCCACTGTTTCTGTTGCCATTGGCGCTGGCCCTGGCAGTCATCAATCTATCCGATCATCCATACATGGTGTGGCCTTACATGTTGCTGATGGGTATCAGTTCAGGTCTTTACTTCACCGGATTGAGTGCATTGTGGCCTGAGTTGTACGGTCCAAAACATCTCGGCGCGATCAAGTCACTGACCAATGCGATCATGGTATTTGCCTCGGCACTCGGTCCGGCGCTGGTCGGCAGTCTGCTACAGCAAGGTATGTCATTTACGGCGATATCATTGTTGCTGGCAGCCTTCTGCCTGATGGCAACCGCGTTGCTGGCCTATGCGCTGCGTACCCCGAGTAACTGACGCGCCCGCTCGCTCGAAGCGGGTCTGCATTCCCGCTCTGCAAGGGTTTCGACTAAACTGCCAACCAGCTCAGCGGTGTTCCCGGCGAGGTCACCGTTGGGCAGATACAGATTGTTTTCGAATCCAATCCGCGCATGTCCACCCGCTTCGATCGCGGCCAGCACGCATTGCTGTTCCTGGTGACCAAAAGCACAGACGAACCAGTCGAGTGCGTCGAGGTCGTGTTGCAGGAAGGGGGTGAGATCGTCTACCTGCGACTGGAAGTCGGCCCGGTAGCGGCCGAGCACGAACAGGATGCATCGGTGGCTGGCGGGTATGATGCCCGCGTCGCGGTACGCCAGAAATTTTTGTAACTCTTCGGCCGAGTACACAATGTGCTGGATGTGGACATCGTTTTCCAGGCACCAGGCGAAGAACTGACGGGTGTATTCGGGTTCAGTGAAATCTGAGCTGATTTCACGCAGTGCCATACTCGCCATTTGCGGATTCACCGCCTTGATACATTCAACCTGCTGTGCCGACGTATAGATGCCGACCGCTTCCGAGGTAACCTGTACCAGCATGTCCGGCACCCGGATCGCCATTTCCTGTAATAGCTCACGATAAAGCCCGACATCGAGCAGGTGCTCATCCTGGTTGCCGCGCACGTGCGCGTGCAGGGCGGAGGCGCCTGCCGCATGGCACAAAGCCGCTTCGCTCACGGTGTCGACGATTGAAACCGGCAAAGTCGCGTGATCGGCCTTTGTCTTGCGCGCGCCATTGGGTGCCGCCATGATGATGGTATCGCGCATTACAGGCTGGCCAGGGTTGTAGCGAGGGCCCGCTCGAGTTTGTCGACGATCTCCTCGATGTGATTGTCTTCGATGATAAACGGCGGTGCTAATAATACGTGATCACCCTGGCGGCCATCGATGGTACCGCCCATCGGGTAGCAGATCAGACCGGTTTCGAAGGCGGCGGCCTTGAATTTTTTGTGCATTCCCTGCTGCGCTGGCAAGGCTGTCTTGTCGGCGCGGTCGCTGACAAATTCCATACCGATGAACAGGCCACGGCCGCGAATATCGCCGACATTGGGATGCTCACCAAAGCGATCCTGCAACGCCGCTCGCAACTTGACACTCTGTTGTTGGACTCTATCCACCAGGCGTAGCTCGATGATCTCGGACAACACCGCATGTGCGCCAGCGCAGGCGGTGGGATGACCGATGTAGGTGTGGCCATGCTGGAAGAACCCGGAGCCTTGCTCGAGTGCCTGGTAAATGGTGTCGGTACAGAGCATGGCACCGATCGCCTGGTAACCGGCACCCAGGCCCTTGGCAATCGTCATGATGTCGGGTGCGATATCGTCCTGCTCGCAGGCAAACAGGCTGCCGGTGCGGCCCATACCGCACATGACCTCATCGAGAATCAACAAAATGCCATACTGATCGCAGATTTCGCGAATTCGCTGGTAATAACCTGCAACCGGGGGCACCGCACCGAGGGTCGCGCCAACCACCGGCTCGGCGATGAAGGCCATTACCTCGTCGGCACCGAGGCGCAGGATCTCGGTTTCAAGCTCGTTGGCGACGCGCTGTCCATAGTCGAATTCCGATTCGCCATCTTGCTGACCGCGATAAGCGTAGCAGGGTGCTATGTGGGTGGTATCGATCATCAGGGGGGCGAACGGTTCGCGCCGCCACATGTTGCCGCCCGCGGCGAGCGCACCGAGAGTGTTGCCGTGATAGGACTGTTGACGGGCAATCACACGGTGGCGTGAGGGCTGGCCGGTTTCAATGAAATACTGACGCGCCAGCTTTATCGCCGCTTCAACCGCTTCCGAGCCGCCAGAGACCGTGTAAACGCGATCGAGTGAGCCGGGCGCATGCTGGATCAATAGCTCTGCAAGGGCTTCTGCCGGCACACTGCTGAAGAAACCGGTGTGTGCAAATGCCAGTCGATCGAGCTGTGACTTGATCGCATCGATAACACGCGCGTTACTGTGCCCGAGACAGGAGACCGCTGCCCCGCCGGAAGCGTCGATGTACTGTTTGCCGGTGCTGTCGATAATATAGACACCATCGCCCTTCACGGCGAGTGGCAGATTGGCCTTGCAGTTACGCGGGAAT
>JAIBDO010000142.1 GCA_024686195.1 Gammaproteobacteria bacterium | reverse complement strand
TTTGGTCCAGTCAAAGCTGTTTCGCGTCAGGTCATAGCCGTAGCCTCCCGCATCTTCGATCATCTCGGCGAGGTTGGCACCGAACCACATGATTTTTTTGGGCACGCAGCCGACATTGACGCAGGTGCCGCCCATCTTGCCGCGCTCGACCACCGCGCAACGCTGACCATAACTGGCGGCGCGTTCAACCACGGAAAGACCGCCGCTACCGGCGCCGAGAGCTATCAGGTCATAATCGAAATCGTGAGCCATTAGTTTGTGAGCCATTAGTTCGTGATCCATGGGTATCCATTTTTCCGGACTGCACTGTAGCAGTTTTAAGGTGGATTTTTTACCCCTCGACCCACATAATTCTCGTAAATATTCAGCTGGTTATGAAAATGTTCAGAGTAATCGTATTCCTCATATCACACGGTCTCGCAATGGCAGGGGGAGTCGCGCTCGGTATCTATCTGCTGCCCATCCTGATCGCGCCCGATGCCCCGAGCGATACCGAGGTCGCAAACGTTTCCGATAAGGCGATTTTCACAGCCCAGTTCAAAAAGGATCTACCCGGCAGCGATTTCCTGCACTGGGGTGAGGGCGAGCTGTCGATATCCGCGCGCCACGTCAGTTTTACCGGCGAGCTTGCGCCCGGGCCGGATTATCGACTGTACCTGACCCCGCAGCTGGTACTGGATGAGCAGGAATTTCTCGCAATAAAAGATCAGTCGGCCTATGTAGGCGACATCAAGACTTTCGATAATTTCATTTTAAATGTGCCGAAGAATATCGATCCAGCTGGTTTTGCCGCGGTGGTGGTGTGGTGCGAAACCTTCGCTGAATTCATTACCGCCGCGACCTATCAATAGATCGCCAGGAATCCAGTGAAGTGCCGCTTTTCTGGCTTCCATGAATTGCGGATAAGCGGCATCCAGATCTCGACCTGCAGTTTGCTCCACGCAGAGATGCATTTCTCCCGGGTTTAGAGATTATCGCTAATTTGAATCTGACCCGGCAGGCAGGCAACTCACATCTGCACTGAGGTCGGTAAGCGTTTCTGCGGCAAGACCGGGGAGCAGGGGACGCAAAGCTGAAGCCACAGTGAATTTATCAACAGCAGGGAATCGGCGTATTGATAACGCATATGTCATTCCTGTGGGCCCCACAGGATGCGGTCGAGACTATGGTCATCTTCGGCTTCGATAATCTTGAGGCCATCGAAGCGAATGCCTTCGTGTTTTAATAACTGCGCCTGTTCGCGGTAGGAGTCCGAACCTGGTTCAAAGGCCAGAGTTCGGTTTGATCGCACCACGCGGAACCAGGGCAGGGGTTCAGGTGAGCGGCCCAATGCCGCCCCTACCATGCGCGAATAGCGTGGAAAACCGGCTGCCCTCGCCACTTCGCCATAACCCATTACACGGCCTGCCGGGATCGATGCAACCACATCCCAGACGCGGTGATCGAACTTGTCATGAAATTGACTCATCAAACGAGTTTACTACCCCTTTGAGACACTGCAACAAAATCTGCCGGGATTGAACGAGTTGGGATATTGCCGATGAAAAACCAGATTCGTAGCGCTCAAGTCTCAATTCATGATCCAGTCGTGCCGGGGAAATAAGCCGCTGATAATTAACGATCAGAGAGATTGTATGTAGTTGCCAGTGAGAGCCGGGTAGCGGGCAGGAATCATCACCGATACCGCCAGACGCCGGCGGCAAAATGCACCAAAATCTGGCGACCTGCCGCACGACATCACGGTCAACTAGTACAAAGCTAAAGCTTTGTGAAATCCACGGTGAGAGACGAATTTACTTTAACTGTTATTATTAAGCTATTGTTTTAAAACAATTAAATAATTGATTATCCAGGCGTCAGGTCAATTGTTAACAAAAAACCATCACTGATGATGTTCACGCTGACCAAGTAGCACCAGTCGTCGCACCTCGGCCACCGCCACGCTGATGGTCGGGAAGTCCACGGTACGCATGGCGCTGAATTCGTTCAACATACTGTCGTAGCGTTCGAGGGCTACAGCATTCTGCTCCTCCCAGATAGCCATCGCCTTTCCGGTATGGCGCTTGTTCTCAACGGTGTTCAACACCAGTTCCGTCAAATTGCGCTGGTTGGCATGTAAATCATTACGCAGGTTGAGGATGGCCAGATGGTTCCAGTGGTTACGCACGATCGTTTGCGAGATGGCATCACGAATCCAGTGCAGTTGCAGGCGTTCAGAGACGGTATAAAACAGCTTCGCAACAACCTCTATGTCAATACCCAGGTTCGCCTTGACCTCGATAATATCAAAGGCTGACGCCAGCGCGGTTTTGTCGACCAGTTCCTGTGCCAGTGCGGCTGGCAGCCGATACTTGATAAACAGACGTTTGCTGGCCAGATAATTCTTGCGTGACTGCCCAATGATTGAACCCGAAATGACCCCGAGTAAGCTCTGAGTGTGGGGTTTATAGCGCTGTATGACCTCGCTGACATTGAAATCAGACGGTTGATGACGCAGCAACCAGCTGATGGAGCGCTCCAGCAGGCCGCTGACCGCACGGAAGCTCTCGTAACGATCATGTTCGTTAACGACGTTGTCGAGCTGCTCGAGCCTGCGCCAGGTGTCGTAAAGTCCGAAGATATCGACGCAAACCACGTAAGCCTTGGCGATGTCCTCGATGCTTGAGCCGGTTTCCTCGCGTATCCTCGAGCCGAAACCAATGCCGATATTATTGGCGATCTGATTACTCAAAATGGTAGCGATGATTTCCTTGCGCAACGGGTGTTTGAGAATCTCGCTGGCGAAACGTTTGCGGATCAAGCGCGGGAAATAACCCAGCAACATCGCATCGTAACAGTCTTCTGTTAACGATGAAGAGCCGAGCAGGGCATTCTTGTAGGTGAGTTTGCTATAGGACAGCAAAATCGATAGCTCGGGACGCGTCAAGCCCTGATTCTTGGCGATACGATCGGTGATCTGCTTGTCGCCGGGTAAGTATTCCAGCCGTCGGTTTAAAATTTTCTCGGCCTCCAGGTGACGCATGAAACGGGCGTGCTGGTACATACGCAACGCCGCATCCTTTTCGATCACATCGATGATCTGAGTTTGCCGATAGTTGTTAAACAGGCATTTCTGCGCAACCTCATCGGTCATATCCACCAGCAGTTGATTACGTTCCAGGGGAGTCACCTGCCCGGACTTGACCAGCTGCGACAGCAAAATCTTGATATTCACTTCCTTGTCTGAACAGTTCACACCAGCCGAGTTATCGATGGAATCGGTGTAAACCAGTCCACCTGCCTGGGCGTATTCAACACGACCACGCTGGGTAATACCAAGATTTCCACCTTCGCCAAGCGCTTTGGCTCGAATCTGCCGGCCATTAATGCGAATCGCATCGTTGCTCTTGTCAGAGACATCGCTATCCGTTTCGCCACTAGCCTTGAAATAGGTGCCGATACCACCGTTCCAGATCAGATCGACCTGCGCTTTGAGAATGTATACGATCAATTCGTTCGGCGTCAGGTGATCCTCTTTGCAACCCAGCAGATGTTTGATTTCCGGGGTCAGGTCGATTTGCTTGGCCGAGCGCAGAAAGACACCACCACCCTTACTGATCAGCTTCTTGTTGTAGTCGTTCCAGGTTGAACGACCGAGATCGAACAGTCGTCGGCGCTCTTTTTCACTTTTCTTAACATCAGGAATGGGATCAATGAATATGTGCATGTGGTTAAAGGCTACGACCAGTTGAGTGCAGGGCGATAACAACATACCGTTGCCGAAAACGTCACCGGACATGTCGCCTATTCCGACCACGGTAAACTTTTCTTTCTGAATATTACGGCCCAGGCCGCGAAAATGGCGTTTGACCGATTCCCAGCCGCCGCGTGCCGTGATCCCCATTTTCTTGTGATCGTAACCCTGTGACCCGCCCGAGGCGAAAGCATCGTCCAGCCAGAAATCGCGTTCCTGCGCGATCGCGTTGGCAACGTCGGAAAATGCCGCAGTGCCTTTGTCCGCCGCGACTACCAGGTAAGGGTCAGCCTGATCGTGGATACGCGTGTGCCGGGGCGCAATGACGCCTTCAGCGGTGCGATTATCGGTTAGCTCGAGCAACGCCTTGATGTAAAGCGAATAACAGGCCTGCACCTCGTTATAAGTCTCGGATGCCGGTAGCTGGGTTAACTGCTTGGTAATAAAGCCGCCCTTGGAACCCGATGGAACGATGACCGCATTCTTGACCATTTGTGCTTTCATCAGGCCAAGTACCTCGGTGCGGTAATCTTCACGTCGGTCTGACCAGCGGATACCACCGCGTGCCACGAGACCGCCGCGCAGGTGGATCCCCTCGAAGCGTGCCGCGTAGACATAGATCTCGAAACGCGGTGACGGTTTCGGCAGATCGGAGATCAGTTCTGAATCAAGCTTGAAACTGATGTGACCCGTTTCGATTCGATCCGGCTGAAAGTAATTGGTACGCACGGTGGACTCAATCAGGTTGAGTAGGTGCTTGTAAATCAGATCATGGTCGAGTGATTCGATAATATGCAATCGACGCCGTACCTTCTCGAAGATATCGAGATGAGACGTCTGCGTCCCACCATCAGGGTCGAATTTGGCGAGAAAACCCTGCACCAGCAAGAGCGTTATTTCGGGATAGCTGTTCAAGGTTTCGATGATGTATTCGCGACTGTGCGGGAAGCGGATCTGTTGTAGATAAGCAGTATAAGCACGCAATATCTGGATGTTCTCGGCCTTGATGCAGGCGCTGAACAGCAGGTGATTAAATGCGTCATTTTCGTTGCGGCGGCGCCAGATACTTTCGAATAGTTGACTGAAAAACAGCGGGATATTCTGCGGATCGACCGCGCAGATATTGTCACCGCGCTCGAGCGTGAAGTGATTGATCCAGTAGTTACGATTGCCAAGGCGAATTCGATAGGGACGACCGATCAAAACTTCCAGGCCCATGGATTCGAAAATCGGCATTGCCTGTGATAGCGGAATCGAATCTTTGAGTGAAAATAATTTGATCGAGTAATTCTTCGGATCACGCGAAATTTTAACCAGCCGTGCCTGAGCACGGTTACGTGTATTTATGGTGGCCAGCACCTCGAGATCGGGTATCGCGTCGGCAACAGAGAAATCACCCTGATAGTTCTCGGAAAACGTATTTTCGCCGACTTTTAGTTTGCTGATTTCAGGCTGAGCGCCGATGTTCTTGAATAACTGTTCGTACCACTTATTCATGTCCACAGTCCCTAAGATTTTCGATTTGGAAGGTTTGCGCTTTATTGGTGCAAGCTCGTGCGACTCTATATGATCGACCGGCCATCGACAACTCTGATTTAGGCCCACCGTTGGTTAATTATTCTGAACCAACGGTATCCCGTATAAATGCCACAGGAAATCAGGTGAAAGGATTGTTGATCTCAGATGTAAGCAGCAGTTTCCGTGCACTTGAGTATCAGTAAGCAGTCAGCAGAGCGCTGAAGACAGGACTCGCAGCAAACGTCATCGGGCATGTAGTCCACAGACCAGAAGGTCAGGCGAGAGGGAGATGATAAAGAAAATGCGGCACCAGGAATGATGCCATCCGCAAGCTGCTATCTGAACAAAGCAGGGAGCGCGTGCTGCAGTTTGGTGGTTAGCGAAAATGCAGGTTACAGTCAGCTGGAAATACGATAGTACTCCTGATGACCGCATCCCGGACAAGGCGGAATCTGCTCAGTGCCCGACAGGCGCAGAACCTCGTCACAGTTTATGCAACTGAAACTGCCGGCATTACAAACTTCGCCGGTTTTATAAATGCTGGCCTGGTGATCCTCGTTTTCGAAAGCGCGAAAATCAAGCCAGGTTTTATCCGCGGCGCGCGCAATCATATCGATAAACTTGTCTTCTACCAGTGCGAGGTCGAAACTCCACCAGTCGTGCAACTCCTTGCCCTGCTGGTTGAGTACTTGATTCGCCTTGTGCATATCGCGTTTCAGCGTGTTGCCCAGGCTTTCCGCCTCTTCCTGGGTAAGCGTGAAAATTTCACGCGCCAGCTGTTGGGCATTGTGCACCATCTCATCAATGGTCGGGGCCAGGGCTTCTTCTGCCTCATGCATGGATTGACTGACGCTTTCGACCATGTGTTCGAATGCAGCTACTAATTTTTCGCGGTCTTGATTTTCCATGGATTCATTAATAGCGCATAATGCCTAGCCGCACAAGCCAGCCTTCACATTGGATGACACAGATCAACAAGAGCCCGCATGGGACGACTCAGATTGATGGCCCGGTCATGGTCTGGTGGTCACGTCTGAAGCCGCTACCGGCTGGGCGCCTGATGTTTAGCCTGGCCCTGGGCTGGTTCGCGCCTTACAGCGGTAACATCGGCG
Source organism: Gammaproteobacteria bacterium (assembly GCA_024686195.1). Lineage (GTDB taxonomy): Bacteria > Pseudomonadota > Gammaproteobacteria. The sequence goes on along the minus strand of JAIBDO010000142.1, from coordinate 1,246 downwards.
CCCGCGTTGAAGAAATTCGTCCAGGTTATGCCCGCGTGCGCATCAAAGATAGACGCCGGCTGCGCAATCATCTGCATTCAATGCATGCAATCGCACTGGTCAATCTCGGCGAGCTGGTGACGGGCCTCGCCGTGCTGTCTGCACTATCGGCAGACATGCGCGGTATCGTGATTGATATCCAGGCCGAATATCTAAAGAAGGCACGTGGCAGAATCACCGCGATTGCCGAGTTCGAATTGCCGCCGCTTTTGCAGGACGATACAGCCTGCAAGGTCGAGGCCAGCCTGCAGGATCAAAGTGGTGAAATCGTAACCCGGGTTCGCGCCACGTGGCTGATTGGTTACAAGATCTGATGTCACCTGCACTGCCGCCAGCAGCGAGCGCCTTTTGCGCGCAACTTGGTATACGTTACCCGGTTATCGGCGGTGCCATGTATCCCTGCAGTAACCCCGAGTTGACCGCGGCGGTATCACAGGCGGGGGGCATCGGGATCCTGCAACCTGTCTCGCTGACTTATGTGCATGGCCACGATTATCGTGCCGGCATTCGTTTCATGCGCGGACTCACCGATAAACCGATCGGCATGAATGCGCTGATCGAAAAGTCATCGAAGAAGTATCAACAGCGCATGAGCGAGTGGATCGACATCGCACTGGAGGAAGGTATCAATTTCTTTGTTACCTCACTAGGCAAACCGGACTGGGTGACGAAGCGCGTACATGCGGCCGGCGGGCTGGTCTATCACGACGTGACCGAACTTAAATGGGCGAAAATCGGTCTGGACTGCGGTGCCGATGGCCTGATTTGCGTTAACCGTCGTGCCGGCGGGCACGCTGGTCAGAAATCCCTGAAACAACTCTACGATGAGTTGCAGCCATTGGGTGCGCCATTGGTCTGCGCCGGTGGGGTCGGCAGAAATGACGAACTGTGGCAGGCGCTCGATCAGGGTTACGCTGCCTGTCAGTTGGGTACCCGTTTCATTGCCAGTGAAGAGTGTCGCGCCAGCGCCGTTTACAAACAGGCAATCCTGGATGCCGATGAGAATGATATTGTATTATCGGAACGTCTGACCGGAGTGCCGGTCGCCGTCATAAACACTGACTTCATCAAACGCAGCGGCACGCGCGTGGGTCGTTTTTCGCGCTGGATGCTGGCGGGCAGTAAAACGAAACACTGGATGCGCCTGTTTTTCGGGTTGAAATCGATCTGGCAGTTAAAGCGTTCGTCGCTGGACGAGCAGGGTGAC
>JAIBDO010000240.1 GCA_024686195.1 Gammaproteobacteria bacterium | reverse complement strand
CTGCAGACGTTACAGTACAATGCGATGCAGTTCCTCCAGTTCCTGTCGTGACAGCATCGGATAATTGCGACCCATCACCAACTGTGACATTCAGCGATTCAGACACACAAGGCGATGATCCGGCAGAATGTGATTACTACAACTACACAATTACCAGAACATGGATACCAAAAGATGCCTGTGGCAATTATGGCGACCCCATGGTCGCACGTGACTGCATCGAAGTGTTCCGTTACCTGCGTGAACACGGGCCGAACCTCAACCTGTGCCTGCACAGCAACGGCTCGGCACGCCGACCCGAATGGTGGCGCGAGCTTGCCGGAATCATGAAACAGGGGCCTCATTACCTGCGTTTCGGCATCGACGGGCTGGAGGACACCAATCATCTGTATCGGCGCGGTGCTGACTGGAAAACGGTGATGCGCAGTGCCGAAGCCTTCATCGAAGCCGGTGGACGCGCAGAATGGGATTTCCTCGTCTTTCGTCACAATGAGCACCAGGTTGAAGAGGCACGCAGGCTGGCCCAAGACATGGGCTTCAAGGAATTTTTTGTGCGTAAGACCGGACGCTTTCTCGACGCTGGCGAACTGGAAACATCGGATCGCTTCGAGGTCCTCGACAAAAAAGGCAGTTTTGAATACTTTCTGGAGCAGCCGATAAACCCGGACCATCAAAACCCGGCTTTTGGTAATCTCGAAGTCGTCAAGAAACGTTACGGCGAGTACCAGACTTACCTCGACAAGGTCGATATCGACTGTAAAGTTGCCGGGCCTAAACGCAAAATGTACCTGTCCGCCCAGGGCTATGCGCTACCCTGCTGCTGGCTCGGTGCGGTGTTCAGCGAATCCAGCACAGCCGAGCGTCGCCAGTTCGCTGATCTGCTGCAGGCTTATGGCGGTATCGCGGCGGTTGATGCCCGACAGCATGGACTCAAGAAGGTGATTGAAGGCCCGTTATTTCAGCAGGCTATTCCCGCCAGTTGGGATCAGACATCGATTGCCGACGGTAAGCTCGCCATTTGCGCTCGCACCTGTGGCAAGGAGTACGACCCCCTTGACCAGCAGCGCGATTGACCCAGGCCTGGAAACCTAAACCTGAAAACGCGAAGCAGCCTGCAGCAGCGATAAATCTGGTTGCCGTATATTTTATATTCCATTAGAATGCGCATCCTCTATTCCCCGATAGCTCAGTTGGTAGAGCAATTGACTGTTAATCAATGGGTCCCTGGTTCGAGCCCGGGTCGGGGAGCCAAACACCGAAAAGCCGGTTTGCAGTAATGCAACCGGCTTTTTTGTGCCCGCAATGTCCCGGGCTTATAATGTCCCGGGCTTATCAAGCTGCCTTGATGTAGGAAGGGGTCCATCCCTCACCCGGCGAGGAACTCTGGCTAATCGATTACCGCGACAATGGCGTCACACAGCGCATCCATGTTGCCGGTCGTCATCGCAGCGACACTGAAACGCCCGGAGTCGACCGCGTAGACACCCGAATCATCGCGCATTTTTAAAATCTGCTCCTTATTCAGGCCTGAAAACGAGAACATACCGCACTGCCGTTCGATGAAACTGAAATCCCGATCAACGCCTTTGTTTTTTAGTGTTGCCACCAGCAAGCTGCGCATTTGCTTGATGCGATCTCGCATTGCTGCAACTTCCTTTTCCCATTCCGCGCGCAGTTCGGGATCGGTCAGGATAGCGGCGACCAGCGCTGCGCCATGCTTTGGTGGATTCGAATAGATCACGCGGATAATGCTCTTGACCTGGCTGAACACGGTCGCAGCGACCTCGGCATTGGTGGCTACCAGCGTAAACGCGCCGGTACGCTCACCGTAAATGCCAAAGTTTTTTGAAAATGAGCTGGCCACCAGGATTTCGTCGCAATGCTCGGCAAAAAGGCGCAAGCCCTCGGCGTCTTCATCGAGGCCGCGCGCAAATCCCTGATAGGCAAAATCGAATAGCGGTAACAGGCCGCGAGTCGAACACAGCTCAGCCAACCTTGCCCATTGCTCGCGATCGGGATCGATGCCGGTTGGATTGTGGCAGCAACCATGCAGTAACACGACGTCACCTACCGACGCCTGGCCGAGATCGGCCAGCATTGCCTCGAAGTCCATGTCATGCGTATCCGCATCGTAGTAAGCGTAGCGCGATATCTCCAGGCCAGCGGCCTGGAAGATGCCGACATGATTGGCCCAGGTCGGATCGGACACCCACACGCGGGTCGCGCCGATTTGCCGGCTGATCAGTTCGGCGGCAAGCCGCAATCCACCGGTACCACCCGGGGTTTGCGCGGTTTGCACACGGCCGTCGGCGATGATCGATGAATCGGCGCCAAACAACAATTGCTGAACGGCCAACGCGTAATCAGCACTGCCTGGAATGCCGAGGTAGGTTTTGCTATTTTCATCGGCGAGCAGACGAGTCTCTGCCTTTTTGACCGAGTTCAGTATCGGCGTGTTGCCGCTGTCGTCCTTGTAGACGCCCACTCCAAGATTGATCTTGTCGCTGCGAGAATCGCTCAGAAATTTTTCGTTGAGACCAAGAATCGGATCGGCCGGTGCCACTGTAATTTTTTCGAACATGGTTCTCTTCAGGGTTAGGATAAGTCGGAGTGTGGTAACAGACAATTTTACTCGGCGGATCGCGGCGCAACAATAGGCCACAAGCCATTTTTGAGAATAAAAGGATGACTTAAAGGCGACGGATGGATTATTTTCAATTCATCCCCTTCCTCTCAGAGCAATTGACTGTTAATCAATGGGTCCCTGTTCGAGCCCGCGACGGGGAGCCAAACACCGAAAAACCGGTTTGAGATATCTTAACCGGCTAAACAGCTGAATCCTAATCAGTCTTAGTCAAGACCCAACTCCCTCGAATAATCCCTCTACTTTGGTCTCTTATCTTGAAAATTCCTTCTAAATTGCCGTCGTCCCGCACAACCCATGTACCGGTGCCATCTTTGTACTCGCCGCCTCTGGCCTCGAGCACAAATTCGACTACCACGGTTTCATCATCAATCTTGCCTTTAATCGTCCCGTCTAGATCGCCCTCAAATTCACCTTTTATCTTGTCACCTTCTTGCGTCAAGATGAATTCAATATCGGGGTCAGCACCGAAAAACCATAGGCGATCGGCAAGGGGCAAATCTCTATCGTAACTAACTTCGAGCTCATAGATTCCAGAAATATCGATCACCGTGGCTTTCTCTTCGCTGGCAGCGGCAGCGGCTTTCTCTTCGCTGGCAGCGGCAGCGGCTTTCTCTTCGCTGGCAACGGCAGCGGCAACGGCAGCAGCGGCAGCGGCAGCGGTAGCAGTAGCAGTAGCGGCAGTCGTGATCTCAGCACTTTCAAGGTCGGGCTTATCTATCTCTAACGCGTCATCTGAAATCTCGATGTCGTCAAAATCAAGTTTGCTCGGTGATGGTATCTTGTCCAGGAGCTGGAAAGCAGGTATCAAACTCAGTTTTACCGGTAGCGAAAATAAATCAGCGACATAGCCGGACTCACCCTGGCTTATATCCAGTGCATTGTCGGTCGCAAAATTTTTCACACGAACTCCACCATCGTCGACGTTGACGTACAGGCCTTCTTTAATTTTTGCAGCGGCATCACTACCGGCGAGCTTTTTCTCTTCAGCCGCACAATCTGTGTCACACAGCCGCGTGCTAAATTCAGTGCCGCGAATACCGATGGTAGCGATCGGTGTATTGAGCCGGTATCCGGCTGGATTGACCTTGCCGATAAGCCCGGTGACCAGCCTGAGACCGCCACGTAGCAAATTCAGTATTACGCTTTGTTGGCTACTGCTATCGTCGTTCATGTTGAACTGGTTGACGTGAAATGCAGATTTGGGTCGAAGTGTCATCCGACTATCATCGTTCAGCTGGATGACAGCGATACTGGCGGCGCCGGTTACCACCAGCTCATTCCGCATTAATTTATCACCTTTAATGGCTTTACGTTTTTCACCTGAACTCGACTCGATGTTAACAAGACCGAGGGCAAATTTGAGGGTCCCCACAGAATCTTCAGCCTGCCCTATCGTTGATAGAAACAAACTCGAAAAAAAAACGATCAGGACGGAAACCTTGACAAGATAATTGGCATAGCAGGATAGATTGGTAATGGCTTTAGGCACGACGTTCTCCGAAAAAGTAACCTGGTTACTAGACTGTTAGCGAAACAAATTATATACCAATTTCGCTAGCGGTCCTTACCTCCTGAAAAACCTTCGCTGTTAGCCAGGAAAAACCACCAGCTATTCACAGGGGCTCACAGGTTTAGCTTGATACCGATCACTACCTGGGCGTAGCCGATGTCAATTGGATAATGTATCTCCCTGAAGAAGCTCAATTTTGCCAATTGAGCTTCGCAGTTCGGCATATAACAGACAGTCAGTCATCATTCCGAGTAAAAATTTTATATTTCAGCACTCAGGTTTCAATCGCCAGCGATGCCGAGGTATCGAACTTGCTGCGCTTGCGTGAGAGCAGTGTACG
>JAIBDO010000046.1 GCA_024686195.1 Gammaproteobacteria bacterium | reverse complement strand
TCGAGTCGATTGACCAGGGGAGCCAGTTCGGACTTGACGTGAGCACTGATGCTATCTTCCTGCTGGGTTGCGTAAATGGGATGCATTGTCGGCCTGACCGGTTCATCACCCGGCCTCGGAGTATAGCCAGCACCCAGATCCGGTTCGCCAAAGCCGGCGCTACGCGGCGGTTTGGTCACATAAAACAGCAGCAGTTCGGCATCTCCAGGGGCGAAGAGATTCTCCACGCAAGGTACGATTTTGAGGCTTAACTCGGACTGGTTAAGTGGTATCAGGACTTTATTGATGGTCATACTATTACCCCCTGGCAATCGATTAGTATAAATGTTCTGTGCCTTGCAGGCGAGTATCCCGCCATCACCAGGTTTGTGCCCACAAAATCAGATCTCCAGCACCTGGTCAATAACCCAGTTATCAAAGGCGTGTACGGCAAATTCACTGGCCGCATAACGACCGGGCGGACGCCGGACGGCCTGGCCCTGCTGTTGCTGCTCACAGATCGCGTTATCTTCGGCAGTGGCCCGCTGCCAACGTTCGAAATAAGGTGCAAGCTTTTCCTCGAAGCCCTCCAGCTCACAGGTCGATTTTGGGAAACAGGCACCAATCGACAGCTCCGTGCGATCCACCGCAACCGGTTTGAATGCCAGCCACCAGATGCAATCCTGCGCGAAAACAAACTGGGTCGAGGGATACAACAGGGTAAAACAGGCACCTGCCCTGGCCTCGTCCCCAAGCCCATCGATGAAAGGCAACGGATTTCCGTCGCCCGGCAAGGTGGCGACACTATGCTCATCCTCCACCAGCAAACCGGTCCAGTTGCCCAGCGTCGAGATCGGGCGTGAATCCTGTTGGCCAAGTGTCTCGCGATGCACGCTACCGGTGTGATAGGCCTCTAGTGAGTTTTCAGCGAGTAGTTTCCAGTTGCTGTTAATTTCAAAATCAAGCTTCCCGACCAGGCGCATTTGCGAAGCCCCATGATCGTCAAACCTGGTGGGCATATTACCCAGGTGGTCGGCCAGTGCCGGTGGTGATGCCTGGTAATGGATGAAAATAAATCCACCCCAGCTTGAAACCGACAATTCAAGCAATGGGAAGTCGGCCGATTCAAAGCCGATTGTCTGCTGCATACCCGGCGTGCCGATCAGTCGTCCATCGAGCCGGTACGTCCAGGCGTGATAGGGGCAGACGATACGCGTGCAGGCGCCATTTCCGTTCAGTAGTCGCGCACCCCGATGGCGACAACTGTTGGCAAAGGCCATAATTTTATCGCCACTGCTGCGCAGGATAACAACCGGGCCTGCTGGACCGTCATAGCAAAAATAGCTGCCGATTTCGGGGAGTTGCTCTTCGCGCCCGACAAACTGCCAATGCTGTCGAAAAATACGTTCGACCTCGCGCTGGTAAAACTCTGCCGAGGTATAGCAATCTGGTGGCAGGCCACTGGCTTCAAGCAGAGGCTTTCGCAGTTCCCGGTAAGATTCAGCGACAAACAATGAATTTGGCATTCTTTTCGTTTCTGCGCACAACTGCCTGAGTTATTTCAGGGATTCGGCGATCGATGGCCCAGCGCCGCGGACCCGGGTCTGATGCATTCGGCGACGATATTTATCGGCATCGTAACCGCAGCCGCAGTGCAACAGGCAGCGATTATCCCAGATCACAAAATCACCGACCTGCCAGCGATGCCGGTAGACTGATTCAGGACGCGTCACTTCGGCAATCAGACGTTTGATGAGGGGTTTGGCCTCACCGTCGGGCATGCCTTCGATTTCCTTGACGTGCGAGCCCACATAGACATTGCGCTCGCCAGTTACCGGATTCTGCCGCACCAGCCGTTGCCGCACGGGATGCATATAGGTCCGCTGCCCCTGATTGACGGCATCCTCGCTAATCTGAGTCCGCGAATATATATAGTCATGTATGCCAACACGACCTTCGATGAGTTCCCGCGTTGATGGATCGAGTCGCTGGTAGGCTGAACGCGCACTGGCGAAGGCCGTTTCGCCTGCTTCATCGGGCACTTCATAGGCGGTCAGTAGCGAATACATGGCTGGAATCTCGCGAAATGAACTATCCGAGTGCCACATCTCGTTACCGGTCGAGGATTTGATCTGGCGCGCCGACACCTTGTTGCCATCAGCGTCGATATTGCCGACCGTTCCCATATAGGTGATTTCACCACGACTGTAATAACTCACATGCTCTTCTTCCAGCTCGCCGAAGCGACGCGTGAAATCGAGATGCGCCTGATCATTCATTTGCTGATTCTCAAACAACAGAAAAGAATGGCGGTTTAGCGCCAGATCGATCTGCGCGAAAGTTGGCTGGTCGAGCTCAAGGGACAAATCGACACCACTGATACGGGCGCCGAATTCGGTATGGAGGGGTTCTATATTCATGCAACTAACCCTGGCGATAACAAGCCATTAACCGCCGGATTACAGCACTTCCTGCACCCCATCGGTCAGGCGAGTTCTTCCGCAAAGTGGCAGGCAACATGGTGACCGGTGCTGTACTCACGCCATTCGGGAACTTCATTGCGGCAGCGTTCCTGCGCATGTGGACAACGCGTATTGAAGCGACAACCCGGGGGCGGATTTATCGGGCTTGGAATCTCGCCTTCGAGTTTCTGCGCATTACCACGAACATCCGGGTCCAGCGACGGAATAGCTGACAGCAAGGCCCGGGTGTAGGGGTGTGCGGTTTCCGCGAACAGCTTGCGCGTCGGTGCCGCTTCGACAATCTGGCCGAGATACATGACGGCGACAAAATCGCAGGTGTGCGCAATGACACTCAAATCATGACTGATGAACAAAAAGGTTATGCCGCTATCCTGCTGAATTTTGTTCAGCAAGTTGAGCACATCGGCCTGGATGGATACATCGAGCGCGGCGACGCTTTCGTCGGCAACGATAAATTTAGGGCCCGACACCAGCGCGCGCGCAATCGATATCCGCTGGCGTTGGCCGCCGGAAAAAGCATGCGGGAAGCGGCGTAAATGTTCGAGATTGAGGCGACACAACGAGGCAATTTCGCGCACCCTCGTATCGGTTTCTTCTCGACTCGAAGTAATTCCCATGACTTCAAGCGGTTCGGCGATGATGTCGCGCACGGTCATACGCGGGCTGAGCGCAGCGTAGGGATCCTGAAAGATCAATTGCGCACGTCTACGATATTCCTTGAGATCAGCTGCCCGTATGTCGCCAAGACTGTAGTCAACCTCTCCATCTGTGTAGAGAACTTCACCGTGACTGATCGGCGCCGCCTTCAGCATGGCACGCCCCAGCGTGGTCTTGCCGGATCCCGATTCACCGACCAGACCGAAAAAGCTGCCTTTCTCGATTTCGATATTGATGCCTTCACAGGCACGAACCACTGGACGCTCACCAAAGCCGACGCGGCTCAACGGGAAATGCACCGAAAGATTATTCGCCCGGATCAAAATATCGCTCATGCCTGGTCCCCCGCCTGGTCTCTCGAATTCGCCAGGTGGCAGTCCACCCGATGATCATCGGTACCGATGCTGGTGACTGGAATCTCGCTACGACATCTTTCGGCGATATCACCCGACTCGACGCAGCGCGTGTGGAAAACGCAGCCGCTGGGCCGATCCAGTGGCGACGGAATATCGCCCGGTACCGGCGTGAGCGGTGCATCGAGATCGTCGAGCTTGGGCAGCGAATTTAACAATCCCCGCGTGTAAGGATGCGATGGTGTATTGATGACCTGGCGCACCGTTCCGGTCTCTACCAGGTTACCCAGATACATAACGGCGACTCGATCCGCGGTTTGCGCGATAACACCCAGGTCATGGGTAATAAACAGAATCGACATGTGAAATTCATCGACCAGATCTTTCATCAGATCGATGACCTGGGCCTGGATGGTGACATCAAGTGCGGTAGTGGGTTCATCCGCAATCAACAATCGCGGTTTGGTCGACAATGCCATGGCGATCATCGCACGTTGGCGCATGCCACCGGAAAACTCAAAGGCATACTGACCGAAGCGCTCCGCCGGTTCCGGAATGCCGACCCGGGTCAGCATTTCGATTGATATCTCCTTGGCTTTCGCTCTGGTCATGTCGGAGTGGATCATCAATTGCTCAACCATTTGTTCGCCGATGGTGATTGCCGGCGCAAAACTCGCCATCGGTTCCTGGAATATCATCGATACTGCACCACCGCGGATAATCAACTGGTCGCGAGCTCCGCGCAGTTTCAGCACATCATACTCCTCACCGTCGATACTCAGTATGACCTGACTGCCCTCGTCGTACACCGCATTTTCAGCATTCAACATCATCAGCGACTTGGCGGTAACCGACTTACCGGATCCACTTTCACCTACCAGTCCAAGTACTTCACCAGGCGCGATATCGAAGGACACGTTATTTACGGCAGTCACCAGACCTTCATCGGTCTTAAAGCGCAGCGTCAGGTCTTTTACGGAAATCAGCGGCTTGGTCATTTCTTGGTATCCGCATAAGGATCGGCAGCATCACGTAGACCGTCACCGACAAACACGAAGGCGAGCACCAGCGTGATAAAGAAAAAGACCGGAATGAAATACCACTGGTAATTCAACAGGACATCCGCACTGGTCACGTTCTGCAGCATGACACCTAGTGAATTCACCGGATCTTTCAAACCAAGGCCGATGAAGCTGAGCGCGGTTTCGGACAGCACCATATACGGGAATGATATGATCAGATCGACGATGATGTAACTGGTAAAACTCGGCAATAAGTGACGACGAATAACATGACCTGCACTTGCGCCGCACAACTGTGCCGCAAGCACATACTCCTGGTTGCGCTCGGTCAGCAAATGGGTTCGAACCCGCCTTGCCAGCGTTGGCCAACCCACAAACCCAAGGATAATCGAGATGAATAGAAATCGGGTCTCCGAACTCCAGGTAGCGGGAATGAATGCGGCTAGCGCCATAAATAATGGAATGGTTGGAATGGTTCGGACGGCATCCGTAATCATCTGCAACACGGAGTCGATCCAGCCACCGTAATAACCCGAAATGCCGCCTATTATCAATGCCAGAACAAAGGCAATAAAGACCCCGATCGTGCCTACCGCGAGCGAAGTGTTGATCGCCTGCAGGGTTCGGGAATAAATGTCTTTACCAGTCGCGTCCGTGCCGAAGATATGTATCTTGCCCGAATCAACACCGAACAAATGAGTATTGAAGGTCATACCCAGGAGTTTATATTCGTCACCCTGCGGGAAGAAAACAACATAACGGCGGGCTTCCAGACTGGTGTCGATCGTGGTAACCCAGCGAAAGTTTGTCTCAATCGAGCGCGATCGCTTGAATGAGTAAACAAAGGGTCGCAGAGAACAGCCATTTTCATCACAGAAACTGGGGACATTCGGTGCACCATTTAGATAATCTTTATTCCGACCGGCAATCGTTGGGTCATAGGGCGTCAGGAACGGTGCAAAAAAACCTGACAGGATTAATACAATGAGAAGGCCAGCTCCTACCATAGCGGCTTTTTGTTTCTTAAACCGGGCCCAGATCAGCTGGCCCTGTCCGGCAGTGAAGTACGCCTCTTTGGCTTTCTGGTCAACATTTACATCGGTTTCTTCGATGGTTGGCGTTTCTGTCATGTCGCTTACCCCAGGATACTGCGACGAACGCGCGGGTCGGTTAAGGCGAGGATAATATCGGTAATAAAATTAATGGTCACAATACTGGCGGTGAGCATAAAAATTATCGCGCCCGCTAACTGCTGATCGTTGGAAGCTGCCAAAGCGTCATACAAAAGGGACCCGGCTTCGGTGAGAACCAGGATCAACGCAACGATCGGTAGCTCGTTAAAGATTCGGTTTAAATCGAATCCGAGCGAGTTAATGATGGGCCCGAGGGAATGTCGCGCGGGATAGCGCCACAGCAGTCTGCGTCCGCTAACGCCACGGGCAGAGGCAGCCAGCACGTACAATTTTCCAACCTCGTCGGACATCAGTGCACGCACGGTTTGAATCGCAAAAGCAGTCGCTGACCAGGCCAGAATAAATACCGGCAACCAGGCTCGCGAGAGGAAGTCTTTGACCCGATCATAAGACCAGGCCGCATCGCGAAACTCTTTCGAAAACAATCCGGTTAGAGTGTCACCAAAATATATTGTCGAAAATAGCATAATCATAAGCGCCAGTAGGAAGTTCGGCATCGCCAGACCGAGATAACTGACCAACCTGAGGCTATTGTTTAATACAGCACTTTTTGAGGTAGCCGAAATGATTCCGACCGGGATAGCAATCAGGTAAGCGACCAGCAACGAGGTAAGACAAATGGCAAGGCTTAACCAGAATTTTTGACCCAGCAGCTCGCTGATGTTGAGACGCAAGATGCAACTATCGCCAAACTCTCCCTGAAAAGCATTAAAGATCCAGCTTCCCCAGCGCACCAGATAAGGCCGATCCAGACCCAGTCGAACCCGTTCTGCGTCGATGTCGGCAATGGTTATTGCAGAGCCCTGGGAACTTTTGAAAGCGAGGTAACGTTCTGCACAGTCGCCCGGCACTAGTTCCATCAAACTGAAAACAATCAGCGAAACCAGAATCAGCGTAAACATCGCTAAAAAGGCACGCGTGATTGCGAAACGGGCGAATAGCATTCTCTTCTGCGCTCCTACCTATTTTGTAACCGAATGGGGCCTGGTCAACCCGCCAGAATCAAAACAAAAATCATCGACTTCAGTTGTCCGCGGGCATTCAACAATGCCCGCGGACCACCTATTTCTAAAACTTACTTGTCAATGTACCACTGAGGACCACGGTACGGATAAGACCGGTAGTAAGCATAAGATGCCGTCTTGTATTCAGGAAAGTTCTTCAGGGTATTGCTGTGATAAACCGGTGATGCCGACTTCACAGTACCGATGAAGAGCAGGTTTTCAGTCATGGTTTTTACCAGCTTTTGACCAATTCGATTGGATTCAGCAGTGCCCGCTGTCGCCGCTTGAAATGCACTGATATCGTCGATCATCTCATAAGCCCAGGCCGGTGGTTTCACACCTGAGCCACCATCCGAGTCGAGATACTCGCCCCAGAGCATGGCTGTTCTCTGGTTAAAATAGTTATCGTAAGGTGGAATGAACAACTCGGAAATACCCAGGATAACAGCCAATGGTTGACCTTTCAGGTACATGGTGACATCGAGCTGGTTGGAAGACATGGCCGAACGAAATTCATCCGTGGTGACTTCCTTGACCGTATTATTGATGCCCACAGAAGCCCAGTGCTGACCGATTAGTTCGACCTGCTTGATTGACATCGACTGCGTGGCAACCTGAAGGTTCAGTACCAGCGGACTGCCATCGAGCAAATCGCGCCAGCCGTCGCCATCAACGTCTTTCATACCGATTTCATCCAGCAGTTTGTTGGCTAACTCCGGATCAAACTGAGCGTAATGCTGGGTCCATTTTTCATCAACAAACGACGGGGTTGGAGAGAAGGCGATATATTGCTGGGTAGTACCCGTACCGAAGAACACAACTTCGTTGATTTCATCACGGTTGATGGCCACAGACATGGCCTGGCGAAACTTCAAATTACCGAAAACCTTACGCTTTTCCAGATTCTCGGAGGTCACGTTAAAGGCAAAAGTAGACATTGCGACTTCGGGTTTCAGTACCATCGTGAAGTTGCTCTTTTCCTGATTTTCCAGCAGCACTGGAGCATGATCAAGATTCAATGCCTGTTGCTTGAAAGAGACTTCGCCATTCATCAACTTCAGCAAACGCACTTCGGCGTTGCCGACAAATACCTCGTCCTGCTCGTTGATATAGGGTAGCTGGTTACCGGCAGTATCGACCATGTAGAAATAAGGATTGGCAACAAAGTGACGACCCTCGGTGCTTTCCGCAATGACAATATGGCTTTCCAGTGTCGGGTGCGCGTGTAATGGCAAATTCGCAAGTTTGTCGGAGTTTGTCAGCATCGGGGTCGGCGTGTCCATCCAGTCAGAGCTGCCGTAGTAGGCGGCAATGGCTGCATAGCCATTTTCAAATCCCAATTTTTGCGCATTGGCATCGGCATCCGGATTAACCGCAGGATGCCACTGGCCAAGAAAATGCTTGGGCTGGAAGCCCTGTGCATAGTGGTTGGCGAAATGTGACAGCAAGCCGGGTTTTGGAGACGGCAGGTTGAAACGCACTGTTTGCTCGTCGATAACATCAACCGTCATCGGCTTGCCGCCGACCAGGGCATAATCTTTCGTCTTTTCGCGAACATTTGTGTCTATCGCCAGATTTTCATACCAGAACTCAACATCTGCAGCACCGAAAGGTGCTCCATCTGACCATTTGTGGCCCTTGCGCAGGAAAAACGTCAGCTGGGTAAAATCATCATTCCATTCCCAACCTTTGGCGACGTTGGGCACGATGGTTTCAAGATCGTCTGAATAACGCACCAGGTTTACGTGGCGCACGGCCATGAAATCTGAGGTGCCCGATTCAGTCGCATTTGACAGCGCATCGAATGTGCCACCGTACTTTCCAATCGAGTCATAAGGTGTGACTACCAGAGGTTCTGCCGGCAGGCGCTGGGCAAGCGGTGGTAATTTAGGGTTGCCAAAAATCTTCTTGTTCAATTTCGCAATAGCAGGATTTGCATTGTATCTAAGTGTGCAGTTAGCCAGTTTATTGAACTCATCAAGTTCATACTGCTGCGGATACATGCCGGCGGGAACGCCTTTCATGTCCGCCACGGTAACGGCTGGACATTTAGCGGCCGCATAGGCGACGCTGGAAATGCCGAATTGTGCTGACATCAGCACAATTCCTGCGCAAACCGGTAGCGCCAGTTTCACGGGTTTAAGAGCTTTCATTTGTTTTTTCCTCAGATTCACTTTCGGTTATTTACTGCGTGTGTAGCCATTATTGTTTTACTGCCGCATGTCTTTAAGCAGCGTACAGGGGCATAAAGGTATACCTAGTAAGCATAAGTTGCAAGTGACGGTAATCACTCCGCCAGTCGACAGGCAGCACTGACCGCCGGCAGCTTCAGAACGGACCTCTATAAACTGATTCGAAAACATCCACGACGCCCTGATATACGTGCGTTACAGTAACATGACGCGCATTGATCTGGAATTTTTGAAGGAGCACGGCACTCACTTCAGATCAGCTCGATCCAGTGCACCACCGGCGTCCGATTCCCCTGCGCCAGCTGCAACTGGCAACCTATATTGGCGGTGGCGATGACATCCGGTTGGTCAACCGTCAGCGCGTCTATCTTGTTCTGCTTAAGCTGGGTTGAGATGGCGGGCTGCAGCATCGAATAAGTCCCTGCCGAACCACAGCACAAATGCGCGTCTTCTATGCGGCAAATCTGGTAGCCGACGTTGGCCAGCAATCGCTCAACCCGATGATTGAGACCGAGACCGTGCTGCATGGTACAGGGCGTGTGCACGGCAACGCGCCGTGCGGTAGCGTCCGGCACTTCGATCGCATCACTATGCGCTTCGACGACTTCAATCAAATCGCGATAAAGCGACGTCACCATTTTGCCTTTTTCGGCATAGTCGGGGTCATCCGCCAGCAACCGCGCATAATCCCTGACGCTAACCCCGCATCCCGTCGCAGTCACCACGATTGCCTCGACCCCGGCTTCGATATGCGGCCACCACTGGTCGATCAACTGTTTAACCTGGCGCAGCGCATACTCGGGCTCGGAAGTGTGCATGGCTGCGGCCCCACAACACAGGTTCTGCTCCAGTTCGATGACTTCGAGTCCAAGCTTACCGAGCAGATTACTGGCACCGATATTGGTATTGGGCGCGAGCGTGGGTTGAACACAGCCCGCCAGCATTAACACCTTGCGCGAGTGTTTAACCTGGTGGCGCGTCAGCACGACCTGGCGCGTCGGTATAGAACTGCGCAAACCGGCCGGCATCATCCACGCCAGCGACTGACCGATGCGAATCGCAGCGCTAAACATCCATCCTGAATTGATAAAGCGCACGATCGCCGCACGCCGCAGGCGATCGAAACGCGAACGCGGCAAGTCGACCTCGATCATTTCCTTACCGATCTCGAGCAGATGGCTGTATTGCACGCCCGAAGGGCAGGTCGTTTCACAGGCACGACAGGTCAGACAGCGATCGAGGTGCTTGAGCATTTCTACATTTGCGGCTGCACCTTCAAAATACTGCTTCATCTGGTAAATGCGACCGCGCGGCCCGTCTAGTTCATCGCCACGTAACTGATAGGTCGGGCAGGTAGCATTACAAAAGCCGCAATGCACACACTTGCGCAGGATCGATTCGATCGCTGGTGCGTGGCGGCTTTGCCTGATCTTCGGGGTGAGTGTCGTTTGCATAGCTACAACCCCGGATAAATGCGGCCGGAATTGAAGATACCGGCAGGATCAAGGCTCGACTTGATGCTGCGCTGCAGTTTTAGCATCGTTGGAGCCAAAGGATGAAACACCGCCACATCCGTGCCATGGTTGCGAAAAGCACAGACGCTACCACCCAGTTGCGCGGCTTTCTGCCGCAAGCTGTCTACATCAACCTCTCCACACAGCCAACGCTGCGCACCGCCCCACTCGATCAATTGCGGCCTGCCTGCTACAAGGTCGACACTGGCTGGTGGCAGTGACACGCGGGTAAGCGGCTGTTCAGGCGCAAACAGCGCATGCGACTGTTCACGCAACAGCGCCCAGTCGAACTCAAGCTGTTCGCCACCGAGCTCGGCAATGGCGTGATTGACGCCCTGCTCGCTACCGGACAACCGCAGCTGGCTGGTGCCATCGTGCCAGGCCGACGCCGATAGCGGAAAGGGCTGCGACCCAAGTTCATTGACCCAACGGATATGCGCATCAGCACTGCTGTGTTCGAAAGCGAGCGTGGTCTCGGTGGCAAACATCGGCACCACACGAATCGACACTTCGAGAATCACCCCGAGCGTTCCCAGCGAACCGACCAGCACGCGTGACAGGTCAAAGCCGGCCACGTTCTTGATGACGCGACCACCAAATTGCATCACTTCACCGCGGCCGTCCAGCATCTTCACGCCCAGCACAAAATCACGGATGCTGCCGGCAAATCCACGCCGCGGCCCGGCCAGACCACTGGCAACCATACCGCCGATCGTCGCCTCAGGGCCAAAATGTGGCGCTTCGAATCCGAACATCTGTCGATGCTCGGCCAGCAGGGCTTCGACGTCGCGCAGGCGACAGCCAGCGCGCAGGGTAATCACCAATTCGGCAGGATCGTAATCGATGATACCGCTGTGCGCCGCCACTTCCATGGGAAGGGCATCCAGCGGCTCACCGTAAAATCGTTTACTACCACTGCCGACAATTTCCACGGAACCACCGGCCGCGGCAAGCGCTGCAACCTGGGTCACAAGTTCGGCTTCGATATCAACGTCAACGATGGCGTTCATCAAAAACGCTCAATCTCGGGGTGCGGTACTTTGCCATGGTGTACATGCATCGAATTGAACTCGGCACATCGGGCCAGCGTGGGAATCGCCTTGCCCGGATTCAGCAGCCTGAGCGGATCGAAACACTCACGAATCGCATGAAACTGATTACGTTCGGCTTCACCGAACTGAATACACATTTCGCCGAGCTTCTCGACGCCGACACCGTGCTCACCGGTGATGGTGCCGCCGCACTGAATACAGAGCTGCAGGATCTTGCTACCCAGCTCCTCGGTTCTTTCCAGCTCGCCTTCGTTATTGGAATCGTACAGGATCAGCGGATGCAGATTACCGTCGCCGGCGTGGAACACATTGGCGACCGGCAGGCCATATTCCGCGGATAATTCACGGATACCGGTGAGCACCGTGGACAGTGCTTTACGCGGGATGGTGCCATCGATGCAATAGTAATCGGGTGATATGCGCCCCACAGCCGGGAAAGCCGCCTTGCGCCCGGACCAGAACAACAGGCGCTCCGCCTCATCCCTGGCGAGACGGGTTTCGACGGCGCCACCACGCTTCAACACACCTTCAACCAGCTCGATTTGCGCGACAACCTCTTCTTCGGTGCCGTCGAGCTCGCAGATCAGAATCGCCTCGGCATCGATCGGGTAACCGGCATGCACAAAATCTTCGGCCGCGCGTATCGCCGGGTTATCCATCATTTCGATACCAGCCGGGATAATGCCCTCGGCGATGATCGCGGCAACGCTGTCTCCAGCCATTTCGACCGAATCGAACACGCCCATGACCACGCGCGCGCAACGTGGAATGGGTAGTAGTTTGACGGTGACTTCAACAACGATGGCAAGCATACCTTCCGACCCCACCAGCAACGGCAATAGGTCATAACCATCGTTGTGCAATGAGCGCTGATCGACTTCAAAGATCTCACCGTCGACACCGACCAGTTTGAGCGCAAGGATATTGTGCAAGGTCAGTCCATATTTCAGGCAGTGCACACCACCCGCATTTTCCGCCACGTTACCGCCGATCGAACAGGCAATCTGCGAAGACGGATCCGGCGCATAATACAGACCCAGGGATTTGACCGCCTCCGAGATGGCCAGATTCCGCACCCCGGGTTCAACCACCGCCAGGCGCGACAGCGTATCGACCTTTAGTATGCGCTTCATTTTAGCCAGGCTGAGCACCACACCCTCGGGATGCGGCAAGGCTCCGCCTGACAGGCTGGTACCCGCCCCGCGACTCACGACCGGCAGTCGCTGTTGATGGCAAATCCGCATAACCTGCTGAACCTGCTCGATAGTTTCCGGTAACAGCACCAGCAACGGCGTTTCACGATAGGCGCTCAGGCCATCGCATTCGTAGGCGGCGAGAGAGGTTGGCTGATCAACCACGTTCTCGGTCGGCAGGAATTTACGGAATTCTGCGGCTAATTCTTCACGGCGGGATTGTGACATGCGATGTATGCTAGCATTTCGCGAAATTATTGAAAGGCGTAAACCGCAATGACTCGAATTGTCTATTTAAACGGCGATTACATGCCCGATCACGAGGCAAAAATCTCTATTTTCGATCGTGCCGTGAACTTCGGCGATGCCATTTATGACGTCGCCGGTGTACTCGACGGCAAACTGATCGATTTCGAACACCACATGCAACGCTATTTCAGCTCTCTGCAGAAACTGCAGATAGAATCACCGCTTACGCAGGACGAAATATTGCAGGCATTTCGACGCCTGGTCGAGCTAAATCATGTCGCCGAAGGTCTGGTCTACATGCAGGTCACCCGCGGCGTCGCCGAACGTGACTTCGTCTGGCCGCAAGGCATCAAACCCAATATCTTCATGTTCACCCAGGAGAAACAGGCCGATGAAAATGATGCCGGGCGCGACGGCATCAGGCTCTCCAGTGCGCCCGACATACGCTGGGCGCGGCGCGATATCAAGTCGGTTAACCTGCTGGGGCAGGTGCTGGCGAAACAGGCTGCGCACGAGGCCGGCGCTTACGAAGCCCTGCTGGTGGACGACGATGGCTATGTCACCGAATGCGGTAGCACCAGCTTTTTTATGGTGCGCGGTAACGAAATTCTTACCCGCCCACTCACCAACGACATTCTGCCGGGCGTCACCCGACGCGCCATCATCGCGCTATGCGCCAGCAACGACCTCAAGCTGAACGAAACCCGTTTCACACTGGAACAGGCGCTCAGTGCTGACGAAGCATTTATCAGCGGCGCCTCGAGCTATGTCCTGCCGGTCATCAATATCGACGGCCACGAACTAAGCCGCGGGAAGCCGGGAGAGCTGACTCGGCAGTTGCGTGAAATCTACCTTGAGCATGTGCGCGCCTCATTGATCTAACCCCATACAGGTTTCAGTGGGTCCGGGGCTGCAGGGGTATGACACCCTGATCGTTAGCATTCAATTCGAATCGCAAGCTTCAATCAGGGCCACGGCTGCTCGAGTCATACAACGAACGGTATGCTTCAGCAATACCGCGGTCGTCGCCGTTCGCGCGATATCATCAGCGGTATGAAATGCAGGTGAAATACCCGCCACCGACAGCATCGGCATACCAAACTCGGCCCAACACTGCGATTCACCGACCCAACAATCAGGGTTCAAATAGTTTTCAGGCTGGTCAGCAAGAATCTGAATCGGTGCCAGGGCAGTATTAATTGCCTCGCAGGCAGCCGCGTCGGCATGAACAATCGCCCGCATGCTGGCATCTCGGTTAGCGATGCAGGAGCCCAGATGCAGAACCGCCATGGGTCGGGTCGTAATTGTTTGCGCCATTTTACGCGCGCCGTAAAAACCCAGCTCATGACCACTGGGTAAAATCAACTTCAGCGGAACATGCGGCCTGTTTATCGATAGCCATTCGGCAACCTGCAAGGCGACCGCGATACCGGTGCCTCGCTCGCCGGCACAGGTAAACCATCCCGACATGGGTGTGGTGATGACAAAAGGTGGTCCCGCTAGCGACTCACCCCAGTGGCCCGTGATATTTGATGAAACTCCGGGGTTAACGGTTGCCGAATATTGAACGCGCACAGAACCGGCTTTCAGGGCGCTTGCATAGCGGCCGGGAATCAGCATTACCGGAATTCGATTGCGTAGTATAGGCGCGCAATTTATCGCCACCAGCGCACCGGTCTCACCCCGGGTGGCAATAACCAGCGCCTCGAAACCCCTTATCGAGGCGTCATTG
>JAIBDO010000258.1 GCA_024686195.1 Gammaproteobacteria bacterium | reverse complement strand
TATCAACGGTTACAACGCCACCTTGCAGCAGTTACGCGAACTCTGTGATCAGCTGATCGATATCCACGGACAGCACGAACATCAGTCGCTGCAGCGCCCGCAGGTGCAGCGACAGTTGCTCGACGCATTTCTGGGCGACACCGAGTTACTCGATGCGGTGAAGCTTAAGTATCAGAACTACCATGCACTGGCGAAACGTTTGCGCGATGCCCACGCGGGCACACAGGAGCGCCAGCAACGCATCGACCTGCTGGGGTTGTACTGCGAAGAACTGAATCAGTTGAACCTTGCCGCGGGTGAGTTTGAAGTGATGCAGGACGAGTATAAGCGTCTGTCCAATGCCGAGCGTTTGCTCGACAAAAGCGGTGTCGTAGTGGCGCAGTTGTTTGATGATGAGGAACACAATGCTCAATCGGTACTGGCGCTTTGCGAACAGCAAATGGGCGAGCTACTTGAATTCGACAGTGCCCTGACTGCAAGCCATGAATTGATCAGTGCCGCACTGATACAGGTGCAGGAGGCCAGTTCCGAGCTGCGCGCTTATCGTGACGGCATCGAACTCGACAGCGGACGCATGGACACAATCAACCAACGCATCGCAACGGTACAGAACCTGGCTCGCAAACATCGTATCGACACATCCGAACTGGTCGAGTTCAGTGAGGGTCTGAATCGTGAACTGGAAACCTTGCAGGGTGATAGTTACGATCTCGAGGCATTACAAATGGCGCTCGATAAACAGCGCGAAGACTACAACTTCAGCGCAGCCGAGTTATCGCACAAGCGCCAACAAACCGCCGCCATGTTATCCGAACAGATAACCCGCGTGATGCAGGAACTGGGCATGGCCGGTGGTAGTTTCGTTATCGATGTGCAAGCTGGCAGTGAGCCCGGCATGCATGGCATCGATGAGATTCGCTACCTGGTGAGCGCCAATCCGGGACAACCCCCCAAACCGCTGGTAAAGGTCGCCTCGGGTGGCGAGCTGTCGCGTATCAGCCTGGCGATACAGGTTATCATGAGTGAATCAACGCAGATTCCAACGCTGATTTTCGATGAGGTCGATAGCGGTGTCGGTGGTGGCGTGGCGGAGATCGTAGGTAAGAAACTGCGTTTACTCGGGCGCGATCGCCAGGTGCTGTGCGTCACTCACCTGCCGCAGGTTGCATCACAGGCGCACCATCACTTTCGTGTCGAAAAAACCAGTAGCCAGAATCAGACATCAACGGCCGTGTTTGCACTTGCCGGTGAAGATCGTCTCGAAGAAGTCGCTCGTATGCTGGGTGGCGTTCGCATAACAGAGCAAACCCGGGCGCATGCCAGCGAGATGATCGCTACTCGCGATTAAGCATTCGCAGTGACGCTCGGTCTCGCTTATTCCTGATCGTTGAAATGGCCGTAGAGCACCATGGTGTGTTCTGAGATCGTGAAATTGTACTTGCTCGCGATTTCTTTCTGGCGCTGCTCGATAATCTCGTCATAGAACTCGACCACCCTTCCGCTGGTAATATCCACCAGGTGATCGTGGTGTTCACCGTCGTTGATTTCAAATACTGCATGACCACCATCAAAATGATGTCGCGTTACCAGACCGGCGGTTTCGAACTGGGTCAGTACGCGGTAAACGGTGGCAAGCGCAATCTCTTCGCCCGAATCCAGCAACATCTTGTAGATATCTTCTGCTTTCAAATGACGATCGATCGAGCTTTCCAAAAGCTCGAGAATTTTCATGCGCGGCAAGGTGACCTTCAGGCCGGCATTTTTAATATCGGCAGTTTCCATAGAAATTTACTCACAGTGTTTGCAGCGATTCGTGCGTGACAGTATCATCGCGGCCTTCGTTCGCGATAATCGGCTCATGAATTACAGGCCCATGCATTACAGTTATATGACTTACAGGTTTTTACGATCCGCCCTGATTGCTGGCTGCCTCATTGTAGCATCGTCCGGCTGCCTGTATCGAATGGATATCCCACAGGGTAATCGTATCAAGCCCGAGTTGATCGATAAGATTGAAATCGGTATGACGCGCAACCAGGTGAAATTTCTACTGGGCTCCCCCGCCATTGTCGATCCCTTTCGCCCTAACCAGTGGCATTATGTTTATTTCCTCAAAGACGGCAGCACTCAAAAATCTGAGTCCCGCCGAATGACGCTTCACTTTTCCAACAATTCCCTGTTCGGTATAGATGGCACCCTCAATCCGGACTGATAGCACCGCCACCTTTCTTCGTTTTCAATCCTCTCGCGGCCCGCTCACGACGCACTTCCTTGGGGTCGGCTATTAACGGGCGGTATATTTCGATCCGATCGCCTGCTACCAACTCATAGTCATCCGCTACCGCCTTACCGAAAACACCCAGCTCACAGCCAGCCAGTTCGATCTCGGGGAAATGGCTATCGATACCGCTACCCAGCACGATGGCCCGCGCTCTGCTGCCTGCATCGACTTCGCACTCCAGGATGATTTGCTTTTGCGGCAACGCGTAAGCGACTTCTACCAGCATCTTATCCTTCATGGTGCGGACTCATGTAGCTCGCTTGCTCGCTTGCAGAAGGATTCGACCATGGTATTGGCTATGCGTGTGAATGCCGGCTTGATAACCGCTGCAGCGAGCGAGTTGCGAACTTCAAATTGCAGTGAAAGCTCAATTTTACACCCATCCGTATCGATGGGCGTAAAACGCCAGGATCCTTCCAGCTGACTGAAAGGTCCTTCCACCAGGCTGATTTCGATGGACTTTCCCGGCACCATACAATTGCGCGTTTTAAACCAGTGATTCAAGCCTGCGGCACGCATCAGAATTGAAGCTTCCATTGAGGTTTGGTGCGACTCATGCAGCTTTACGCCGCCGCACCAGGGCAGGTATTCAGGATATCGCTCGACGTCGTTGACGATATCGTACATCACCTCAGCAGGATACGGCATCAGCGCGCTGCGTTTGATCTCCGCCATTTCAGATAGTCTCAGGCCGGTAGTGCGCTATATTCGGCTGCGGCCATTGCAGGACAGGTTTCACTAATATAATCATAAATATACATTTAAATTCAATGTCTTGGAGGGCCTATTTAAAGTTAATTAACGCCCCGATAAAAGGTTATATATCTGTGTACGACCTTTGCTGACACACCGTAGCAATCATAGCCAGTAACGTAAATAGCGCGACAGCAGGCCGAGCAATTTGAGTAGCCAGGGGTGCCGCAGCCAGGCTTGCTCGGTAATCTCCTCACTGGCGACAATATCCTGCTCGAAGCGCTGTTCCATCTGTGCCACTATCTGCGGATCTGCTGACAACAGGTCAAGTTCGAGATCATGGAACAGGCTACGATAGTTCAGGTTAGTACTGCCAATCAACAATTGTTCATCGATGATCATCGTTTTTGAGTGCAGCACCCGGTTGCCGTATTCAAACACGCGAATCCCGGATTGCAACAGGTCGGAATAGAAACTCCGGGACAACAACGGAAAGAAGATGATATCCGATCGTTGCGGTACGATCAGCTTTACCGAGACACCCTCCCCGGCTTTCTGCTGCAGCATTTTCAACAGCTGTCTCGATGGATTGAAGTAGGCGTTGGTTATCCAGATACGGCTTTGGGCCTGTTCCAGTACCTGAAGTAATTCCTGTCGAGGCTGGTTGCGTCGGGCAATGGCCCCGCTGGCCAGAAACTGACGCGAACGTTTACCGACACCAC
>JAIBDO010000041.1 GCA_024686195.1 Gammaproteobacteria bacterium | reverse complement strand
C
Organism: Gammaproteobacteria bacterium; assembly: GCA_024686195.1. Classification (GTDB taxonomy): domain Bacteria; phylum Pseudomonadota; class Gammaproteobacteria. Next base: position 16,120 of record JAIBDO010000041.1, on the reverse strand, counting down.
AATCGAGTGCTGACCATGGGTGGCCTGGTAGAGACCCAGGTCAACAACGGCATCAAGTGTCTGATCGATTCTGACTCGGAGCTGGCACACAAGGTCGTTGCCAAGGATCGAGAAGTCAATCAGATGGAAATGGAAATTGACCAAGAGTGCCTGCAAATCCTGGCGCGTCGACAACCCGCAGCCAGCGATTTGCGCCTCGTGGTCGCCATTATCAAAACCATCGCCGATCTGGAGAGGATCGGCGATCAGGCGCAAAAACTCGGCAAACACCAGCTTGAACTGGTAGACGCCAGGGTCAGCGCATCAACCTTCGTCAAGCTCGAGCACCTCGGTGACCTGGTCAGCAAAAACCTGAACCTGGCGCTCGATGCATTTGCGCGTATGAACGTGCAGGACGCCATCGATACCATATCGAGGGATGCCAGGGTCAATACCGAATTTGAGAGCATGATGCGCGAACTGATCACCCATATGATGGAAGACCCGCGTACTATCAAGGGCGCGCTGCGCGTTTCCTGGAGTGCCCGGGCACTCGAACGCATCGGCGTTCATGCCAACAATATTTGCGAATACGTGGTGTTCCTGGTCGAAGGAAAAGACGTGCGTCACATCGATGCACTCGACGAACTCGACCTGTAATTCTGCCGCCGGCCGTTAACCAGCCGGGCCTTGCCGATAAGCTTATCCGATTCCTGAACGCACCAGGTCATTCCGCCAGGGCAATATAGCCCTGGTATCCACTATCACTCGGCGGGATAGAGCGCGACCAGTCCCTGGTAAACCTCATCACGAAAGCTGCTGTCATTGCTGTCGAGCTGATTCACCACTTCTACCAGGTGTTCGTTGTCTTCGCGCCCCTGCCAGACCTTGATGTAACTGCCGTCTTTGTAGCCGTGATCCTGGCGAAAGAAATTCAACACATTCTTGCCCACGTAGCTGCGATACAGCGCATCAAAATCCATTTCGATCAAATTCATCACAGTAGCAAAATCGGAAAAATGCATGCTGTGCCGGGCGATAGTCGATTGCGCCATCACTTCGATCGCGACGCGGATATCGTCACCCGGATTCGGCTGCGATAACTCGGCCTCGATGCGCGCAGCAACGGCCTGGTTATCGTCTTCCCGCAACAGATAGTCACTCATTGCAAAATGCATGATATCGACCAGTTCCAGCTGCACCTGTTCAAGATCCGGCTGCTGGTGCTTCCACCACTTCCAGCCATAATGGTCGAGCATCTCCGCGCATTCGGTCCAGATTGCGCGATACCAAGGATTGCCGGCACTGCGCCACTCGGGATTGACGCGCGCATTCATCGCGTCCTGCATTTCCAGCATTATCAACAATTGCTTCTTCATCGGGCTTCACTCATTTTATCGGTTTCATTTTAGTTTGATCATAAGACAGCAAATCATGTTACGAATGTTACATGCCGTATAACCACGGCAACAGAAAGGTCAGCAACAACCACAACAACACGATAAGCGGCAGGCCAACGCGCACGAAATCACCGAAGCGATAGTTACCGGCATTCATCACCAGCAAATTGGTCTGGTAAGCCATCGGCGTTGCAAAACTCATATTGGCACCGAACAACACCGCCAGCACAAAAGGCTCTGCGGGCTGTCCGAGTTGCTGGGCAACGCCTATCGCGATCGGCGTGCCGATGACGGCGGCCGCATTGTTGGATACCACGTTGGTCAGAATAGCCATCATCGCCAGCAGACCACTCATGATCAAGGTGGGTGACATGCCTGCAGTCGCGCCAACATAGGCACTGGCGATCATCTGGGCGCCACCGGTTTCAACCATAGCCGTGCCCATGGCCAGGCTGGTGGCGATAATCAGGATCACCGGGGCACTCAGCGCGCGCGTGGTATCGTACCACTTCAAACACCCGGTCAGCAGCAGCAACAGCACGCCACACAGGGCGCTCAGAGCGATCGGCAACAGGCCAAAAGCCGCCGTCAGGATGATCCCCAGCATAATCAATACCGCGATCGGCGCACGCGATGAAATGGGCAGGGCTGACTTCGCATCCAGCACCAGCAGGTTGCGGCTCGACTTGAGCCTGTCAATATTCTTGATCGACCCCTGCACCAACAATACATCGCCCGAATGCAAGCGGGTCTCCTCGGTATGCTCGGTGCCCTGTTTGCCGGCCCACTTATTTGAGCGAAACATGGCCAGTACCATCAACTGGTAACGTTCACGAAAACGAATGTTGGCCAGCGTGCGCCCGTCGAGCGTCGACCCCGGCACCACCACCACTTCGGCGATCTGCTGGGTCGCATCCTGCAGCGGATGCTCTTCGTCGACGCGTTCATCGCCCGAGAACAGGCTCGCACCGAGCAGGGTTTCCAACTCCTTGAGACGATCCGGCGTGCTCTGCACGATTATACGATCACCGCTGCGCAACAGCAGATCCGGCATCGCCACCAGCTTGTGCATTTTCTCGCCGCGCACGATGTGCACCACTTCCAGGTTACCACCACAGCGCTCTATCAACTCGGACAGCTGTTTCTGATTAGCGATGCTGTCTTCATCGATGCGCAGCTGCGCGGTGAACATTCGTGGTGAGGTTGTCGGCAGGCGCGCATCTCTTGCCGGCAGCAAACGCGGCGCAATAAACCACAGGTAGAGAATCCCGACAGCGCCGGCGCACATCGCCGGTACCGCGAAGTCAAACATGCCGAACTGACGCATGCCGAGATCCGCAGCAACGGCTACCACCAGCAGATTGGTCGAGGTACCGATACTGGTCGCCATGCCACCGATAGAAGTAGCCAGCCCCATCGGCAGTAACAGGTCGGATGCCACGGCTTCTGTTTTCAACGACACGCTGATCAGAATCGGTAACAACAGGATGACCACCGGGGTATTGTTAACGAAAGCACTTAGCAGCGCCGCCAGCAGCAACGTGAACAGGAAGGTCAGCTTCGGGCTCTGCGCCCAGCGCCGCGCCAGTTGGCGCCCGACGGGTTCGAGCGCACCGGTGCGCACCAGCGCCTGGCCGGCTATCATCAATGAGCACACCGCGATCAGAGCCTGGTGACCAAAGCCGAGAAACAGATCCATCGCCTGAATCTCACCGTCACTGCCCTGGTAGGGAAACAGCTCGAAGAGTAGCGCCAGCGACACCAGGATCAACAGGCTCGAGGTCGCCAACGGCACGCGTTCACTGGCAAACAAAATCAACGCCAGCACCACCAGCAGCATTACCGCGTAAGCATGAAAATCGGGATTAGCTAGCAGGTCAGTCATTGCCGGAGAGTTTAACACCCACGCTATTTCGAGGGGATAAAAATGATGCCAAAATTAAGGCCTGATTCTGATGGCACTGACTTAAGCAACTGATCCCAGGATATTCGTTTAGGCCTGGAAAGACCGGATGACCGGGGGAAGTTTTAGCGAAGTAAACCGCAGGCGGCGCAGCCGCCGAGGCATTCGCGAAATCTTCCCCCACGATAGCCGTTCTGGTCGGCAAAGGTCGAATGACTGGGAGAAGTTTTTGCGAAGTAAACCGCAGGCGGCGAAGCCGCCGAGGCATTCGCGAAAACTTCTCCCAGTCATTCGACCGTAATCATACTCTGGCAATGCATCAGTGTTTTGCTATACACCGGCCAGGCTGACGGTCAACACACGGACCTGATTCGCTACCAACAGTTCAACAGCAAACGGAACGACTTTTTCGGCCGGATGTTTATCAGCGAGCAGCAATTTTCCCGGAATTTGACCATTGCATCGACACTCCTGGCGACAGGGCTTCATTTGTCAATGACGGCTATTACTGACGATCAAAGTCGTCCCCACCGTCATTCCGGACGCAAGTGCGGAAACAGGATGACGTCGCGAATGCTGGCGGCATCGGTCAACAACATCACCAGGCGATCGATGCCGATGCCCTCGCCTGCTGCCGGCGGCATACCGTATTCGAGCGCGCGAATGTAATCGGCGTCATAATGCATCGCCTCTTCATCACCCGCTTCCTTGCCTTCCACCTGGCGGCGGAAACGCTCCGCCTGCTCTTCCGGATCGTTAAGCTCGGAGAAACCATTGGCCAGTTCGCGTCCACCAACAAAAAACTCGAAGCGGTCGGTAATAAAGGAATCCTCATCATTGCAGCGTGACAGTGGAGACACTTCGGTCGGATACGCGGTGATGAAGGTCGGCTGAATGAGCTGCTCTTCAGCCGTAGCCTCAAAGATTTCAATTTGCAGCTTGCCGGCACCCCAGCTCGTTTCCGTGCGAATGCCGAGGTCGGCAGCGGCTTTACGACAATAGTCGACATCCCTCAATCGCTGAGCATCAAGCTGCGGATTGTACTGCATGATGGCATCCGCCACGCTCAGGCGCGCAAAGGGTTGCTCGAAATCAAAATTCTCGCCCTGGTACACCAGTTGCATGGACCCGTGCACCGCCAGCAGCAGCTTGCGCACCATGTCTTCAGTCAGATTCATGAAACCTTCAAAATCGGCATAGGCCTGGTAAAATTCCAGCATGGTGAATTCCGGGTTATGTCGCGTCGACAACCCTTCATTGCGAAAATTACGATTTATTTCGAACACCTGTTCTATGCCTCCGACGACCAGGCGCTTGAGATACAACTCGGGCGCTATGCGCAGGTACAGCTCCATATCCAGAGCGTTGTGATGCGTCACAAACGGGCGCGCCGCGGCACCACCGGGAATAACCTGCATCATCGGCGTTTCCACTTCAACGAAGCCGGCGGTGATCATGTAATTGCGAATAAACTGCACCGCCTGGCTGCGAATGGTGAAAACACGTCGTGATTCTTCATTCATGATCAAATCGACATAGCGCTGGCGATACTTGAGTTCCTGATCCGCCAATCCGTGGAATTTCTCGGGCAATGGACGCAAGGACTTGGTCAACAATTCGATGCTGCTGACCTTGACGCTGAGCTCACCCGTATTGGTTTTAAACAGCTGGCCAGCGACGCCGAAAATATCACCGATATCGCCATGCTTGAAGGCATCGAAGGCGGCTTCACCGACGGCATCACCTTTCACAAAAATCTGAATTCTGCCCGACATGTCCTGCAAATCGGCAAACACGACCTTGCCCTTGTCACGCTGCAACATCATGCGCCCGGCAAGCTGTACCTGCAGTGCAAGCGCTTCCAGCTCCGGTTTATCCGTATTTTCGTATTCGCCATGCAGTTCGCCCGCCAGATGCTTGCGATCGAAATGATTCGGGTAAGCCTGCCCTTGCTGGCGCAGTGCTGTGAGCTTGTCACGCCGTTGCTCTATATAGCGATTGTCATCATCCATCATTTATATTCCGGAGTTAATGTTGCCGAGTTAATATTTATTGCAGATCGTCTTCGTTGTTCTAGCGTCACTTTTCAGGCGCCACTCTTCAGGCTGGCTACGATAAAAGCATCCAGATCGCCGTCAAGCACTGCCTGGGTATTCCCTGTTTCCACCCCGGTGCGCAAATCCTTGATACGCGACTGATCGAGCACGTAGGAGCGAATCTGGCTGCCCCAGCCGATGTCGGATTTCAAATCCTCGATACTCTGTGCTTTCGCGTTGCGCATCTGTATCTCCAGCTCATACAGCTTGGCCTTGAGCTGTTTCATCGCGGTTGCCTTGTTCTTGTGCTGCGAGCGGTCGTTCTGGCACTGCACCACAACATTGGTCGGCACATGCGTGATGCGCACCGCTGATTCGGTGCGATTGACGTGCTGGCCGCCGGCGCCACTGGCGCGGTACACGTCGATGCGCAGATCCGCTGGATTGATGTCGATATCAATATCATCGTCAATCTCTGGTGAGGCGAAGGCTGATGCAAATGAAGTATGGCGTCGGCTGCCCGAATCAAACGGTGATTTCCTGACCAGACGATGTACCCCGGTTTCGGTGCGCAACCAGCCGAAGGCATACGGCCCCTCAAAGCGCACGGTTGCACTCTTGATCCCGGCCACGTCACCATCCGATACTTCGATTAATTCGGTCTTGAAACCTTTGGCTTCACCCCAGCGCAGATACATCCGCAATAACATATCGGCCCAGTCCTGTGCCTCGGTGCCACCGGCGCCGGACTGAATCTCGAGAAACGCATTCTTTGCATCCATTTCACCGGAGAACATACGGTGGAATTCGAGTGCAGCTACTGTCTCTTCGACACCATCCAGATCCGTGACGACTTCGTCAACGGTTGCCTCATCATCTTCGGCGACGGCGAGTTCAAGTAATTCGGTGGCATCGTCGAGAGATTGTAAGGCCTTCGCCAGCCCATCGACTACCGTTTCGAGGGCCGATTTGTCCTTGCCCAGTTGCTGGGCTCGTGCCGGATCGCTCCACACATCAGGATTTTCCAGTTCGAGCAAAACCTCTTCCAGTTGCTCTCGCTTCTGGTCGTAGTCAAAGATACCCCCGGAGCGATTCTACCCGTGATTTCAGGTCATCTATGCGCTGCGAAATCTGATTTGTCTCCACCGTAATTGCCCGCCTGTGAAAAAACGCGCATTCTACCCGATCTAAGTCGATAATATCACCCGATATGCTCTATTTTTCCGTCGCTTCATAGGCTAGAATGTGCCGCGAAAATTCCTGCTAACGAGGTAACAAGTGTCACAAGATGTAGATGTCCAATTAAAGGTCTGGAAGGACCTTGCAATCAGTAAACAAATTCTTATGGGTGCCGCAACCGATGCATTGGGGCTGGATGCCGAATGCTCTACTGCCGAGCTCAAGACCGCTCTCAGCGAGGCGATCAAACGTGCCCGTGAGGCCGACATCAACATTCAGGAAACTCGCACGCATGCCGAGCAACAGGTTAGCGAATTCCAGCAGCGCACGGAAACTGCCGAACTCGCTCGCAAGGAAGCCGAAGCACTGGTTGCCACAGCCGAGGAAGCGCGGGCCCAGGCCGAACGCCAACTAGCGATCGGTAAGGTGGACAACGCCGAAGCAGTGAAAAAAGCGCGCGCCGAGGTAACCGACAAGCAGAACAAGCTCAAGGCGATTTCCAAAGCATTGGCCGACACTCCCGAGAATGTGGTACGCAAGCTCAAAACGCTCAAGAAACAGAAGCTTGACGAAGCCAGGCTGCGCACCCAGGCCGAAACCCGCATCCAGAAGATGCGCAAGGAAAAGTCGACAGTAGACGCCGAGCTCGAGGCGCAGAAGTCAACGCTGGAAAGCGTCGGCAAACTCCTGGAACAGGTCAAGGCCATGCGCGAAACCTGCCTTGCAGCCGAGGAAACCATCAAAGGACTGAGCGACAAAAAGAAAGATCAGCTGATAATGCCCGAGTTTGACGAAGCCGCATTTGAAGCCCTGGAACAGGAACTCACCGAAAAGGAACCCGGCAAAAAGGAATCTTCCAAAAAGTAAGGCCCTCCCCCTCGACAGCCAGTTTTAGAGAACCGTTTTAGAGAATTGATTTACGCGGCTCGTCGAGCCGCTAGCCCGACATCAGCGGTGGCGCATCGTATCCCGCTGTTAGCAGAAGGTAGCAAAACTTAAGGATCCGCCTGTCGCCAGTTCTGAAGACTGCCCGGGCGGCGCCAGAACTTGAAGCGATCGGTGGGCTTGAGTTCAAAATCAAGGTTATAGCCACCGCGCAGCTTCAAGGGTCCCGGTCGACGCGGCAGCGTCTTTAACAGCGGCCTGAGTATGCCGCGTTCAATGTCCAGCAACAATTCATCGAGTTTCCAGTCGAGACCCGACTTCAAATACTGTAAAAGCCGCAAGTCAACGATAATCGCGTTTTTGCCATCATCACCGGCCGCAATATTTCGGCAGGATTCAATCGGCAATCCCAGGCTTGATGCAAAATAATTTAACAGCGGATCGTCACAGTACCACAGCGGCTGTAAATTCAGCGTCGGACGCTCACCGGCACCCCAGACCCAGAGGCTGTTGATCGCCAACCTGCCCTCAAGCTGACGCCGTTGATTAATCGGGTGCTGGTACATGAACATCTGGAATTCATTGACCAACCGGTACCAGGGCAATATCTCACGCGACTGCTCGATAAATGGACTGATACTCTTGCCGAGTATCGATAACGGATGCGGGTAATGTGTCGGTGAATCAAACGCCTTGAGCTGCAATAAATAGCGCCCCTCACCGATCGATCTTATATCACAATCTACTTTAAAGTAATTTGATAAATCATTGATTATAATATCTATATCGTTTCTATTTATGCTGTCCGACAATATTGGAATCGCGATCGCACCGTGCATATCCGCCTGCAGGTGAATCGCTTCAGCGAGCATCAGGCGCCGCGGATCCTGATGATCATCGGCACAGGCCTGTGCCATTGCCAGCCCTTCGACCCCGCTAGCTTCAGCCCCACTCTCGCTCACCTCCGGCTCCAGGTTCAACGCACTGGATAACAACGCATCGATGGTGAAATCATTGTTATCGCAGGCACTGGAGAGACCTAGAATCCGATTCAGGGCGGGCAAGTCATCAACGACAAAGCGCGCATCGAGCTCTTCCAGCGGCAGATCGAACAAACCGGGCAGAATGATTTGTACGCCGGGCTTCACCCCAATTACTCGTTCAGACTGGTGGCCAGTAACTCGTTCAAATCATTCGACATTTCATCGCTGGCCAACATCACTTCTACCTGAGATTTCATCAGCTGTTCCTGCTCTGCCACCAGTCTGCGCCAGTGCACAAATGGATTGGCCAGACGCGCTGCAATTTGGGGGTTGATGGCATCCAGCTGCAGCAACTTTTGCGCGGCAAGTGCATAGCCGGAGCCATCCGCCTGGTGAAATGCGCTCGAGTTGGCCATTACCGCGCCGAGCAGAGAACGTGCCCGATTTGGATTGGTCAGGGAATACGCTGGATGATCAAACAGGGGTATTATCTGTTGCAGAGCACCTTCCGACTGGTTCGAACCGAGTACGCTGAACCATTTGTCCACCACCAGCGCATTGTCTTTCCACTGCTGGTAGAACTGCGTCACAATACGATCACGCAGGGGGTGATGGCAATGCACCACGATCTGCAAACAGGCAATTTGATCGGTCATATTGTCGGCGCTGTCGAACTGTGTGGCGCACAGCTCGAAATAAGCCTCCCGCTCCAGGTGCAACAGATAACCCAGGCAGATATTCTTCAACCGACGACGCGCTATGGCATCCGGATTCAACTGGTAGCCATCCACCTCGATGCAATCCTGGTAATGCGCCAGCAATTGAGTTTCATTGGCGCGCGCAAGCTTTGACTTGAGCGCTTCGCGCACCGCGCGCACCCGGTGCACATCTACCCGTTCCAGCATCTCGCCGATGTATTTCTCGCCCGGCAATACCAGCATTTCGGCCACCAGTGATTGCTGCAGTGGCTGACGCGCGAGGAGATCGGCAAAGGCTGCGACCAGCGGTTGCGCGATGTCAGACCACTGTTTTTCGTCGGCCTCGAGCATCGCCAGCATGGTCCTGCTGGCCAGTTGCTGCCCGGCTTCCCAGCGATTGAAGGCATCGCTGTCACAGACCATTAAACCAGCCAGTTCAGCATCGCTCAGATCGGTCGTCAATATCACCGGTGCGGAAAATCCGCGAAACGCCGAGATCATCACCGCGGGCGGCATGTCGTCAAAGCGCAGCACCGTTTCCGGCTCGCGTATGTCGATCCTTTGTTCGAGGCAACCACTGCCATCGAGTGCCAGCGCTTCACCCTGTTGGTCGAACAAAGCCAGCCGCATCGGCATATGAAACGATCTATTCAGCTCACCACGAGTAGCACCGACGCGCTGGTTGACGATCAGACTCAGGACTCCAGTCTCGGCGTCGTATTCACGGCGAATATCGACTCGCGGCGTGCCGGCCTGTTCATACCAGCGTTGGAATCGGGTCAGATCGATACCCGACGCATCCTGCATCGCCGCGCGAAAATCATCGGTAGTGACGGCCTGCCCATCGTGCCGCTCAAAATACAGGTCCATACCTTTGCGAAAATTTTCCGCGCCCAGCAGGCAGTGCATCATGCGCACGACCTCGGCACCTTTGTTGTACACCGTGGCGGTGTAAAAGTTATTGATCTCCTGGTAGGACGCCGGTCGTACCGGATGGGCCATGGGTCCCGCATCTTCACTGAACTGGTGATTGCGCAGCACGCGCACATCGTTGATGCGTTGAATGGCGGGCGAAAACATATCGGCGCTGAATTCCTGATCACGAAAAACAGTCAGCCCCTCCTTGAGACTGAGCTGAAACCAGTCACGGCAGGTGACCCGATTGCCGGTCCAGTTATGAAAGTATTCGTGCGCGATAACGCCTTCAATTCCCAGATAATCGTCATCGGTCGCCGTTTCAGCATTGGCGAGCACATACTTGGTATTGAATACATTCAAGCCCTTGTTTTCCATCGCCCCCATGTTGAAGTCATCGACCGCCACAATCATGTACAGGTCAAGGTCGTACTCCAGGCCATAAACCTCTTCATCCCAGCGCATCGCTTTTTTCAGCGACACCATCGCATGATCACATTTGTCGCGATTGTGGTGCTCGGTAAAAATCTGCAATTGCACCTGCCTGCCCGAGCGCGTGGTGAACTGATCTTCGATACAGGCCAGGTCACCGGCGACCAGCGCGAACAAATAACTGGGTTTAGGGTAAGGATCGTCCCAGCGCACCCAGTGCTGATCACCCTCGACACCACTTTCCCCGCGATTACCGTTAGACAACAACAACGGGCAGCTGGCGCTGTCGGCGTGGATTTCAGTGGTGAACACCGACATGACGTCCGGGCGATCCAGATAATAGGTGATGTAACGAAACCCCTCGGCCTCGCACTGAGTGCAGAAATTACCGTTAGACAGATACAGACCTTCCAGGCGGGTATTGGCGCCCGGGTCGATTTCGACCAGACAGCTGAGCTCGAAGCGTTCTGGCACCAGCATAACGGTCAGGGTTTCGTCATCCAGGCGATACTCATCGGCATTCAGCAGCCTGCCATCGAGGCGCAGCTCAAGCAGCTTGAGTTCGATCCCGTCGAGCACCAGTTCAGCAGATCCGTTCGACGTTATACGGTGCATTTGCAAGCGGCTCAGAACGCGGGTGCGACTGGCATCCAGGTGAAATTCGAGATGCGTTTTGCTGATGCCGAACTCGGGTGGTTGATAGTCTTTCAGATGCTTACGCAGGTGCTTGTCGGTCTTCATTGCCAGAGCCTTAAAATTAGTCGCATAAGTGTAACCTAACAGGTATCATTCGCGACATTTTTCATCCCCCGGAGATTTACAAATGGCCATTGAACGCACTCTTTCCATCATCAAGCCCGACGCCGTTGCCAAGAACGTCATTGGCGAAATTTACAGCCGTTTCGAAAAAGCAGGTCTGCGCATCGTCGCTGCCCGCATGGAACACCTGAGCGCTGAAAAGGCCGGCGAATTCTACGCCGTGCACAAGGAACGCCCGTTTTACCAGGATCTGGTCGACTTCATGACCTCGGGACCGGTGATGATCCAGGCACTCGAAGGTGAAGATGCTATCGCCGTACACCGTGGAGTCATGGGCGCTACCAATCCGGCCGATGCGGCACCGGGTACTATCCGCGCCGATTTCGCACAAACCGTCGACGAAAATGCAGTCCATGGTTCCGACGCAGCCGATACCGCCAAAGCTGAAATTGAATTCTTTTTCGGCAGTGCCGGCGTCTGCCCGCGCACGCGCTAGTACCATCCGTGCATAGCGCGCGGGTCACCGTGCGCTATGCATATCAGAACTTCCTCTTTTCAGAAGATTTCGCGACAGCAGGTTTATTGATGGTAGCCCAGGTTGCTGGCCCACCAGCCAGGCAGATCGGCAATCGACTCCAGCAATGCAAAAGGCTCTACGCTGCCGCTCAAATCGGCTTCACGAAACTTGCCCGTACAGACCTGAATAGCTCGAATACCGCATTTCTGCGCCGCATCGGTATCGGAGCAGATATCGTCACCGATCATGAAAGTCTGCGCCGCGCTGCATTGCAATCCGCTCAACGCAGCATCGAAAAAAGCAGGTGCCGGCTTGCCGACCACGATAGCCTCACAGTCAGCAGCACATTCGAGAGCCCTGATAAAGGGTGCGACATCGAGTAACAGACCATCCTGCCCGCGCCAGTATCGCGTCATGCCAAGCGCAATCAATTGCGGACGCGGCTCCTGCATCAATAGCCTGAAGGCGTCGTTCAACTGCTGATAGTCCCATGCCTCACCGAGGTCACCAATGACAACCGCATCCACGGACTGTTGCGCCTGTGTGGGAATCATTTCGAGTGCGTTGAAGTCACGGGCCGCATCGGGCGTGACGAAGGCGGCGATCCGGCGATGCCCCTGGCTGGCGAGATACTGGTTGGCTGCGACAATCGGCGTCATTAATTCAGCGAGTTCAGCGGCAAATCCGAAACCATCAAACTTACGCAGCAATGCCGCACGCGAGCGCGACGTGGTATTGGTTACGAACAGATGCGGGATCCGCTTTCGTCGGATCCAGTCGAGCGTCTCTAGCGCGCCGGGAATGATGCGCTCGCCTTGATAAATCACGCCGTCGAGATCAATGAGTAACCCGATATCGTTAATCCGCTGAGCTTGCATGCGCTGGATCATCTCCGCCCGATGATACGGGCGCCGCGGCCGTATATGCGCTGCACGGGAAGCACGACCGGTGTGAGCAACTCAAGCTGCGCTCGCGGCGCGCCCCTGATCGCAGCCTGCTGAGTGATTCGCTGCAAATGGACAGCCGCCGGGTTAATAACATCCAGCCATTTCATCTGCTATCCCCTTCATAGCGATTCGCCAGCCAGAATACGCCGCTGACTAGAGCGAATCAAGCGCCTGCAGCCCGCCATCCAGCGACCACGACCTCGCCAACGGGCTTCCTGTTAGAGCCCGGTTTTTGTGCTAATGTCATAAGCTGTCCAACTGATCTGAGTGCTCCTATCCATGCGTATCGAAGACGACAGCAAGCTCGACTACAAGGACGTCCTGATCCGCCCCAAGCGCAGCACCCTGGGCAGCCGCAAGGATGTTGAACTGGAGCGCGAGTTCACCTTTCGCAATTTCAGTGCCGATAACGAAACGCACTATCGCGGCATCCCGATCATGGCTTCAAACATGGACGGTGTCGGCACCTTTTTGATGGCCGACACGCTTGCCGAAATGGGATTGTTTACCTGCCTGGTAAAAAACTACGACGCCGATGAATTAATCGAATTCTTCGGCGCGGGCAAAGCCAGTCGCCGTGATAACGTCGCCTACTCTACCGGTATTACCGAGCAGGACTTCGAAAAATTCGAAACGGTCTATCGGCAAACCGGCGCCAAACTCAAATACGTTTGCATCGACGTGGCCAATGGCTACTCCGAACGCTTCTCTCAATTTATCAAACAGGTGCGCGAGGCCTATCCCGGCATCGTTATCATTGCCGGTAACGTCGTTACCGGTGAAATGACCGAGGAACTGATCCTCAGTGGTGCCGATATCGTCAAGGTCGGCATTGGTCCCGGTAGCGTCTGCACCACGCGCATACAAACCGGTGTCGGTTTTCCACAGCTTTCCGCGGTCATCGAATGCGCCGACGCGGCCCACGGTCTGGGCGGGCATATTATTGCCGATGGTGGCTGCACCTGTCCCGGCGATCTCGCCAAGGCTTTCGCTGCGGGCGCAGATTTCGTTATGCTCGGCGGTATGCTGGCAGGCCACGATGAAGGTGGTGGCGAAATCGTAACGCGATACTTCAGGAGCGGCGAAGTCAGCAAAACGGGGGATGACTACGAAGACATTATCGAAGAGCGTAAATTCGTTAATTTCTACGGCATGAGTTCACGTGCCGCCAACGACAAGCACTTCGGCGGTCTCAAGGAATATCGCTCCTCCGAAGGTCGCGAAATCCAGGTGCCCTATCGCGGTGAAATCGAAACCACCATCCTCGATCTGCTCGGCGGTGTACGCAGCACCTGCACCTATGCCGGCGCCAAGAAGCTGAAATGGCTGAGCAAGTGCACCACTTTCGTCAAGACCGGCCAGCAGTTCAACTCCGTGTTCGCCGAAAAATAAACACGCCAGCTAATACCACCTCCCACTAGCACCTCCGCCTGCGCACCAATCCGCAGCGACCGGGGGTCTTAAGAGAGGACAGACCATAGTGGCACGTACTTAAGCCAAAACCCTGGCCGCTGTATAGCAAAACACGGATGCATCAAGAGTCAGACTACAATCGGGTGACCGGGGAACTATTCGCGAATGCCTCGGCGGCTGCGGCGCCTGCGGTTTACTTCGCAAATAGTTCCCCAGTCATCCGATCTCTCCCGACCAGAATGAAAGTCATGCGGGTAGTTGCTTAAGTAAGTGCCATTGAGGACAGACCACGATTAATTGGGGTAGCTTCGAGGGGACAGACCAGGTTTTGCAATAACCAGATAACAGGTATTTATCGCCATCAGTGCAAAACGTGGTCTGTGCGGATTTTATTGCGCTTCTAAAGGCGCAATGCGGAGCTGAAGTTAACGGATCACGTTAATGATCGTCAGGAACCGAGGCGCCAGCGGTGAAATTTAGCGACCCAACCCAGCAGGCGCTCGGGCGCGTGAGCGCGCTTCCATTCACCGGCCGCGTACTTATTGGCCTCGGCAAGCGTCGGATAGATATGGATAGTGCCGAGTACCTTGTTCAAACCAAGCCCATGACGCATTGCCAGCACATATTCGGCAATCAGATCGCCGGCATGTTCTCCAACAATCGTCACCCCGAGAATCCGGTCCTTACCGGGCACCGTCAACACCTTGACGAAACCATGTGCCTCGCTGTCGGCAATGGCTCGATCGAGATCGTCGATGCCGTAACGGGTAACTTCATAGGCGACCCCCTGCTCTGTGGCATCCGTTTCGTTCAGGCCGACGCGCGCAATCTCCGGTTCGGTAAAGGTTGCCCAGGGGATTACCGAGTAATCGACCTTGAAACGCTTGATGAGGCCGAATAGCGAATTAACCGAGGTATACCAACCCTGATGGGCGGCAACGTGGGTGAATTGATAAGGCCCGGTAACGTCACCGCAGGCGTAAATGGTGGGAATGTTGGTTTGCAGGTATTCGTTGACCTCGATGGTACGGTTCGGGCGCAACTGCACACCCATTTCTTCAAGACCGAAACCTTCAGTCCTCGCCGCTCGACCGACCGCGACAATGAGCGCATCGAATTCGATCTCTACGCTTCCGGATTCAGATTCGGCGACCACATAACTTTGGCCATCACGCCGAAAAAAGCGCTTTGCCGCATGCCCGGTTAACACCTCGACCCCCTCGGCAACAAACTTTTCCTGCACCAGGGTAGAAATCTCGGCATCCTCACGCAGCAACAATCTCGGTAACATTTCGATCTGTGTGACCTGAACACCCAGCCGGGTAAATGCCTGGGTCAACTCGCAGCCGATCGGTCCTCCACCGAGAACCACCATTTTTTCGGGCTTCTTGCGCATCCCCCACAAGGTATCGGAAGTGTAATAGTCAACCTGGTCGAGCCCTTCTATCGGCGGCACAAACGGACGCCCGCCGGTGGCGACGACGATATTGCGGCTACGAATCGTAGTGCCGTTTACTTCCACCGTCCACGGCGAGGTGATGCGCGCCTCTCCCTGCACGACGTCGACTCCAAGTCCGCTGTAGCGCTCGATAGAATCATGCGGCTCGATGTCACGAATCACCTGCTGGACACGTTCCATGACTTCGCCAAAATCGAACTCGGCGCTGGCACTGTGAATACCGAATTCGCGACTACGCGCCACATGCGACAGCAGTTTGGCGGAGCGCAGGATCGCCTTCGACGGCACACAACCGTAGTTCAGGCAATCACCACCCATCTTGTGTTTTTCGATCAGTGTTACCTTCGCCTTGACCGCCGCGGCAATATAGGAGGTCACCAGACCGGCGGCACCCGCACCGATGACGACCAGGTTGGTGTCGAACTGACCCGGTTTTTCGAATCCCTGCAGCGCTTTGCGAGCAGCCAACAGTGCGATCGCCTTCTTCGCAATAAATGGCAACATCGCTAGCAACACGAAAGACAGAATGATGCCGGTACTGAAGATACCGCTGGCGGATTCAATTTGCGCGAGTTGCGTACCGGCATTGACGTAAACCGCGGTGCCGGCAAGCAT
>JAIBDO010000056.1 GCA_024686195.1 Gammaproteobacteria bacterium | reverse complement strand
CGCGAGCCTCGACAAGGCAACCGGGGCTTTTGACGATATCAGCCACTGGCCGGGTTACCAGCCCAGTCCGCTGCAGCGACTGGATCAGTTGGCAGCGCAAATCGGGGTTGCCGACATTTATTACAAGGATGAATCGCAGCGTTTTGGTCTGAAGAGTTTCAAGGCGCTCGGCGGCGCCTACGCGGTGGCGCGTCAGTTGCAGGAAAGAATTCGCCAGGAAAACGGCGCCGATGCCAGCATCGGCGATTTGCTCACCGGTCGTTACCGTGCGGTGGTGCAGGATATCGTCATCAGTTGCGCCACCGATGGCAATCACGGCCGCTCGGTCGCCTGGGGCTGCGAAATGTTTGGCTGCGACTGCATCATCTACATTCACCGCGATGTCTCCGAGGGCCGCAAGCAGGCGATGCAGGCGTTCGGCGCCGACGTCATTCGCGTGGACGCAAATTACGATGCTTCGGTTAAACAGGCCGATAGTGACGCACTCGCGCATGGCCGCATCATCGTCTCCGACACCAGTTACCCTGGCTACGTCGATATCCCCCGCGATGTCGCGCTCGGTTATACGGTCATGCTGGCGGAGGCAGTCGAGCAAATGGACGGCAGCATTCCCACCCACGTATTCATCCAGGCCGGCGTCGGCGGTCTCGCCGCGGCCGTGTGCGCCTATTTCTGGGAGCTTTGGGGCGCGCAACGGCCGCGATTTATCGTCGTCGAACCAGAACAGGCAAATTGTCTGCAACAGTCCGCGTCAGAGGGCGAGCCGGTGGCGGTCGAAGGCGACCTCGAAACGCTGATGGCCGGACTTTCCTGCGGCGAGGTTTCGCTGCTCGCCTGGGACATTCTCAAGCCGGGCGCTGATGATTTTCTCACCCTGAGCGAGGACGCGGTCGCGTCCTGCATGCAGATGCTGGCGCGCGGCGAACCGGCCATTGAAGCGGGTGAATCGGCGGTCGCAGGTCTCGGTGCCGCCATCGTTGCGCGCGAGGATGCGGACATGTCGGCAAAGCTCGGCCTCGACGCATCGAGTCGAATTTTCGTGATCGGCACCGAAGGCGCCACCGACCCCGAACTCTACCATCAGCTGGTATCACAATGAGCGCGGTTACACCCCCGGCTCGCGGATTTAGCCAGGCCGAGTTTGAAGATCGTACCGAGCGCGCACAACGTAGAATGCGCGAACTCGAAATCGATGTAATGCTGTTAACCACCGAACCCCAGGTACGTTACTTCAGTGGTTTCCTGTCGCAGTTCTGGCACAGCCCGACGCGTCCGTGGTTCCTGCTGATACCGCTTGAAGGCAAACCTATCGCGGTGATTCCGTCGATCGGTGTCGCCGGCATGCAGCAAAGCTGGATCGACGACATTCGCAGCTGGTCATCTCCGCAACCCGAGGACGACGGAATTTCGCTGTTGCTTGCCGCGATTCGAGAGCTACCGCGACGCTTCGGGCGACTCGGCGCCACCACGGGTATCGAAAGCATCCTGCGCATGCCGGCACGTGACTTCCAACATCTGCAGACAGAGCTCAGCACTATGGAAGTGATTGACTGTGCGGAAATGATGCTGCAATTGTGCAGCGTCAAGTCAGAGGCAGAGATTGAAAAAGTCCGCTATGTTTGTGAACTCGCTTCCGATAGCTTCATCGCCCTGCCCTCTATCATAAACATGGGTCAGAGCGAGCGCGAAATTCTGCGCGACATGCGCATCGATTTATTGCAGCGAGGCGCCGATCACACACCGTATATCGTGTCGGCTTCCGGCCCTGACGGTTACGGCGATATCATCATGGGTCCAAGTGATCGCATTGTCGAAAGCGGCGACGTCATGATCATCGACACCGGCACTATATATGATGGCTACTTCTGTGATTTCGACCGTAATTACGCCTTTGGTAGCGCCTCGGACATGGCCAGACGTGCCTACGATACCGTCTATCAGAGCACCGAAGCGGGTTTTGCCGCGGCACGACCCGGCGCCACTACTACCGACGTATGGCAGGCCATGTGGTCGGTACTGGAAGCCGGCGGTGCCATGGGCAATGATGTCGGACGCATGGGACATGGCCTCGGTGCGCAACTCACCGAGTGGCCGTCACTGACCGCAACTGACAATACACCGTTGCAGCCCGGCATGGTAATGACACTGGAGCCTGGCATGGAATTCGCCAGCGGCAAATTGATGGTGCACGAAGAAAACATTGTTATCACCGAAAATGGTGCCGAATTACTCAGCAAGCGTGCAGACGCTGAAATGCCCATCATTCGTTAACCGGACACCAATCTGATGCATTCATTTTTGATCAACCTGAGCAGGCAACGTCGCTATTGGGCGATCCTGGTACTGATCGGGATTGCCCTCGAAGCAGCCGCATTGTATTACCAGTATGTGCTCGACGAATGGCCCTGCGTGCTCTGCATTCACGTGCGCATCCTGGTCCTGGCATTCGTACTGATCGGCGTTCTGGCACTTTTCTGCACTGCATCCACATCCTTGATGCGACTATTTCACGGGCTAAACACGTTGATTATGGGGTGGCTCGTTGAGCGTAGCTGGCAGGTATTGGCGGTCGAACGAGGTTGGGTATTCGGGGATTGCGATATGGAGCTCGGCATGCCGGCATGGTTTGCGCTCGACAAATGGCTACCCTCGGTTTTTGAGGTGCAGACGGCCTGTGGCTATACCCCGCTGATATTCTTGCAGATCTCCATGGCCGAGGCCTTGCTGGTAATTTCAGTGGGACTGATGATAATGAGCGCCGCGCTCTTCGTTACCAGTTGGCAAGAGTAGAATCCTGAAACTCGCCGGAGCACAAGGGGCGCCCCAAACCTGGCGCAAATCGATGCGATCGACACCGGTAGCAACCTGCCGAGCGTGACCACAGGATAGCTGTCGGCACTTGATTCTAATCCACTGCCAATGCCGCTGAACCCGGTTGCTACCGTCAATCTCAGGTGATGCGGGCCTGGTTAAGTTCCAACCACTGCAAGGCGATGATGGTAGCTGATGACCGGATCCTGCCCTCGCGAACCCAGGCGAAGGCTTCTTCGGCGTCGACCACCATCACGCGAATGTCTTCATTTTCATCGGGCAGCCCGTGAATTCCGGCAACACCGTCGCTGTCAACCAGACCGCAATAGAGGCTGCAGTGCTCACTGGTGCCTCCGGGACTGACGTAATATTGACTGATGACCTGCAGCTGTCTGATTTCACAGCCTGCCTCTTCAACGCATTCGCGCAAGGCTACCTGCTGTGTCGATTCGCCCGGCTCGATAACGCCGGCAACCGACTCGATTAGCCAGGGGCCGTCAGGGTCCTCGATGGCACCCGCCCTGAACTGTTCGATCAGTACGACCTTGCGGCGCTCGGGATCATAGGGCAATACGGCTACTACCGAACCGCGTTCGAATATTTCGCGGGTGAACACCGGGCTGTCGCCACCAGCGAACAACTCATGGCTGAGACTGTACTCGTCGAGCCTGAAATACTTTTCAAACAAGGTCAGGTGTTTGACCAGCTTCCATTGATACTTCATGCCTGCTCCATCAACCGCTCAGCGTGCTGCAAATCTGCCTCGGTATCGATCCCCGGACCCGGCACTTCACGTGCTATTTCGCTGTGGATCGAATAGCCGTTGCACAGCGCGCGTAACTGCTCGAGCGATTCGGCAACTTCCAGATCGCAGGGGGCAAGCTGACTGAAGATCTCGATAAACCCAACCCGGTAGGCATACAGACCGATATGACCGTGATAACACTCGACCCGACTATCGCGATCATAGGGGATAACAGATCGACTGAAATAAAGCGCATGGCCACGATAATCGTGCACCAGTTTTACCTGGTTCGGATCGCGCGCGTGCTCGGCATCAATATCCTTGTGCAGGGTGGCCATGTCACAGCCGCTGCTGACAAGATTAGCGGCCACCTGAACGAGATTGACAGCCGGCATCAAGGGTTCGTCACCCTGCAGGTTGACCACGACGCAGTCGTCGCTCCAGCCAAGTATGCGCGTCACTTCCAGAATCCGGTCGGTTCCGCTGCGATGTGAGCTGGAGGTCATACAGGCTCGCCCACCAAATCTCTCAACTTCGTCGCCGATACGTTGATCATCGGTAGCCACCACAATTTCACTGGCGCCGGCTTGCTGAGCCGCACGATACACCCATTCGATCATGGTTTTGCCATGGATCAGGCGCAGCGGCTTTCCGGGTAGACGTTGCGAGGCATAGCGCGCCGGGATAACGATGCGGAAATCGGGGCCGCTATCCTGACCGCTGTGCGCTGGAGGATTCTTCGAGTTGGCATTCATGGCATCAGCGCAGTGCCTCAACTTCGTCGCTAGTCAATTCGCGCGCTTCCTCCGGTAACATCACCGGTATGCCATCACGAATCGGATAGGCGAGCCGAGCCGCACGCGAAATCAGCTCCTGTCGCTTACTATCGTAAATCAGCGGCCCCTTGGTAACCGGGTCGACCAGAATATCGAGTAAATGTTTATCCACGACGATGAGTCTCCATCAGCTTTATTATCTGTTCGTTCAATTCAGCACCCAGCTCGATGTGCAGGGGCACCACCCAGACGTTATCACGCGCCATCGCTTTGAGCTTCACCGCATCCTTATGGGTGACTAGAATCGGCAGTTCAGGCATCAGGTTCAGCTCCTGGGCCTTGAATTCATGGTGATCGGGATACTCGTGTTGAATGACGTCAACGCCCATCTGCTCCAGGCTGGCAAAGAAAATCTCAGGAAACCCGATACCCGCCAGCGCATGAACCTGCTTACCTTGAAAATCACTGATATTGCACCTGATCTCGGGTTGCGCCAGGTTCCACACTTCGCCCAGCGACTCCACCACCTGATCGCTGTCACGATTAATGGTAATGTCGACCTGACTCAGACGCGAGCGTGGCTCGCGCAACGGCCCCGCTGGCAGCATCATGCCGTTGCCGAGCGCCATGTAACGACAAACTGCAATTTCGATATCGCGTTTAAGTGCGTAATGCTGCAGACCGTCATCGGAAAGAATGACATCGATATCGGGGAATTGCTGCAGTATCTGCCTGGCGGCCCCGACCCGGTTGGCACCGACACCGATCGGACAGCGACAGATCTCCGACATCATGTTGGCTTCGTCACCAACGGCGGCGCTGATAATCCCGTTGCTCAGAATCTGGATGCGATGCTCATTGCCGCTCTTGTATCCACGCGTAATGATACCGACGTGGAAACCTCTCGCACGCAACAATTCATACAGTGCAATCACGATCGGGGTCTTGCCGTTACCGCCCAGGGTTATATTACCGACCACGATGGTGGTGACCGGCAACCTGTGAGAGCGGAGGATTCCGATTCGATAACCCAGGCGACGCAGGCTGGCGCTCACATAGAACATCAACGAAATCGGCATCAACATCATCGCAAAAGGGTTCATCGACCAAAGCCACCAACCCTGTCGGCGTTGGCTGGACTGGTTGATCCAGTTATTCATCAGGGCTTTGTTGAGCACCGATGAACGAATGACCCTGGGCTTGCTGCTGGTCGCGGTGACACTGTCGGCGGCGTCACGAAATTGCATTCCGTGCAATTTTGCGTATACGCCATCGTTTTCGAGCAACACCGCATGCGTACCCTGCTCAAGTATCGTGCCCTGATCCATGACCAGAATGTGGTCGGCATGCTCGATGGTTGACAGTCGATGCGCTATGACCAGGGTGGTACGATTTTCCATCAAATTCTCGATCGCATGCTGGATATAACGTTCCGACTCGGTATCGAGTGCCGAAGTGGCTTCGTCGAGTATCAGAATAGGAGCGTCCTTGAGCAAAGCTCGCGCGATAGCTAAACGTTGGCGCTGACCACCTGATAGCAGTACGCCACGCTCACCCACCTCGGTGTCGAGTTGATCGGGCATTTCCGCGATGAACTCCCAGGCGTACGCCTGCTTCGCGGCTTCGATTATCTGTTCCTCGCTGACCTTTTCAGAGATACCATAAGCGATGTTATTGCGAATCGAGTCATTGAACAGTCGTACATCCTGTCCCACGTAGGCGATCTGGCGACGCAGGTCTGCAATGCGGTAATGATCGAGGCGCTCGCCATCGAGTCGCACCTCACCACCGTCATATTCGTAAAGCCGGGGGATCAGGTTGACCAGGCTGGACTTACCGCTGCCGGAGCGACCGACGATTGCGACCGTGCTATATGGTTCGACCTCGAAGCTGACCTTGTCGAGCACCCGTAGCTCGCTACGACGATAACAAAGCGTGACATCCTCGAAACTAAGGCGACCCTGCGCGCGTTCAAGTTCCAGCTTACCTTCGTTATGTTCGCTGTCTCGTGAGGTGAATTCGAACACGCTTTCCCCGGCGGCAATGCCTTTTTGTATACTGGCATTGATCGAAGACAATACCCGCATTGGCGCCAGCAGCATGGTCATGGCAAAAATGAAGGAAACAAAATCACCGGTGGTAATGACTTCCCGCATCGAATCCGAGGTGGCAAAAGCGACGATGGCGGCGAAGGCTAAAGCCACGATAAATTGAATCAGCGGCATGCTCACTGCCTGCACCACCGTCATCTTCAGGTGTAGCTTGAGATTCTTCTGATTGATTTTCAAGAACTTGCGCCGCTCGAAGTCATCACCACCGAATATCTTTACGATACGATTGGCATCGATCACTTCCTGGGCGACCTGGGTAACATCACCCATGGAACGCTGAATATTCTTGCTGATACTGCGAAATTGACCCGATATACGCACCACGATCAGAAATACGATCGGTCCGGTAACCAGGAAAATTGCCGTCAGTTGCCAGTTCAGCCAGAGCATGTAAGCGAGCAGGATAACAATCCGCAGGGTATCCTGGATAAACGCCGTCAGCGATGACGATACGGACTTGGCAACCTGTTCAACATTGTAGGAAAATCGGGTAACAATGGAGGAAGTTGAAGATTGATCGTATTCATCGCTGGTTAACGTCAATAACTTCTCGAACATCTGGCTACGCAAATTATTGATGACGTTTCGACCGATAAAATCCATGCAATAGCTGCGCAAAAACACCGCCACCATGCGCACCATGAACAGGCCTATGATCGCCAACGGAATGAACTTGATGACGTCGGCGTTCCCATCGGTGAAGCCTTCGTCCATCAGTGGCTTCATCAGGTAGGCAAAGGCGGCATCGGAGGCTGCGAAAATAATCATCCCCAGTACAGCCATGGCGAAATACATCTTGTGCTCAAAGGCCAGGCCTAACAATGCACGATAAGCCTTGGCGCCGGTTAAATTCCCTTCAATTTTTTTCACTACTTAACAATCTCACTAGCGCTGCGAAACGAATTATTCGATGGGTCGGGTGGTGGCGATGGATACTTGATGGATGCCTAGCTGCCCAACGACATCCATTGCTGTTACCAGTGACTGCACCGGCGAGGCAGCGTCAGACTGTATCACAACAGGCAGCATGCCATTCGTCAGGCTGCGTTCCAACGCCGCCCTCAAGGCAGCGCTTTTTTTACTGGTAAGCTCTCGAGAATTGACATAAAAACTCCCTTTGGCATCGATCAGCACGCTGATCTTCCGCTTTGCTTCCGACGCCTGTGTGGTACTTGCCTCCGGTAATTTGATCTTCAGCTGTGAAGTGGTGTCGAAAGTGGTCGACACCATGAAAAAGATCAGCAACAGGAACACCACGTCGATCAATGGCGTCAGGTTGATATTGACATCTTCTTCCGCACTACGGCCTTTAAAATTCATCGTATCAGGCCAGTCGCTTGCGCTCGCCGTGCAGGAACTCAACCAGTTTCATGGCTTCCTGCTCCATGGCGACGACCAGTTCATCAATTTTGCGTTTCAGGTGGCGGTGAAAAATCAGGCTGGGAATCGCGACCGATAGCCCGGCAGCAGTCGTTATCAGGGCTTCCGAAATGCCACCCGCCAGCTGGGCAGGATCACCAATGCCGATAACCGTAATTGCGGTGAACACCTTGATCATGCCGATGACAGTACCGAGCAGGCCCAGTAAAGGTGCAATGGTTGAAATGGTACCCAGGGTGTTCATGAAACGCTCCATCTCATGCACCACGTGGCGGCCATTTTCCTCGATGCTTTCGCGAATCAGGTCACGTGACAGATGTCGATTGATCAGACCGGCTGCCAGCACCCTGCCGAGCGGCGAACCATTCTCGATCTCGGTGATGTGCTGCTCGGTAAGCGCATCGTTATTCAGCAGCTTCCAGATTCCGGTTAACAGCTTTGCCGGAATGACCTTTTTTTGCCGCAGTGTCCACAGCCTTTCGGCAATAATAGCCGCTGCAATGACCGAACATAATAGTATCGGTATCATCAACCAGCCTCCTGCCTGAACCAGTTCAAACACGCTTTCTTCCTCAGAAATAATTGCCGCACATGATACTGTGACGAGCGGCCTTTTACCATCGTCGCCAGCTTCTTCGCGGCGGCCTGCGCAGACTCGTCACGCGTAGCGCCCCTGCTTTGCTATAGAAACGAATAGCGCCATCCTCATCACTGCGATGAAGCCGTGCATCGATTGCCCGATAACGCGATATCACGGCTTCATCAGGGAAGCCCCACCGGTTTTTGCGCGACAGGGTGAACACCACTTCGCTCGGCCTTACGCGATCGATAAAGGGCTGGCTCGATGAAGTGCCGCTACCGTGATGTGGCGCCAACAGGACGTCAGCTCTGAGCGCCTCCCCAAACGATTCTACCAGCCTGCTTTCCTGCAGCGCTTCGATATCCCCTGGCAACAACACGCGGTGATGTCCACTGACCAGTAATATACACGACCGATCATTGGTGGTTTGTTTTACAGAGTCATCGGTGGCGTCGAGAAAACTGAAACTGACACCGTCCCAGCGCCAGTCCGGATAATCGTGGCAGGAACGTACCCGATGTTGTAGCGCAAACCTGGCGTGCAATTCTCGTGGAGTACCACTGAGTAATTGCGTTGGACGGTAACTGCCGATGAACGAATGCAAGCCGCCGCTGTGATCCTGATCGACATGACTGACGACCATCAGATCGGCTTCCGCTATTCCTAACCGCTGCATTACGGGTAACAGGGCTCGACGAGCGGCGTTGAACCTGTCATTGCGCCCCGGACCAAAATCGTAGACCAGGCTGTGATGGCGGGTGCGCAGCAACAGCGAACTACCCATACCGACATCAAGCACCAGCAGCTCAAATTCTCCCGACTTCAAACGCGCCGGTTGCCAGCACAGCACCACTACCATCATCGCAAGTGCAACGACGCCGAGGGCACGTAAGCGTGGCAATAGCAGCAACAGGATCGCGCACAGTGCCAGCAACAACAGCAACGCTGGATAGTCATCGACAATGCGCGAGCGCAGGCCTGCCGCCAGCAAAATGTCAAAATAATCGAACAAATATCCAAGCAGTCGATCTGCCAGGCTGAATGCCAGGGAGGCGCCCGCGGACCAAACTGTCGACAGCAGGCAGGCAGTCAGCACCAGTGGCAGAATCAACAGACTCAGTAATGGAATCGCGACCAGGTTAGCCGGCAATGCGGAGACATTGATCTGACCAAAAATAAATACGCCTAAGGGCGCAAACAACAAGGTGAAATAAAACTGCAGGATGAGCAACTGGCGCCAGCCACTCATCCTGCGCGGCAGACGAAATTGCACATAGGCTATGGTCAACAGGGCGCCAAAACTCAACCAGAAGGATGCAGATCCCACCGCCAGTGGATCGAAAATCAATACCACGACGAGAGCCAGCGATATCGATTGCAGCAAATTGATCTTGTTGTGGAGTTGCTGAGCGATCAACACGACCGCCAGCATGATCAGCGCGCGCAGGGTCGGCAGGCTGAAACCGGCCATGGCCGCGTAAGTAATCGCCCCACCCAGCGCGCACAGGGAGGCCATTTCGCGCCGATTGATACCAATAGAATAAACCACCCAAAGTCGCCAGATATAGCGCCCGGCCCCGAACAACAGGAAGGCCACCATGGCAATGTGCAGACCGGATATGGCGAGCAGGTGTGCGGTGCCGGTGGACTGCAGCAATTGACGAGAGGCAGGGTCGATGTCACCCCGAAAGCCAACCGCCAGCGCCTTGATCAACCCGCTGTGGCGGCATGCTTGGCAATCACGCTCGATGTTAGCGGCAAGCCGCTGGCGCAAGCCACCGATGCTAACCGGAGACGCGGGCGCCAACCGCTGGTTCAGTTTCGAATCGAGAACATAGCCCGTTGCGTCGATACCCTGCACAAATTGCCAGGCTTCATAATCAAAACCGGCGGGGTTCAACTGGCCGCGTGGCTGGCGCAGGCGCACCAGAAACTGCCAGCGTTCGCCTGCCATTGGAAGCTGGTTGCTTTGATACCAGTTCAGACTTACCCGGCGCGGCATCGCTGCAGGGTAGGTATCAATATTTACCTTGTCCAGTTGCAGGCTGACTCGATCGCTCTCGACGCGAGGAAGGTCTGCAACGGTCCCGACAAGAAATACTCCGCGATTGTCATAATCATCGATCAGGCGCTGTACCAGTTGATCGTGAAGCGCCACATTGGCCCACAGAAAACCCACCGCCAGCAGGCAGACAAATCGATAAGCGGGACAGAAGCGAAGCAACAACAGCAACAGCGGGAGGTAAGCCGACCAGAAAGAATCCTGGAGCTGATTGCCATAAAAAGCGACAAGCGTGCCAAAAAGTATGGCTAGCGCGTATAGAGGCATGCGATCCCTGCATTAGTGGTCCATATGGACCATTAGTTTCCCTGTTATGTGATCCAACCCTTTGCAGAATATTGAATATGTGCTGATAATACAACGATCATGGCAAAGAAGATCCTGCGCAAATATTTGCCACATCCCGACGTCATCATCCATAACCGCTGGATCAAATTACTTGGCCCGCGTCTACAGGAACCGTCACTGTGGCATATGAATCGTCGCTCCTGCTCGCTGGCAGTAGCACTGGGGATTTTTTGCGCCTTCGTTCCGGTACCCTTTCAGATGCTAATCGCTGCCGCAGTGGCGGTATGGATCAGGGCAAACATCCTGATCGCGGTACCGTTGGTGTGGATCAGCAATCCTCTCACCATGGGCCCAATGTTTTATTTCTGCTATCTGGTGGGTGCCGCGTTACTTGAAACCGAGCCATCAGGATTTGAATTTGAACTCAGCTTCGCGTGGCTGATTCATGAGTTGGCTGAAATCTGGCAGCCCTTTCTGCTCGGTTGCCTGGTTGTCGGTATGCTGGCATCACTGCTGTGCTTCGTTCTGATGCGGGTAGTGTGGCATTGGCATATCCTGAACCACATCAAAGTACGCGCCGGCCGGCTGCATAATCTGCGCCGCGGTAAATCGAATGATCCGTGAACCTGTTGGGGACGATTCTGGCCAAGCTACAACTGGGGGGATAGATTGCCTCGTCGGGTATCGACGCCGCAGTCTGGCTGACATCAGCTTGCGCTAGCGAGTAAACCATCCTGCATGCGCCAACGGTGCTGCATGCGCTCGGCGATAGCCAGATCGTGAGTAACCACCACCAGAGCGGTGTCGATTTGACGATTCAGGTCGAGCATCAATTCGAGCATTTGCGTTGCGGTTTGCTGATCGAGATTGCCGGTAGGCTCATCGGCCAACAGACAGTCGGGGCGTGTTACCAGAGCCCGCGCGAGAGCAACCCGTTGGCGCTCTCCTCCGGACAACTCTCCCGGATTGTGGTCGGCACGGGATTCCAGGCCAACCCTGGCCAGCCATTCCTGCGCCTGTTTACCCGCCGCGGCAAAACTCTCACCGCGGATCAGTAACGGCATGGCGATGTTTTCCTGGGCGCTGAATTCCGGGAGCAGATGATGAAACTGGTAGATAAAACCGAGACGCCGATTTCGCAGCCTGCCGAGTTCCGCTTCGGACAGACTTGTCAAACTCTGCCCGGCGATACGGATTTCACCACTGCTGACATGATCGAGGCCGCCGAGCAAATGCATCAGCGTCGACTTACCCGCCCCGGAAGTACCGAGGATAGCGTGGCTTTCGCCAGCAGCAACGGTGAAATCGATGCCCCTGAGCACTTCCACATCAAGCTTTCCCTGGCGGAATCGCTTGCACACAGCGCTGGCTTCGATTACCGCAGCGGGTTGATGTTGTTGGTTGTCACTCATAGCGCAAGGCTTCGGCTGGTCGGGTACGCGATGCGCGTAAGGCGGGGTATAGCGTTGCCACGATCGATATACCGAAAGACAGCAGCGAAATTTTGATCACGTCGGATTGTTTCATTTCAGAAGGCAGATCGGTGATCGGATAAACACCCCGGGGTAAGAACTGAGTCTGGAAAAACTGTTCAAGTGCTGGCACGATGGTGGAAATGTTCGCCGCAATGGCAATCCCGCTGGCGAGCCCCAGCAGCATGCCGACAAGACCGATCAGAGTGCCCTGTACCATAAACACCCACATAATCGAAGTTGGCGACATTCCGAGGGTACGCAATATCGCTATGTCAGATTGCTTGTCGGTAACCACCATCACCAGTGTCGAAACGATATTGAATGCCGCCACCGCCACGATGAGCGACAGGATGATAAACATCACGGTTTTTTCGGTACGTACCGCCTTGAAATAATTGCTGTGTCGCAAGGTCCAGTCGGACACCCAGTATTCCAGTCCGATATTGCGCTTGAGATCGCGCCGGACCTGTGGTGCATTATCGAGATTATCGAGCTTCAGGCGCACACCGGTAACGCCGTCGTCCAAACGGAACAGGCGACTGGCATCTTCATAATGAATCAGCGCGCTGCTGCGGTCGTATTCATAGACTCCTATTTCAAAGATTCCAACCACCCGGAATCGTCGCAAACGCGGCAGAAACCCAAGCGGCGAGGCTGTCACTTGCGGGGAAATCATGGTAACCCGATCACCGGGAACGACATCGAGACTATTGGCGAGCCCGCTGCCGAGGATAATACCGTAATCGCCGGCGACGAGATCATCGAGCGTGCCGAATTTCATGTTTTCATGAAGTTCGGATACCCCGGGTTCGAGGCCGGGATCAATGCCGCGAATCAATGCACCGCTCACCGATGAAAGATTACTTATCATGGCCTCGGCCTCGGTGTAAGGCGCAGCCCCAATCACACCCCCTTGCTTCAGGGTCTGCTCACGCAGAGATTCCCATTCCTTCAACGGACCGCCAAAACTGCTGACGGTGACATGCGACACCATACCCAGGATGCGGCCACGTAACTCCTTTTCAAAACCGTTCATTACGGATAACACCACGATCAATGCCATCACCCCGAGGGCAATGCCCAACATCGAAATCATGGAGATGAACGAGATAAAATGGTTGCGGCGTTTGGCGCGGGTGTAACGCAGGCCGACGAATATTTCCAGGGGCAATTTCATGCGCGCGATTAAACCATGAATCAGGCTCACTCACCACCGCCACCGCGCCGTTCAAAGAACAGTTTTCGACACTTTTTGTTGT
>JAIBDO010000047.1 GCA_024686195.1 Gammaproteobacteria bacterium | reverse complement strand
GTCAACATCCGGACATCCCCCTATCCAGGTTTTCCGACCGACATGCAGGCCCAGTTTTGCGCTCTCAATGCAATAGCCGTGGGCACCGGCTCGGTTACCGAGACCGTTTTTGAAAACCGCTTTATGCACATTCAGGAATTCGTGCGCCTGGGCGCCAACATTCAGCTCGAGGGCAATACCGCAATCATCAAGGGTGTCGAGAGGATGACCGGTGCTCCGGTTATGGCCACCGATTTGCGCGCCTCGGCGAGTCTTATCCTTGGCGGGTTGGTGGCGCAGGGCGAGACCGTAGTGGATCGGATATACCATATCGATCGTGGCTACGACCATATTGAAGAGAAGCTTGCTGGCCTCGGCGCCAGGATTCAGCGCGTTCCCAATTAGCCTGCCGTGTCTTCCGCATTAACCATCGCCCTTGCCAAGGGCAGAATCCTCGACGAGACCCTGCCGCTGCTGGCGCGGGCCGGGATCGAGCCTCTGGACGATCTGTCGAGCAGTCGCAAGCTGGTTTTTTCAACCAACGATCCCAATATCAATCTGGTGTTGATCCGCTCATCTGATGTGCCTACCTATGTTCAGTACGGAGCGGCGGATCTCGGCATTGCCGGCAAGGACGTGCTTGCCGAGCACGGAGGCGAAGGTCTTTATGAGCGTGTTGATCTGAAAATCGCACCCTGCAAGATGATGACTGCCGGATTTGCCGAGCGGCCTTTGCCGCGTACCCGGCTAAAAGTAGCGACCAAGTATCCCGAGATTACGCGCCGATTTTTTCTGGAGCAGGGCCGGCAGGTAGAGTTGATCAAACTCTATGGATCGATGGAACTCGCCCCGGTGGTTGGCCTTGCCGACATCATTGTCGATCTGGTGCAGACCGGCAATACGCTCAAGGCTAACGGCTTGACGCCGCTCGAAACCATTATGGACATCAGTTCTCGATTGATCGTTAACAGGGCCGCTCTTAAAATGAAAAATAATGCCGTGCGGGCACTGGTGGAACGTATCGAAACGGCGGTGGAGTAGCATGAAGATCAGCCGACTCGATAGCAGTGACGACAACTTCGATGCCGACTTAAAGCGCTTGCTGGCGTGGGATTCGGCGACGGACGATGCGGTCTTCGCAACCGTCAATGAAATTCTGCGTGACGTCAAAGTCAAAGGTGACGAAGCCCTGCTCGAATATAGCCGGCGTTTTGATCAGCTTGAGGTTGCGTCGGTAGCTGATCTCGAAATGTCGGCACAGCGCCTGCAGCAGGCTTTCGAATCGATCGATGTTGCCGAGCGTGAAGCTCTGTCGCAGGCAGCGGCACGGATTCGATCCTACGCGGAACATCAGAAGCTAGAGTCCTTTGAATATACCGAGGACGACGGCACCCTGCTCGGGCAACAGATCAGTGCGCTCGATCGAGTGGGACTATATGTGCCTGGTGGCAAGGCAGCCTATCCGTCTTCAGTGTTGATGAATGCGATCCCCGCGGTCGTTGCCGGTGTCGGAGAGTTGATTATGGTGGTGCCGACACCCCGTGGAGTGGTTAATGAAATGGTGCTGGCGGCGGCACACATCGCCGGTGTTGATCGCGTTTTTTGCATTGGTGGCGCGCAGGCGGTGGCAGCGCTTGCCTATGGCACGCAAACCATTCCCGCCGTCGATAAGATCGTCGGCCCCGGCAATATCTATGTGGCCACGGCCAAACGCATGGTATTCGGTACGGTTGGTATCGATATGATTGCCGGGCCATCCGAGATTCTGGTGATCTGCGATGGCGCAACCGATCCCGACTGGATCGCGATGGATTTGTTTTCGCAAGCCGAACACGATGAGGATGCGCAGGCGATATTGTTGTCGCCCGATAGCGATTTTCTCGATCGTGTTGCAGCCAGCAGTGCGCGCTTGATTGCCGAGATGCCGCGGCGACAGATAATAGAACGGTCGCTGGGTGATCGCGGAGCACTGATCAAGGTGCGGGACCTCGATGACGCCATCGCGCTCGCCAATTACATTGCGCCCGAACACCTCGAACTTTCCGTGGAAAACGCGCATCAGGTGGCTCGTTCAATTCGTCATGCCGGCGCTATCTTTCTTGGCCGTTATACCGCCGAGGCGCTTGGCGATTATTGCGCCGGACCCAATCACGTACTGCCGACGTCGCGTACCGCACGTTTTTCCTCACCGCTGGGCGTCTATGATTTCCAGAAGCGTTCCAGTCTGATCGGATGTTCCGCCAGTGGCGCTTCCGAACTGGGCAAGATCGCCTCGACCCTGGCGCGTGGCGAAGGCCTGGTAGCCCACGCCCGTTCGGCTGAAAATCGCATCAGGTAAGCACTATGGCCGGGCGCGTCGACGCCCTGTTCAGCCGAATGTTTCAGGGCGTTATCAGCGTGCTATGAGGGGCGTTGAGTTACTTTCATGTCCAGCGTCATTTTCTCCGGGCCACGATAAACCATGATCTTCACCTGTTCGCCGGGTTTATGCAGGGTGATCTTGTCGAGCAGGTCGCGAATGCCGGTCACCGGCTTGCCATCTACGGCCACCACGATGTCACCGGCACGAACCCCGGCCTTGTCAGCAGGGCTATCAATAAAGACACCAACGATGAGCGCGCCCTTGATGCCCGGGTCGCCAGTCGCAAGGGCTGCGCGAGCACTGATTTCGGTGCCCTCGACGCCAAGCCAGCCACGGGTGACTTCACCAAACTCGATGATTTGCTGCATGATGTCGAGCGCGAGTGAAATCGGTATTGCGAAGCCAATCCCCTGGGCGCCGACGGTCTGGCTTAAGATGGCAGTATTGATGCCGATGAGTTCACCGCGGGCGTTGATCAGTGCGCCGCCGGAATTGCCCGGATTGATAGCGGCATCGGTCTGAATGAAATTTTCGAAGGTATTCAGCCCGATTCGATCTCGACCGGTTGCACTGACGATACCCATGGTGACGGTTTGACCGACGTTGAGTGGATTGCCGATTGCCAGTACCACATCGCCCACGCGTGTGGTTGGCATGTCAGCGATATGAATCCCGGCAAGCCCGGTAAGTGGAATCTGTAATATGGCGATATCGGTTTCTTTGTCTTCGCCGATGAGCAGCGCCTGGCTGCCGCGTCCATCCGCCAGCGAAATCAGGATTTCGTCGGCGCCATCGATAACATGCTGGTTGGTCAGAATAAAGCCCTCTGACCCAATAATGACGCCCGAACCGAGATTGGTCTCGCTATGACTGCGTTCACGACGCTGCAGCTGATCGCCGAAAAACTGTCCAAACACCGGGTCGTCGAGTAGCGGGTGAGACTTTTCGGTAACAATCTTGGTGGTGTAAATAGTAACCACCGAGGGGGCGGACAGGCTCACAGCGTCGGCGTAGGAAAAAGGCGCCGCACCCGACTCTGTATATTCTGCGGTCGGCAGTCCGGAACCGGTCAGGAAGGCTAGAATTTCACCGCGATCCCGATCACTGGCGACCACCAGGTAAATCGTTGCCACGGCCAGGCCGATCAAGCTGAATTGAAATAAAAAGCCGACAACTTTGATTAGTTTCATCGCGAGATAGTATCATAGCGTCTGAAGCTCGGGATTATCTGTTATGCAATTAAAACAACTTTGCGATTTCTGCGATGAGTACCTGAAAGTCGATGATTTTAATGACTATTGTCCGAACGGTTTGCAGGTCGAAGGGAATCCTGAAGTCAAAAGAATCGTCTGTGGCGTCACCGCCAGTCAGGCGCTGATCGAGGCCGCGATCGAGGCTCGCGCCGATACCCTGATCGTGCATCATGGTTATTTCTGGAAAGGTGAGTCACAGCCGATTACCGGTATCAAGGGGCGCCGGATTGCAAGCCTGATTCGAAACAACATCAACCTGCTGGCATTCCACCTGCCACTGGATGCGCATCCTGAGGTTGGTAACAACGTGCAACTGGCACGGATCATGGGCTGGCAGATTTCGCGCAGTGGTGGTGAGCAGGGTTTGTTATTCGAGGGATCGTTGCCAGCACCGTCGAGCCTTGCCGATCTGGCGCAGCAAATTGAAGCACGGCTCGAATCGTCAGCCTTGGTGATCAGCGGCGGTGACCACCCGGTCGAGCGCATCGCCTGGTGTACCGGAGCGGCGCAGGGGTTTATCGAGGCGGCTGCGGCCGCCGGAGTCGATGCATTTATCAGCGGTGAGGTTTCAGAACCGACATACCATTTGGCGCGCGAAATGGGCATTCATTATATTGCGGCCGGGCACCATGCTACCGAGCGTTACGGTGTGCAGGCCCTCAGTCTGGAGATTGCCAGTCGCTTTGCAATTGAGCAACAATTTATCGATATCCCGAACCCGGTCTGATTACGTTTGAAAAAATTCTGTAAAAGTCCGCCAAATGCTTGATTTAAGCGCCTTAAGCTCTCGACGGAAATGTCAAAGTAAGCTATGCTAGCGGCCGTTTTTACGTCCGGGATAAGGGTCTTTTATCGTGGGCCGTTAGATATTTAAATCGGGGAAGAATGCGAATGCCTTCAGATGACACAGATAACGATCGTCGGCGATTTTTAACGGCAGCAACTGTCGTTGTCGGAGCCGTCGGTACAGTTGCGGTGGCCGTGCCATTTCTCAGCAGCTGGAGCCCTAGCGCGCGCGCAAAGACCGCCGGTGCGCCGGTGGTAGCCGACATCAGCAAGCTCGAGCCGGGTCAACTGGTCATTGTCAAATGGCGTGGTAAGCCGGTGTGGGTCGTGCGCCGTGACGAAGCTGCGCTGGAGACTCTGCCAGAGGTGACTGACCAATTGCGCGATCCGGATTCTGAAAGCAGTAATCAGCCCGTATATGCGACGAATGAATACCGTTCGCGCAAGCCCGAGTATCTGATTATGGAAGGTATCTGCACGCATCTGGGCTGCTCACCGACCTACCAGCCCGAAATTACCGCCGATTTTCAGGGTGGGTTCTTTTGTCCCTGCCACGGCTCCAAGTTTGATTTTGCCGGTCGCGTCTACAAGGGTGTACCAGCACCGCTAAATCTTCCTGTTCCGCCGCATTATTACATGAGTGATGGCGTGATTCTGATTGGCGAGGATGGGGTAGCATAATGAGCGAAGACAACAACAGTAAAGGGTTATTGGGCTGGATCGACGCACGGTTCCCGCTA
Source organism: Gammaproteobacteria bacterium (assembly GCA_024686195.1). GTDB lineage: Bacteria > Pseudomonadota > Gammaproteobacteria. Next base: position 9,273 of record JAIBDO010000047.1, on the reverse strand, counting down.
TCCAAGATGTACGATGAGCATCTGGGCAAGTACTATGCCCCGAAGAATTTCAACTTCTGGTATTTTTTCGGTTCGCTGGCCCTGCTGGTGCTGGTGCTGCAAATTGTTACCGGCATATTCCTGACCATGCATTACAAGCCTGATGGCGATATGGCGTTCAAGTCGGTCGAGCACATCATGCGCGACGTCGACTGGGGTTGGTTGATCCGCTATCTGCATTCGACCGGTGCCTCGGCATTTTTTATCGTGGTCTACCTGCACATGTTCCGTGCCCTGCTTTACGGTTCTTACCAGAAACCGCGTGAACTGATCTGGTTGTTTGGCATGTTTATCTTCCTGGCATTGATGGCAGAAGCCTTCATGGGCTATTTGTTACCCTGGGGACAGATGTCCTACTGGGGTGCGCAGGTTATCATTTCGCTATTCGGTGCGGTGCCGATAGTCGGTGACGAGCTGACCTTGTGGATTCGCGGAGACTTCGTGGTCTCGGATGCGACGCTTAATCGCTTCTTCGCCTTGCACGTGGTGGCGGTGCCGATTGTGCTGTTGATGCTGGTGGTGATGCATATAATCGCGCTGCATGAGGTTGGTTCCAATAACCCGGACGGTATTGATATCAAAAAGACGAAGGATGCCAACGGTGTTCCACTCGATGGCATCCCGTTCCACCCCTATTACTCGGTAAAAGATCTCGTCGGTGTGGTGGTGTTTCTGATTCTGTTCAGCGTGGTGGTGTTTTTCATGCCGGAGATGGGTGGTTATTTTCTGGAATACGCCAATTTTGTGCCGGCGAATCAGTTCAAGACGCCTGAGCATATTGCGCCGGTCTGGTACTTCACGCCTTTCTACGCGATTCTGCGTGCTGTCCCTGACAAGCTGCTGGGTGTTATTGCCATGTTTTCGGCGATTGTCGTACTGTTTCTGCTGCCCTGGTTTGATCGCGGCAAAGTGCGTTCGATCCGTTATCGCTCCACCTCATTCAAGTGGTTGCTGGCCATGCTCATAGTCTCTTTTGTCGGGCTGGGTTACCTCGGAGCCTTGCCTTCAACAGGAGTACGCACGCTGTTTGCGCAAATTTTTAGCGTCGGTTACTTCGGTTTCTTTGTGGGTTTGTGGTTTATTAGCAAGAACGAAGTGACCAAGCCGGTTCCGGAGAGGGTGCGATAATGAGAAAGATACTAATTATTGTCGCGGCTTTAATCGCACCGACCCTGGGTTGGGCTGCAGGCGGGGGGGCTACCTTCCCTAACGACAAGATTGAAATTGACTGGGACGACAAGGCTGCTATGCAGCGGGGAGCGCGTACCTACGTCAACTACTGCATGAGTTGTCACTCGGCGGAGTTTTCGCGCTACAACCGGGTCGGCGCTGACCTCGGTATTGCCGATGACCTGGTACGTGACAATCTGATCTTTACCACCGATATCCATGGCGAGAAAACCAAGGTCGGTGAATTGATGAAGAACACCATGAAGACCGCCTACGCTGAAGAAGCCTTTGGTGTGGCGCCACCCGATCTGTCCCTGATCGCACGTTCGCGTGGCGTAAACTGGCTGTATAACTATCTGCGCGGTTTTTACGTCGATGAGAGTCGCACGGGCCTCGGAGTCAATAACGGTGTATTCGCCAATGTCGGCATGCCGCATGTGCTGGCCGAATTGCAGGGATTGCAGATTCCCAAATACCGCAGTGAGTCGGATGGCCACGGTGGTGAACACGACGTGATCGTCGGTTTTGAAATTATCAAGCCGGGATCGATGAGCAAGTCTGAGTACGACAATACCATTCACGACCTGGTGGCTTTTCTCGATTATGTTGCCGAGCCCTACAAGCAGACACGTAGAAACGTGGGCACCGGTGTCATCATTTTTCTGTTCGGATTCCTGATTCTTGCTTATATGCTTAAGAAAGAATATTGGAAGGACGTGCACTAAATAAGGATTTTATATTATGTCAGTAGTGGCTAACCGCCGCTCGGTGATGAGTTGTTTCTCTTCACCGACCGACCCCGAGTGTCATCGTGCCCGTATCGTACTCGCGGAAAAAGATATCACTGTCGAAATCCACGATGTGGATACCAATAACCTGCCGGAAGATCTGCTGGATCTTAACCCCTATGCGACAGTGCCGACGATGGTCGATCGCGATCTTGTGTTGTATAACGCTCGGGTCCTGATCGAGTATCTGGATGAGCGTTTCCCGCATCCGCCGCTGATGCCGGTGGATCCGGTATCCCGCGCCAAGAGCCGGCTTGCGCTGTTTCGTATCGAAAGCGACTGGTTTTCACTGTTGGGTGACATCGAGAACGGTACCGAGAAAAAGAAAACCCAGGCCAAGAAAGCGCTCACCGAAAGCCTGATCAATTCATCTGAAGTGTTTAATGCGATGCCGTATTTCCTGTCCGCGGAGTTCAGTCTGCTGGATTGCAGTATCGCTCCGATTCTGTGGCGTTTGCCGCATTATGGAATCGAACTGCCGGCATCAACCAAGCCGATCACAACGTACATGAAACGCGTTTTTGCGCGTCCATCATTCCAGGCCAGCCTCTCTGAGCAAGAGCGGGACATGGTCGCCTGACCCGGGTTGATTGATGACGTCCAGTAAACCCTATCTGGTGCGCGCACTGTATGAGTGGATACTGGACAACGACAATACACCTTACATTCTGGTGGACGCCAATAGCGAACTGATTTCGATACCGGCCGGGATTGCCAGCGACGGCAAGGTCGTGCTGAATCTTGCTCCGGCTGCCATCCAGAACATGGAGATGACGAACGAGCTGATTTCCTTCTCGGCTCGTTTCAATGGCGTTTCTGAGCAGATTTTCGTACCGATATCATCCCTGTTGGCTATCTACGCCCGCGAAAATGGCGAAGGGATGATGTTTCCTGCTGAAGACGACGACTCCGTCAGTAGCACGGATGATGGCCCGGCAAAGGCGAAAAGTCCGACTCTCACGGTTGTCAAATAATTCGGATCACAGGTCATTACCGGTATCTCATTACCGGTAGTTGCGGGCTTATTCGGCGTAGAAAGCGTTTTGAATCCAGTTGTAATCGAGCTCTCCGTCCTTCTGCTGTTGGATAAGCAGGGCGTCGAAGCGCAGCGCCTGTTGCATAAACTGGCGATGTGCGGAAAGGTAGAACAGGCTCGCCTTGATGATTCTGCGCTGTTTGGCTGGTGTTATCGAGGCCGAGGCGCCGCCGAAGTTGAGGGATTTTCGAAAGCGTACCTCGATGAAGCACAGGCTGTCCGCATCGCGCATTATCAGGTCGATTTCGCCAAAACGGCAGCGATAGTTGGATTCCACCAAATGCAATCCCTGCTTGCCAAGATAGCTCCGGGCCAGGTCTTCGAAACGCAATCCTTTGCGTAGGCTGAGGTTCATGATCTCAGGGGCTTGAGCCGTTCGACAGGTTAACGGCATCCGGGGTCTTCAGTAACCTGGCCAGGCCATTCTGGTAGGTTGCCATCAGCAGTGAACGCTTTACCCGGCCGGTATTATCAACCGACAGCAGGCCGGTGTGATGTTGCAGCTGTTCTTCAGGATTAATCATCAAGCGGCGCAAGGACGGAATCATGCGGTATGCGTCGATACCGAGTGCAAACAATCGACTGAAACGCTGGCTTTCGTCGGGCCAGTAAGCATTGACCTGGCGATAATCGGCGTTGTTGCGATTGTCGAGCATCCAGGGAATATCGACGAATAGAATTTCGTTCAGGTCGCGATCATCCTCGGGTTTACTATTGCTGGTCGATATATGAGATGTCGCATAAACGGGCAGATCCTGAGCATGATGGAATTTTAATTGTGGTTTGATGAGTCTGGCCTGGCGTGAGTTGGCAGCGATGAAAATCATGTCCACATCCTGGCGACGGCGCGCTTCGAACCTGACCTGTTCCTTGATGGTTTGTTGCAGGATGCTCTTGCGATGATTGCTGGTAGTCAGGTTGAGCAGATTTTTGATGGCCGCTGAGTAATCGTTCTTCTTTGCCGGATAAATATTGCTGCCGACAACGTGGCCGCCCAGTGATTCGAAGCGTTTGCTGAAGGCGCGCTGCAGGCGATACCCCCATTCGGTATCTGGGACCAGGACCAGCGCATGATGCCGACCCTGGGCCAGGGCGAAATCGGCGATTTGAACGGCTTCATCCTCAGGGAGCAAGCCGAACTGGTAAAGATTCTTTCGTGCCTCGTCCTGTTCGCTGCCATAGTTGAGGGTCAGGGTTGGAACCTCGAGCGTTTCGCGCTGTTGCAGCATGTTGACCAGATCCTTGTCTATCGGTCCAACGACGAAATCAGCACCATTTTGAATCGCCTGTTCGTATTGCAGGCTAAACTCTGCGGGGTCGTTGCTGGCATTGATAATTTCCAGCTCGGCGAGCTGGCCCGAATCCTCGTAATAGGCGTAGAGAAAGCCATTCTGGATTGCCTCCGCGACCTTTTCGAGGCGTCCGGAAAACGGTAGCATTAGCGCAATATGTTTGGGTTCAATGTAAACGCTGCGACTTTCTTCAAGCAGATTGAGCACATATATGGTGGCTGCGGGATGTTCGCCGTAGCGTTCATACCACTGGTCGATCCAGGGTTCCATTTTGGCGGGCATCATATTGGAGCGGCGCACAATCAGGTTTAACTCGAGCCAGCCACGCATTTCTGCAGTCTGCTGCTCGGCCAGGGCGCGAATCATTGCAGGCTCGGTGATGCGGTTCAGGGCGTCCCAGATAAAATCGTTATTGGCTTCAATTTCTTCGGGCGTTTTCAGAAACTCTCGAATCTGCATGCGCATTCTGGCGCTTTCCAGCGGTTTACCAATGGCCAGCACACCGCGTGAACGTATGTTGAGCGCCAAGGCCTTGAAACGGTAATCGTCGATCTCCTCGATTTCGGGCAGGTGCAACAGGCTTTGATAAATCTTGCCTTCGCCGAAGTATCCGCCGGCCTGAATAATCTGCCTGTGTCTTTCATCTGACGGATGGATGTCGCCTTCGTCGAGGGCATCAAAGAAAGGGTCGATCTCGGAGTACAATCCACCCTGGTAGTACATTAATGCGATCTTGATCAGGAAATGGGAGCGATCCGGCTGCACGCTGGATTGCGCGAGTTTATCGTAGAGGATGGCGGCGTCGAGCCATTCTTTATCGACTTCGTGGCGAAACGCCCGAATGATGTCTTCTTCGGTCGGTGTCAGTATCGAAAGGTCAGCGTCAAGATCAGGGTCGGATAGTGTCGAGCTGTCACCGGAGGACTCTGTCTTGTCCGATTGGGTACCGGTCTGACAGGCGCTAAGTCCAAGCAGCAATGCCAGCATGAGCAGAAGTGAACGATGTGAAGTCATCGGTGGGTCAGTTTGGTTTTAAACGGAGGTCAGACGGCTAATGCAACAGGCTGATAGTGTACACTCTTTTATATGTCTGGCGTACTCTATATTGTTGCAACTCCGATCGGGAATCTCGATGACATCAGCCTGCGCGCCATCGCGACGCTCAAGTCGGTCGAGCTGATTGCGGCCGAAGATACCCGCCACAGCAAATTTCTGCTCAATCACCTGGGTGTCGACACGCGGATGATTTCCTGTCACGAGCACAATGAGGAATCGCGTTGTGCGGATATCCTGAATCTGTTGACGGATGGCAGTGACGTGGCGTTGATATCGGATGCCGGTACGCCGTTGATATCTGACCCGGGCTATCGCCTGGTGCGAGCGGTGCGTGAGGCCGGCTTACAGGTATCGCCAATCCCCGGTGCGAACAGTATGATCGCGGCGCTCAGTGCGGCCGGGCTTGCGACCGAGAGTTTTCACTTTCATGGGTTTCTGTCTTCGCGGGCAGGTCAACGAGCAACGCAGCTTGAAGCGCTTGGCGGTCTTGATGGAACGCTGGTGTTGTTCGAGTCAAGCCATCGCATACTGGCCCTGCTGCAACAACTGTTGCAGACTTTTCCTGAGCGCCAGTGCGTGATCGCCAAGGAGTTGACCAAATTGCATGAGCAGTTTCTGTGCGGGAAACCGGCTGAACTGATTGCACTATTCGACAATGATGCGAATCTGACGCGCGGTGAGTTCGTGGTGCTGATTGACAATGCCAGTGTGGCGGGGAGCGGGCAGCTGGAGCATGAGGATCGCCAGATGTTGGCTGTCCTGCTTGACGAAGTCTCAGTCAAGCTCGCCGTCAAGATAGCCGTGCGCCTTAGCGGAAAGAAGAAGAACGAACTCTATCAGCTTGCGCTGGAGTTGAGTGCCGGCGACGATATCGCCACAGAGGATTAGCGGCGGCTTTGTTGATCACAGATATTGACTGCTGCAAAGCAGGGGATGCGCATCCGCGGTTACTCAGCCGCCCTTGATCGGCGGCAGCAGAACAACCTCGTCATCACCGTTGATGGTAATCTCGGCATAGTCTTCACGCGACACTTTCTGATCGTTAATGATGACGATGAATTTCTTCTCTGGCGGAATCGGTAACAACCGTAACAGCGCCTCGAGCCGACTGCCATCGTCAATCTTGATAGAGCACTTGTTGAAGGAACTGCCGGCGGGCAGGAAGTGCCGCAACCCGCCGAACAGGGTGACCGAAACATCCATTTATTTGCGCGTACGTCTGGCCTAGTTCAGGTTGAGTCGTTCAAGCGTTTCTGCAGTCGGTACACCTTCCGCGTCCCAGCCATTCAACTGATAGTACTCCGGCAGCATTTCGTCGAGACGGCAGACAAGGCCTTTGCCGGTACCGACGTCGGCCGGTTCTTCGAGAATACGCTTTGGCAGGGAATCATCTTTCTTGCCGAGACCCGCTTTCAGGTTGTACAGTTTTTCAAGCACCCAGATGCGCTCGCCGGTTTCAGTCATGCGTTCGGCATTCCAGTCGCTCTCGCAGGCCGCATCGACCAGCGTACGATAATCCTCGAGACCCCAGCCACAGCCACCCGGAAACAGGCACAGTCCGCTGGAATCAAGAAACGCTACATCGCGTTGTGATTCGGCCACAACCTGTGCTTTACCGGCAATATCGGTAGTTTCGAAATCGTGTCCGTAGGGATCGGCGCGCAAATGACAGGCACCGCGATTACTGGTGGCGTAAGCGAGACCCATGCCCTGCATCGAGCGGCCATCATAAGCCGCAAATTCCTGTCCTTTGACGGTCATCGACAGGTCGGGGTGTCCATACTTCTCGCACAGGCGTTTTGAGCCCATCGCGATATCGGCACCAAAACCTTCGCCCTTGCCAGTGAGCTCTGCGATTTGACAAAGCGCTTCAGCAGAGCCGAATTCGACTTTGATACCGCCGGTCACGCTGTCATCGATCGCGCCGATGTCATACAACTCCATCGCCGCGGCGATGGTGCCGCCCAGGGAAATTGGATCCATGCCGTATTCATTGCAGATAAAGCCGGCAAAGGTAGCGGCGTCGATATCGTCAACACCACAGGCCGAACCAAGTGCATAGGCGGTTTCGTACTCGAGGCCGCCGGAGGCGCCGTGATACTCGGGCCGATCCTTGACCGAGAAATGCGTCGGGTCGATCTTGCAGATGCGGCCACAGCCGATGGTGCAGCCAAAACAGGCGCCGTTGGTGACGATATTGGTATGGCCGTTTTCGTTCGGTGTATGCATCGCTTCGGGATTGAGTTTGTTAGCCCCTTCGAAGCGCACGCTGCGATTATTATTGGTCGGCAGGCTGCCAAAGCCGTTGGTTACGTCGATCATCGCTAGCGTGCCGTCACGTGACATTTCTTCGCGGTCGGTCATGCGCGCGTTGACTTCATTGACGATCTTGTAGAAGGCCTTTGGATCTTTTGCACGTACGCCTTTAGTGCCGCGTACGGCGATGGTTTTGAGGTTCTTCGAACCCATCACCGCGCCCACACCGGAACGTCCTGCGGCACGATGCTTGTCATTGACCACACAGGCATAACGACACAGGGTTTCACCGGCCTGACCGATGCCGGCAAAGCGCATTAGCGGGTCGCGGTACTTCGCGGCCAGCAGGTCTTCGGTTGCCCATACGGTTTGGCCCCAGATTTCACTGGCATCGCAAAGCTCGACCTTGTCGTCTTCGATGTGCAGGTAAACCGGTTTTTCGGAAACACCTTCGATGATCAGCAGGTCGTAGCCCGCCATCTTCAGTTCGCCGCCGAACTTGCCACCCGAGTTGGAACAGGCAATGGCGCCGGTGAGCGCACCCTTGGTTACTACGGTGTAGCGTCCGCCAGTGGAGGCCATGGTGCCGGTGAGCGGGCCAGTGGCAAAAATTATCTTGTTCTCGGCCGACAGGGCGTCTGCAGCCGGGTCCATTTCTTCGTAAAGATATTTGGTGCCGAGCCCGCGCGAACCGAGATAAGCCTCTGCCCATTCCATGTTCAGGGGTTCGATGTCGCAGCTACCTGTAGTCAGGTTTACACGCAGAATCTGTTTTTGCCAGGCCATCTGGTTTCCTCCGGGAATTATTGTGTTCTGAGCGCGATTGTATATGCTGCTGCTCTGTTTTAACACAATTTCGCAGTGCTAAAGCGATCGAAAAGAGGGAAAAGTAAATGATCAGGGTAATCATCGAGCGTGAAGTCGCCGAAGGGCTCGAGGAGTTCTACGAATCCGCTATCGCTAATTTGCTTGGCGTTCTGGCAAACGCCGCCGGCTATGTGTCGGGCGAGTCACTGGTGGATATCCATCGGCCGAATCGCTATGTCGTGGTGACCCGTTGGGTCGATGAAGCGGCGTGGCAACGCTGGCAGTCCTCAGGTGAACGCCAGGAAATGCTCGACGCGATCCGTCCATTTCTGTTGAACGATGAGAAATTCACCCTGCTGCGGCAGTTGAGTTTCCATCAACAGGTGTCCGCAGCCTGATTACAGTGCGTAACTGCCTGGCTGCATTGATTGCAGGTAATTGATTCATTGGCGGTGAAATGGGTCGACCGGTAGCCTGCGCATCGGGTAGAATCCCGCGCAGTCAGCTGGATAATCGCTGGTTTGAATCTTGCGAAAGATTTCGAACTGGAGGAAAGTCCGGGCTCCACAGGACAGAGTGCCAGATAACGTCTGGGGGGCGAGAGCCCACGGCCAGTGCAACAGAGAGTAGACCGCCAACCTCGGTTGGTAAGGGTGAAAGGGTGCGGTAAGAGCGCACCGCGCAATTGGCAACAATTGTGGCATGGTAAACCCCCCCTGGAGCAAGACCGAATAGAAGAGCAGTGTGTTCACACACAGATATGGCCCGTATCGTTCTTGGGTAGGTTGCTTGAGGCAAGTGGCGACGCTTGTCCCAGATGAATGATTGT
>JAIBDO010000135.1 GCA_024686195.1 Gammaproteobacteria bacterium | reverse complement strand
TCAATGACCAGCTCAACCACTCAGCTTAGATGGTTATGGATCAGCCTGTGCGTGATCATTAGCGACCAGGCCACCAAACAGATTGCCGAGGCACAGCTGACAGCCCACCAGGCCGTCAACGTGATGCCCTACTTCGACTGGTACCTGACCTACAACACCGGGGCTGCTTTCAGCCTGTTGGCCGATGCCGGTGGCTGGCAACGCTGGTTTTTCACGATTATAGCCATCGTCGTCAGTGGCGTTATCGTGCAATGGATCCGCAAACTGCCCAGCGACGAAATACTGACAGCGATATCCTTGAGTTTGATCCTCGGTGGTGCGATCGGCAACCTGATCGATCGAATTCTGCTCGGCCACGTGGTCGACTTTATCCAGGTATGGTTGGGCAGCTTCGCCTTCCCGGCTTTCAACATTGCCGATGCTGCCATCAGTGTCGGTGCGGTGCTGCTGATACTAAGCAGCTTCTTCGGCGCGCACAAAGCAGAAGCCGAATAGCGACATGAGCATGATCGAACGCAATAGCCGGGTGACGCTTCACTATCGCCTCGGTTTAACCGACGAGCAGATACTGGAAGACAACTTTGATGATGAACCGATGACCATCGAACTCGGTAAAGACGAGATGGCAGAGGGGCTGGAACTGGCGCTTATCGGGCTTTGCGCAGGCGATGAACAAACCATCGATATCGGCCCCGATCTCGCCTTCGGCTATATCGACGAAACCCTGTTCCGCGCATTACCACGCGCCGATTTCGAACCAGAGCTGGAACTGGAAGCCGGCCTCATCATCGAATTCGCCAACGAAGCAGGCGATACGCTACCGGGCACGATACTCGATTTTGACGACCACCAGGTGAGAGTCGACCTCAACCATCCACTGGCTGGCCAAACCGTTCGTTATAGCGTTAAGATAGTCGCCGTCGATAACGATACCGCTGAACCCAAGACCTTGCATTGATGGAAATTCTGTTAGCCAACCCACGCGGATTCTGCGCCGGTGTCGATCGCGCCATCGAAATCGTAGAACGCGCGATCCAGCTGTTCGGCGCGCCGATTTACGTCCGTCATGAAGTCGTCCACAATCGTTTCGTCGTCGATGATCTCAAAAACAAAGGTGCCATCTTCGTCGACGAACTCGACCAGGTGCCGGACGATAATTACGTTATTTTCAGTGCCCATGGCGTCTCCCTGGCCGTTCAACGCGAGGCTGCCAGGCGCCAGTTAAAGGTGTTCGACGCGACCTGCCCGTTGGTTACCAAGGTGCACATGGAAGTTAGCCGCTACAGCCGCAAAGGTATCGAAACCATCTTGATCGGCCACCGCGGCCACCCGGAAGTAGAAGGCACCATGGGTCAGTACGAACGCAGCAATGGTGGCGATATTTATCTGGTAGAGTCGTCCGAAGACGTACAAAAACTCAAGGTAAACAATCCTGCAGAATTACGCTACGTCACGCAAACCACTTTATCCAAGGATGATACCGCTATTGTGATTGACAGCCTGCATGCGGTGTTTCCAATGATCAAGGGGCCGAAGAAGGAAGACATCTGCTACGCCACGCAGAACCGGCAGGATGCGGTCAAGCAGCTTGCCGAACGCTGCGACCTGATCCTGGTGGTCGGTTCCAACAACAGCTCTAATTCCAATCGCCTGCGCGAAATCGCCGAAAATAAAAACATAGAGGGCTATCTGATCGACAGCGACGCAGACATCGATATGCAATGGCTGCAAAACAAGACCTGTATCGGCGTCACCGCAGGCGCCTCAGCACCGGAATTGCTGGTGAACAATGTGGTGACTTTTCTTCAGGCGCACGGCGCCGGCAAAGCTTCATCCATGGGATTTACCGAAGACGTTATTTTCCCGTTACCGAAGGCGCTGAGATAGATCAGTCGTTGTGGTAATGGATTTATGACCCGAATCTACCGCGCCTGCTTCGTTGTCATCGCCACCTTCCTTTTGGCCGGCTGTGGCGCTATCAACTTCGCCTACAATAATGCGCCATCCTTTGTCGGCAATGAGTTCGACAATGCCTTCGACCTCGACGACGCCCAGCAAACCCAGCTCGATGCGGCTTTGCTGGAGTTCTTCAGCTGGCATCGACAGCATGAACTGGCGCACTACCAGCAATTCATGAATTCGACCGCGCTCGCCGTCGCCGATGGCCTCACTGCGAACGAAGTACTTGCGCTGCGCGCCGAGTTCATGCTCGCCGTGCAGCGTTCGGTTACTCGCATGATCGATGATGCCGGGCCAATCGCGGTAACCCTGACCCCTGCACAGATCGACCACTACCAGCAATATTTCCGCGACGATGCAGCCGACCATGAGGACTACCTGCAAATGTCGCTGCAACAACGCGAGATCCATCGGGTCGAACGCAACCTGAAACGACTGCAAAACTGGTTCGGCAAGTTCGATGAACTGCAATACGAAAAAATCTCCCTGCGCCTGCAACGCCTGCCGGATCTCTACCCCGCCTGGATCAACTATCGCGAAGCGCGCCAGAAAGCACTGCTCAGCGCCCTGCGTAAGGCTGCAACCGATGGTCTTTCCACGCAACAGTTGAAATTTATTCTGCTGGATCCGGCAAGCGACCATGCGCGCGCCTACGAACCGGCGCGCAGCGCATACTGGAATGCCTATGCACAGGCTCTCGAAGACATCAGCGCCTTGCTGGACAAAGCCCAGTTAGAACATGCCGTCAGTCGTCTACATAATTACTCGGAGATAGTTACAGAACTCATGCAGGATGACTGAGTGGCATCCTGAACCGGCCTGGCTCGATTCGCTACCCCACACGGACCATCCGGCAATTGCTGCGCTGCCGCCACAGACAGCGCCCAACTGCCAAGCCACACGACCGACGCATGATCAGGGAAGTAGCGCATAGGCTACGAAACCTGCGGTTAGCACCCGCGGCCGCTGCACAAAGAAACGCGAAAGCCATCCAGATCAACCATTTAGACACGATCGCAAAATAAGATCAGGCTGCAGCGGTCGCAGCGATGCTTGCTTTACATTGGCACCAGCAGCGGCCACCATTGAGTCGATTTTCGCAGCACCATAAGGATTCAGCCATCATGAGCGAGCAGTCAAAACACGACGACACCGAGAACCTCGAAACCTTCGAAGATGCGTTGCAGACCGCACTGGATGCCGCTGACGAGACGCAGCTGACGGAAATGGTCGATAGCCTTTCCAGTCAGGAAGCGCTGCGACAGGTCTCGTTGATGGAACCAGTGGATCGCGATGAGCTGATGACCATGCTGCCGCCCGAGTCGGCCGCCGAACTGATCGAAGAGGCACCGGCTGAACTGGCCGTTACCATGATCAAAAGTCTCAATTCCACGGTCGCCGCGAAGATCATGGAAGAACTGCACACCGATACCCAGGCCGATATCGTGCAGGACATGGAAGCGCAGGGCTCGGAAGCGATTCTGGCCGAGATGGAGACCGAACGTGCCGACAACCTGCGCATTCTTTCCCAGTACGACCCCGATACCGCGGGTGGCCTGATGGAACTGGAAGCCTTCAGCTTCCAGATCGACCAGACGGTGGGCGCGGTACTGAAGCGATTGATCGCAGATGATTCCTTCGAACGCCACCGGGGCCAGCATCCTTACATCGTCGACGAGTCCGGAAAACTGCTTGGCGTGGTCTCGCTGCGCGACATGCTGCGCAGTCGCCGTGCAGTCAAGCTGGCCGATATCCTGCACCAACCAATCTCGGTGCTACCCGAAACCAGCCAGGAAGCATTGGTCGATCTGTTCGATGAAAATCCGTTTCTGGGAATACCGGTGGTGAACGCATCCGGCATCCTGATTGGAGTGGTCTCGCGAATCGAGCTGGCAGAAGCCGAACTCGAACGCGCCGAACACGACAGCCTGGCGCGCCAGCAGATCGGTGACGAGCTGCGCTCCATGCCGACCCTGCTGCGATCACGACGCCGCCTGGCCTGGTTATCGTCAAACATCGTGCTCAACATCATCGCCGCCAGCGTCATCTCTGCCTATGAAGAGACCCTTGCCGCGGTCATTGCTATTGCGATTTTCCTGCCCATGGTATCCGACATGAGTGGTTGCTCCGGCAACCAGGCCGTCGGGGTCAGCATGCGCGAACTGTCCCTCGGTCTAACCCGGCCGGTCGATCTGTTTCACGTCTTGAGGAAGGAGCTTGGCGTCGGCATCATCAATGGTATCGTTCTCGGCATCCTGATTGGTATTGTCGCCTGGGTGTGGAAAGACAACGCCTTCCTCGGTTTGGTGATCGGGATGGCGCTGGCGATGAATACGCTGATCGCGGTATCGATTGGCGGCACAGTGCCGCTGATACTGAAAAACTTCGGTATCGATCCGGCGGTCGCATCGGGGCCGCTGCTGACCACGGTCACCGATATGGCCGGCTTTTTCCTGGTCCTCAGCCTGGCCACCCTGTTCATGCCACAACTGATCAGCTGAGTCGTCAGGCCGGAGTGTTTTGCGATACAAGCGCTCCATTAGTGGGATCGGATCCCAACGGCACTTACTTAAGCTCACAACTATCGTCATAAAATTTCAAATGTGACCAGATAATCGGTGAACGTTTTCACGAATGCCTCGGCGGCTATGCCGCCTGCGGTTTACTTCGTGAAAACGTTCACCGATTATCCGACGTAAAGGATTACCTGGCACTAATATTTTGGCTTTATTGTGAACATCCAGGCTCACGGGCTTAAATAAGCACCGTTCGGGTCGGATCCTTCTGCGACGTCTGGCTGCTAACTCAGGGACCTAGTGACTGCGCCTGAAGCGGCCGGTTTCGAGGTAATGAATCACCTGCTCGATAACGGCATCGTTGCTCATCATAAAGGGGTGTGTAGCCTCCATTTCAATGTGATCATTCATTCCCTCGAGACGCGTGCTTTCGACCGAAACCTTACCGTCATTAGCGCCCGAGATCATGCTCGACAGGATCAGATTGACAGTGCGAGTACCAGCAATAATTCCGAGGTCGAAATCGGCCTGGCCGAGTTGATTCGGCACACTGGCCTCACCGGTGCCCAGTTCGAGCCCTGCATCACCGTGAAAGAAACGGAAACCAGGGACATCGCGTAAATTATCGACCACCTCGCTGCCTTTATTAGGCGGACCGAGCATTACCACACGGCCCAGGTTGTCAACCCGGTGGTGGGCCAGATACTGGCGCACCAGAATACCTCCCATCGAATGCGTCACGAAGTGGACAGGCTGTTCAGGCCGACAGGCTGCGAGCGCCGGTTCGATGGCCTTGACCGCCAGGGTTTGGATGTCGCCCGCGCGCGAATCGTAATCCGAATTAATGACGCAATAACCCTTTTTTTCGAGTACACGCTGCAGCGAGACCATTGATCTATCCGAACGCGCCAGCCCGTGCAGAAGAATGACGTTACCAGCATTAACCGACATCAACAGCGCACTCAGCAGCAGGGTCAGGAAACAAATCCTAACTTTCGACTTCATCGGTATCGAATTGCCCGGATAGCCTGCGACGCACGTGGGACCATGACATGCCGATGGCAAGCACACCACTGAGCACAATCAGCAACACCCATGCAACCGTGGAACTATTATCGAGCGCAATCAAGCCCCATTCGATCAACAGCCAGATAATCACCGCGAAAAACCCACCGGCGAGAACCGTACCGATTGCACCCAGTGAATTCCAGGTAGCCCGCAGAAATATAGCCCAACCGATCAGTAACACCACTCCTGCCGCCACCTTGTACACCATCGCAGTCTCCGACATCAGCCATCCCACCCAGGAATATCCACTCGGGTTATAGGTCAGAAAAACCAACGCAAAAGCGAACACGAGGCGCATCAGGAAGCTGCCTATATCAAATTCATTTCTAGCCATATTCAGTAATCACCACTCAAAAAATCCATGGTAACAGAGTGTTTGCCGGGTTGAGAAACTCTGTTTTTTTTCACTCGCTATCCCACTGAACAACCCGCTAACCACGCGCGCGCAAACAGACAACCGACTCAACGCTCAGCGATTCATACGCTTAATCTGGGAGCGGCGATCCACCGCCCAGGCATATTGTTCCGGCCACATCGCGTATTCAGGGTCGACGCCGAGCGCTTCGGCAGCATGCAAGGGCCAGAAAGGTTCATACATCAGCTCCCGCCCCAGTGCGACCAGGTCAGCCGCGCCGCTTTGCAGGATATCCTCAGCCTGCTGCGGATCGATGATGACACCCACCGCCATCGACATAAGACCGGCCTGCTCACGCATTTGCTGCGCAAACGGCACCTGGAAACCCGGTGCTCGTGCAGAGTCGCTGGTTAAGGGTTTACCGCCATCATCACAGCGAAAACGAGGCGCGCCACCGATACCACCGGAAGAGCAGTCAACCACGTCGACACCGATTTGCGCCATCTGCTCGCATAACACCACCGAATCTTCGAGCGTCCAGCCACCCTGACGACCGTCGACAGCTGAAATACGCGCGAACAAAGGCGCGTCGTCCGGTATTGCCGCGCGCACCGCCGCGGCAACTTCGAGTGGAAATCGCATGCGCCCTTCGATATCCCCACCGTATTCATCGCTGCGCTGGTTGGCGAGCGGCGACAGGAAGCTGTGCAGCAGGTATCCGTGTGCCATGTGTAATTCGATCACCTTGATCCCTATGGCGAGAGCACGCCGGGTTGCCGCTACGAAGGCCTCCTTGATCTCGGCCAGGTCGTCCAGGGTCAGTTCACGCGGCACTGGCCAGCCTTCAGTCACCGGCACAGCAGATGGTGCAACCGCCTGCCAGGGGGATTCACCACGCGCAGCATCTTCGGCCGTGAGTGGACTACCGCCTTTCTCTACAAAAGGCACGCGCGTCGAAGCTTTGCGCCCGGCATGTGCGAGCTGCATACCCGCTACACAACCCATCGACTCAATAAATTCGATCGTGGGTCGCAGGGCCTCGGCCTGGGCATCGCTCCAGATACCAAGACAGCGCGGCGTAATCCTGCCGCGCTCCTCAACGGCCGTGGCCTCGGTGAACACCAGCCCGGCCTTGCCGCGCGCGAATGTACTCAAATGCGCGAAATGCCAGGGCTGTGCAAATCCGTCGACGGCCGAGTACTGGCACAGCGGCGAAACGACGACACGATTCGGCAGCGTGCAGCCGCGTATCTTCAGGGATTCGAACAGTTTTACGGATTCAGACATCAACATTCCACAGGCAGTTTAAGCAGCGCGCGATTATCAGGGTTCGTGCGGGAAATTACAAAGTAACCGGCTAACAATAACCGCCGGAGCTGAAAATCACGCCAGCTCTGCGACCAGGGCATCGCCGACTCTGAGCACGGCCTGCAACAGCCCGTCGACCTGATCGGATTCGGTACGCGCGCCCAGAAAACAGGGGCGTATAGCGAGCTGTCCATTGACGCGCGTGGTGCTCGTCAGGAACTCGTTCTCCCGGATCAGTCGTCGACACAACTTTTGATTGAGCTGATCGAGATCACTCACCGCGGATGATCGATAGCGAAAACAGCATACCGAGAGTGTCGGTTCAAGCAACAACTCGAGACTCTCGTGCCGGCGGCAGAGCTCGGCCAGCTCGCGCGCCATATCATTATGCCGGACGATGCGCTCGCGCATCCCGCTAACACCGATTTCACGGATCAGCGCCCACACCGCGATACCGCGACAGGGAGAACTCAACTCGGTGCCGTAACTGAAGTAAGGAACCCCGAAATCATCCATCGAATGTTCGACCTTGGCCGTCGTACCATCATGCTCGAGCGTACCCTCGAGATAATCGGCCGCTTCCTGGGTAAACGCGCGTTCCAGCAGGCTGCGATCGTGCACAAAAGTCGCGGAAACGCCGACCGCCGCACCCAGCCATTTATGCGGATCGACGATCACCGAATCGGCCAGTTCAAGGCCCTGATAAGCATCGCTGAGCCTTTCATCCAGTATACCGGGCAGGCCATAGGCACCATCGATGTGAAACCAGACATCCAACTCACGCGCTATATTCCCAATCGCCAGCAAGGGATCAATCGCACCGGTGTTGGTGGTGCCGGCGCTGGCGACGATCGCCATCGGCACAATACCGGCGGACAGATCCTGTTCTATAGCCGCGCGTAAAGCGACCGGCAGCATACGACCCTGGTCATCACTGGCGATCGACTTGATCGCACGACGGCCAATACCGAGCACACCGCCG
>JAIBDO010000093.1 GCA_024686195.1 Gammaproteobacteria bacterium | reverse complement strand
GCTACCGGAATTTCCGGTTACTGGACGTCGTTCGAGCCACGTATGCCCGGCTTCAGCCACATTCCCGCCCCCGACCCTTACCATTACCCGATGCCCGAAGACGGTAGCTCGCAGGGTATTGCGGCGGCCAACGAGCTGGAGCAGGAAATCCTGCGCCAGGGTGCCGATACCGTGGCGATGTTTATCGCCGAGCCGGTGCAGGGAGCCGGTGGTGTTATCGTGCCACCGGATGACTACTTCCCGCGTATCCGCGAAATCTGCGATCAGTATGACGTGTTGTTTGTAGCCGATGAAGTCATTACCGGCTTCGGCCGCACCGGAAAGTTGTTCGCGCTGGACCACTATGGCGTGCAACCCGATCTGATGCAGTTTGCCAAGTCGATCACCTCGGGCTACCTGCCGCTTGGCGGCATCGGCATCAGTGATGAGGTCGCAGCGACCATCCGCGGCAGCGACAAGCCGTGGATGCACGCCTACACCTACAGCGGTCATCCGACTACCTGTGCGGTAGGCCTCGCCACGCTTGATTTCATCGAGAAAGAAAATCTGGTGGAGCAGGCCGCGACTAAAGGCGCCTATCTGCTGGACAGGTTGCATGCCGAACTCGATGGCCATCCGCACGTCGGTAACGTTCGTGGCAAGGGCATGATGTGTGGTGTGGAACTGGTCGAAGACAAGGCCACCAAAGCCTGGTACCCGGCGGAGTGGGGTGTCGGCGGCAAAATGACGGCGGCGCTGATTGCCAACAAGATCTTCACCCGCATGCGCAGCGAAGTCGTGTGTATCGCGCCCGCGCTGACCACCGATGAAGCCACGATTGATGAACTGGTCGCCGGCGTACGCAACGCTATCGTAACTGTCTTCGGCGAATAGCTTTAGATTTTTCCCCGGTACGCCGGGGCGCCTGTAAATCTGATCGCAACGTCCGTATTGCGCAATCACTCACTAGTCCGGTTTCCCTGCACTTCTCTTTGCTGCAGGTCGTCAATCTGGGTGACCTGCTTTCGTCAGTGCCCTGTCGTTTTGTGAGATCTGGACGTATGGCGAGGCCGGAGACGGCGGGAGCTTACTCGGGCATTTGCTTGATGTAGAGATCGTGCTTGGAGTAAGGGATTTCGACTTTTTCTTCGATGAAGCGTTTGTAGACCTTGCTATTGAGGTTGTCGAGCACGCGTCCGCGCAATACGGGTTGATCGATCCAGCACAGCAGTTCGAAATCGAGGCTGGACGCGCCGAACTGGCGGAAGCGCACGCGTGGTTCGGGATCGTCGCAGACATCATCGGAATTCAGCGCGATGTCCATCAGTATCTCCCTGACCTTGTCAATATCGGAACCATAGGCCACTCCCACCGCGACGCGAATGCGAAACTTTTCATGCGGGCCGCCTGATTCATTGATAATCTTGGTGTTACCCATCACCGAGTTGGGCACCGTCACCTCGACGTCATCGCGCGTCTTCAGGCGTGTGCTGCGAATGCCGATGTGGGTGATCTCGCCCCGCTCACCGGTATCGAGGACCACGAAATCGCCAATCTTGTAGGGTGCATCGGCCATGATAAAGACACCGGAAAAAAGGTTCGCGAGCGTATCCTTGGCGGCGAATCCGACGGCGATACCGATAATACCTGCCGACGCCAGCCACGCGGTCATGTCGACGTTCCAGGCGGTGAAAATGACGTATACCGAGATCACCACGATGGCAATCAGGGCCATATTCTGGAACAGGGGCAAGGTCTGTGGGTTGATTGCCTTGGGACCTAGGTCGCTGCCGGCCATTGCCCCGAGTAGCGCGCGCGTGGCGCGAATCAGGAACGTCGTCCAGATGATATAACCGAACGTTAGCAGCATCGAAAAGACGATACCGTCAAAGGGTTTGCCGAACTGCAGCAGGTTGACGGCCAGCGCGAATCCGACCAGCACCAGGGTGATGTAAATCGGACGGTGCAGCTGATCGATCAGGTAGTCGTCAACGCGAAACTGGGTGCGCGCCGCGAGCTTTTTCAATGCGCCACAGATGACACGATTAAAAATCAGCGCGACAATCAGGGAGCCGGCAACGGCAACCATTGCCTGTAACCAGACGTTACTACCGAATACGCCGAGGTAGGGTTCCAGCCATGTTTGCAGATCACCTAGCATAGAGTCGTTAACATTCGATTATGTTTACCGCGAGACCACCACGCGAGGTTTCCTTGTACTTGGTTTTCATATCGGCACCGGTTTCGCGCATCGTCTTGATGACCTTGTCGAGTGATACATAGTGCTGACCATCTCCGCGCATGGAAATGCGCGCCGCGTTGATGGCTTTTACCGACGCCATCGCATTGCGTTCGATGCAGGGTACCTGGACCAGACCGCCGACAGGATCGCAGGTCAGACCGAGGTTATGTTCCATGCCGATCTCGGCTGCATTTTCGACCTGTTCGGGTGTGCCGCCCAGCACTTCGGTGAGTGCGCCCGCCGCCATCGAGCAGGCACTGCCCACTTCACCCTGGCAACCGACCTCGGCGCCCGAGATCGAGGCGTTCTCCTTGTACAGAATTCCGATGGCACCTGCGGTCAGCAGGAAACGCACGATACCGTCGTCATCGGCTGCCGGATAGAAGTGTTGATAGTAATGCATTACCGCGGGAATGATGCCAGCGGCGCCATTGGTGGGTGCGGTTACCACACGCCCGCCTGCTGCGTTTTCCTCGTTGACCGCGAGTGCCCACAGGTTTACCCAGTCAAGGCACATTAACGGATCCTTGTAGGTGAGGCCGGGCTGATTACGCATCTTGCGTGATAACTCGGCAGCACGGCGCTTCACTTTCATGCCGCCTGGCAATATACCCTCATTACTGCAACCGTTCCTGACGCAGATTCGCATCGCCTTCCAGATATCCAGCAAGCCGCTGCGAATCTGTTCCTCGCTGCGCCAGGACTTCTCATTGGCCAGCATCACATCGCTGATCGATATGTCGTGTTTTGTGCAGTGAATCAACAGGTCGACTGCGCTCAGAAACGGATAAGGCTGAGGGGTATCGTCTTCAACAATACGATCCGCACCTGCGGCATTTTCGTTGACGATAAAACCTCCGCCGACCGAGTAAAAAGTGGCCTTGTGAATTTCTTCACCGGCGTTATCGAAGGCGCGAAAGGTCATGCCGTTGGAATGAAACGGCAGGCTCTCGCGCCGGTGCATGATCAGATCTTTCTTTTCGTTGAAACTGACCAAATGCTCACCAAACAGATTGAACTGGCAAGAGTTCCGAATAGACTCAAGACGCCGGTCAACCGATTCGGTATCAACCGTTTCCGGTAGATCACCCTCGAGACCGAGCATCACCGCCTTGTCACTGCCATGACCTTTGCCGGTAGCACCGAGGGAACCATAGAGGTCGGTTTTAACGCGGGCTACCTGCGTTAACAGGCCTTCCTGCTGCAGGTGGTCTGCAAACTGTTGCGCGGCACGCATCGGCCCGACAGTGTGCGAGCTGGAAGGGCCGATGCCAATCGAAAAAAGATCAAATACACTAATAGCCATTGCGTTGATTATCCAGGCAGATTTAAGGCGCGCAGCATAGAGGATTTAAGTTCCTGCCATGTTGTGCTAAAGCGCCCTGTAATTATCTGCTTACGAATCATCCTCGGTGTAGGACGACAGCGGTGGACAGGAGCAGATCAGGTGCTTATCGCCAAACGCATTGTCGACCCGACTCACCGGCGACCAGTATTTGAAATTGCGCAGGGAATCAATCGGATAAGCGGCCTGTTCGCGACTGTAGACGTGTTCCCATTCGTTGGCGCACACCATGTCAACCGTGTGGGGTGCGTGTTTCAATGGATTGTCTTCCTTATCCATGCTGCCCTCCTCGATTTCGCGAATTTCGCTGCGAATCGCTATCATCGCTTCACAAAAACGATCGATTTCTTCCTTGGATTCAGACTCGGTCGGTTCGATCATCAGCGTGCCTGGAACCGGGAAGGACATGGTCGGTGCGTGAAAGCCATAATCGATCAGGCGCTTGGCAATATCGTCGACGGTGATACCGCTGCTGTCTTTGACTATGCGGGTATCGATAATGCATTCATGCGCAACCAGACCGTTGGGGCCGGTGTACAGAATCGGAAAATGATCCCTGAGTCGTTTGGCAATGTAGTTAGCGTTCAAAATCGCAATGGCCGTTGCCTTGGGAAGTCCTTCACGACCCAGCAGTGCAATATAGGCCCAGCTGATTGGCAATACACCTGCGCTGCCGAAAGGTGCGGCTGCAACCTTGTTAATGCCACCGCGGTGGTTCTGACGGGTCGACGGCAAAAATGGCTTGAGGTGCGCCTTGACGCCGATCGGGCCAACGCCCGGGCCGCCACCACCGTGGGGGATCGCGAAGGTCTTGTGCAAGTTCAGATGCGAGACATCGCCGCCGAACTTACCCGGTGCGCAGACGCCGACCATGGCATTCATGTTGGCACCATCGATATAGACCTGTCCGCCGTGCGCATGCACCAGTTCGCAAACGTCGGTGACATCGTCTTCGAAAACACCGTGCGTGCTTGGATAGGTAATCATGATGGCAGCCAGGTTGTCGCTGTGTTTCTCACATTTGGCTTTGAGATCTTCCATGTCGATATTACCGCTCTTGGCTGTACCGACAACCACCACTTTCATTCCCGCCATCTGGGCCGATGCCGGGTTGGTGCCGTGCGCCGAGGCCGGAATAACGCAGATGTTGCGATGTCCCTCATCACGGCTCTGGTGATAAGACTTGATGGCAAGCAATCCCGCGTACTCACCCTGGGCGCCTGAATTGGGTTGCAGCGAAACGGCATCGTAACCGGTGCAGGCACACAGCATTTGTTCAAGTTCGGTGATCAGTAGTTGATAACCCTGGGCCTGATCCAGGGGCACGAAGGGGTGAATGCGGCCGAACCCAGGCCAGGTAATGGGTATCAATTGAGTTGCCGAGTTCAATTTCATGGTGCAGGAACCGAGCGGGATCATGGTGCGATCGAGCGCGAGGTCCTTGTCCGACAGTTTGCGCATATAGCGCATCAGGTCAGTTTCAGAATGATGGCTGTTGAACACCGGATGGGTCAGATACTCGCTTTCACGCACCAGTGCGGGCGGCACACTACTGCCAGCCTTGTCGTCCGTCTCGTGGAAAGTAATCGCGCTACCCTGGTCGTGGGTGAAGACATCGAACAATTGTTTGACATTGTCCCGGGTAGCGATTTCGTCGAGTGAAATACCGATGGTATTGTCGTCCACCTGGCGCAGATTGAATTTTTCGGCGCGCGCTGCAGCGAGGATGAATTCGGTCGCATTACCGGTTTTTACGGTGATGGTGTCGAAGAAATGCTGTGTTTGCACATCGAGACCCAGCGCGCGTAAACCCTCTGCCAGCACGATGGTCAGTCGATTGATGCGCTGCGCAATGCGGCGTAACTCGTTGGGTCCATGATAAACGGCGTACATGCCGGCCATCATGGCGAGCAGGGCCTGTGCGGTACAGATGTTACTGGTCGCTTTCTCACGGCGAATGTGCTGCTCGCGAGTCTGCAGGGCGAGGCGCAATGCCGGCTGTTCTCGGGTATCCTGCGACACGCCGATCAGGCGACCAGGGAGCGAGCGTTTGAAGGCTTCACGCGTGGCCATGAAGGCCGCGTGCGGACCACCGTAACCTAGCGGTACACCAAAACGCTGCGAGGTGCCGACGACGATGTCGGCATCGAATTCACCGGGTGGTTTGAGCATGGTGAGACTGAGGAGATCGGTAGCAACCGCGACCAGGGCTTTCTTTTCATGAACCTTTGCCACCAGATCAGCATATTCATGGATCTCACCCGTGGAGCAGGGGTATTGCAACAATACGCCACACAGTTCCGGATTGTCGGGCGCGTCAAAGGGATCGCCGATAACGCATTTGATACCCATATGCCCGGCGCGATTGGTGACGACCTCGATGGTCTGTGGATGACAGGTGTCGGCGATGTAAAAAACGTCGGACTTGCTTTTTGAGAGGCGATGACACATGGCCATGGCTTCAGCGGCGGCGGTCGCTTCGTCCAGCATCGAGGCATTGGCGAGCTCCATTCCGGTCAGGTCGCTTATCATGGTTTGAAAGTTGAGCAATGCTTCCAGGCGACCCTGTGAAATTTCAGGTTGATAGGGTGTGTAGGCTGTATACCAGGCCGGATTACGCAGCAAATTCCGCTCGATTACTGTTGGCGTATGCGTGTTGTGATATCCCATGCCGATAAATGATTTGAATAACTGGTTACGGGTCGAAATCTGGTACAGGCGATTCAACACCTGGCGTTCCGAGAGGCTTGCCTTTACCTCGAGTGGTTTGCGTCGCCGAATCGATTCGGGCACTACCTTATCGAGTAGTTCATCGAGATTTTCCATACCCAGCGCAGCGAGCATCGCCGCTTCGTCTTCGGCACCTGGGCCAACATGGCGACGAATGAATCCGTTGAAGATATCGAGATCCTGCAGCTTGAGGTCAAGATTTTGCATGGCAATGTCCTGGGTCGGGGATGATAATTAGTTCGCTGGCTCTACGGGTCTCTATACCCGCGCCGCGTGCCTGTTTTGCCGGGTATGTTAACACTATTAATCCGACGGCAATATATGCTCTGATGCTGAAGTTCTGTCTTCAGTGGTATTGCCGCCAGTTGTGAGCTAGGTCCATGGTTTCGGCTAAGAATCGTGCAGACGAGTTAACAGTTGATCGCTGATCCATTGTTTGAGAAAGCCTGCAGCCGTCAACGCTACCTGTTCTGCATCAACCCATTCGAGCAGGCCTTCGCAGATGTCGGCGAAATTCGCACCGTTGAACGCTTGCTCCAGTGCCCAGGCTTCGTGCACTTCAAGCGAGCGCCAGTGAGTCTTGAATTCCCGTCGCCACAACAGCCAGCGCTGCGGGAACTCTGCGCGCTGTTTGTCGGGCATGGCTTCATCACGGTCGCAGGTCTGTTCAATCTGTGGGACATTCCAGTACAGATCCACCCATTCAATTGCCGGTTTGAAAGTAAAGCGCAGCTCGGGCCAGGTTTCTACAGGTACCTGCGCCATGTATTCAAGCTGAACTAACTGGTCACTGGCAGCGGCGTCGAACACGCTTGCCTGGGCCCACTCGTACTGTGCCAGCTCGCGCAGGAACTCGGCGTCCTCGGAGTCATAGTGCTGCTGCAAATAGTCGCTCAGATGTCTGCCAACCCAGCGTACCGAGGGGCGCGTCGACGGGTAGTGGTGCAGGTAGTCAAGAATCAGGTTCTCGAATGCTTCACGCCCGAGGTATTGCTGCAGTGCTGAAAAGTCAGTCGCCAGTGCGTCGATCAGGCGAATTCGGTAAGCATTGTAGTAGGTGCCCAGACGATGCTCTGCGAGCGCGTTGTCGGTGCTGACGATATCTGCCTCGATCGCCTCTGAGCCATCGACCAGGTAGTCCTGGAAGCGCAGTTGTAAATCACGTAGATGCGACATGATCAGGACCGGTAAAAGGGTTCGGCGATGCGTCGCGCCTGATCGAGTTCGGCCAGCACTGCATCAAGTTCGGGGATATTGCCGTCACGCTCGATCATCGTCGAGACCGGACCGAAGCGCCTGGCGGTTTCTGCGTAGAGCTGCCACACGGGGTCGATGATGTCGTGGTCGTGCGTGTCGATAATCAGATTGCCATCGTTGGTATGGCCGGCAAGGTGATGCTGCCAGACCCTGTCCACGGGAACGCCTTTGAGATAATCAATGGGATCGTAGTGATGGTTGAAGCTGCTGACATAAATATTATTGACGTCGAGCAGCAGGTAGCAATCTGCGCGTTCGGCGACGGCGCTCAGAAACTCCCATTCAGGCATCACGTCTTCGCAATAGGTGATGTAACTCGACAGATTTTCGATGAGCATCTGGCTGCCGATAAAATCCTGCACCCGCGAAATGCGATCGGCAACGTGTATCACGGCTTCTTCGGTGTAGGGCAGGGGCAGCAGGTCGTGCATATTCTTGTGGTCAACGCCGGTCCAGCACAGGTGATCGGAAAACCAGCAGGGTTCGATTCGGTCGATTAGCGCCTTGAGTTGTTCGAGGTAGTTGAAGTCGAGTTCGTCAGTACTGCCGAGCGACATGGAGACACCGTGCATCACCATTGGATAGTCCGCGCGAATGGCATCCAGAAAATACAGCGGTTTGCCACCGTCGATCATGTAATTTTCGCTGAGAATTTCAAACCAGTCGATGTTCTTTGGCTTACGCTCGAGAACGTCCTGGTAGTGCTCGGCGCGCAATCCCAGGCCAAATCCGAGAAATGGTTTTGATTGGGCTGGCGTCATTGGAGTTCGTTAAGCCTGGGAAGGAGAGAGTGTAACGATCAGGCAAAAAAAATGCACCGACTCGGGCCGGTGCATTTTTTAACTGAGGGTAATCGCTTAAGCTTCGAACTTTCCACCGGCGCCTTCACACTCGGTTTTGGTGCGCTTGACCCAACCCTGACCGGCGCAGGAATTCTGACCCGCACAGCTGGTGGTAGCAGTAGCGCAGGCGCTGGTGCCTTTGCAAGAGTTTACGTTGAAACACTTACCGGCTTTTTCAGCGGCAGTAGCGTTCATTGGGGCAATGGCAAACATAGCGGCTGCAGCAGCAGCGAGAGCAACTCCGGTCGTTTTCCTGGCTGTAATCATTGATAAATCCTCAAGTTCAGTGGGTGTATGTTTATTTGTGTTACGCGAGCTTAGAGGAACAGTTTTTCCAGAAAGTTCAGCAATAATTCCAGATTTGTAAAATTTCGGAATTTGGTCGATTCGCGAACTCTCCTGTGGTGACGCTATTGATACTGTCGAATTATCAAATGATTGCCGCGCTGAATCATCTCGAAGTGTTTTAGAACGTTCATACCCAGTAGCACTTCATCGACTGCCATTCCCTCGATGATGCTGGCATTGACGTTGTTGAGTTGAATGTCGCCGAGCGCGAGTTGATCGAGTCGTGTGAGATAGGCCGTGGTGACTCCGTTGGCGGTCGAAACCGAGGTCGCCTGGCCCGCCTTCAAACCTAGCTTCTGCTGCAGATGAGCGGGAATCGCGGTAATAGTCGCGCCGGTGTCGACCAGGAACGTAATTTTTTGATGGTTGATTTCGCCATTGAATATATAGTGGCCACTGCGATTGCGTTGCAATACGATTTCCTGGGTTCCAGCGCCCAGCACAGTCGAAACCGACTGATTGGGGTTGTTTTGTTGATCGAGGATCCTGGCGAACACCAGCGCTAATAATAAAAAGCCTAAAATCCAGCCCGCGACAGTGAACATCATGCCCAGTTTTTTAGTAGAATGTTCCATTGCACCTAACTGGGTGCTAATTCCATTCATTTCAATGCAGGGCAGGCTCATGTCGGGAAACAGTTTCGGCAAATCATTTGTAGTGACTTCATTCGGCGAGAGCCACGGCAGTGCAATCGGCTGTATTGTCGATGGATGCCCGCCGGGGCTGGCGCTCGAGGAAGCGGATTTGCAGCAGGACCTTGACCGGCGTAAGCCGGGTACCTCGCGTCACACCACGCAGCGTCGTGAAGATGACGCGGTGCAGATTCTGTCGGGTACTTTCGAGGGCAGGACAACTGGCGCACCCATTTGTCTGCTGATCAATAACAAGGATCAGCGCTCGAAGGATTACAGTGATATCAAAGATCTGTTTCGCCCGGGTCACGCCGACTACAGTTATCATCAGAAATACGGTTTTCGCGATTATCGTGGCGGTGGTCGCTCATCGGCACGCGAGACCGCGATGCGGGTTGCGGCTGGTGGAATAGCCAAGAAATATCTTTCCGAGCGTTGTGGCATTCAGGTGCGCGGCTATCTATCTCAGCTAGGACCGTTGAAAGTGACCAATCTTGACTGGGATGAAGTCAATAACAACCCTTTCTTTTGTCCCGATGCCGCGATGGTAGCGGAGATGGAAAAGTATATGGATGCGTTGCGCAAGGAAGGTGAATCGATCGGCGCACGGATCTCCATTGTCGCAAATGGTGTTCCGCCGGGGTTGGGTGAGCCGATTTTCGATCGCATAGATGCCGACATCGCACATGCGATGATGAGTATTAATGCGGTCAAGGGCGTCGAGATAGGCGCCGGTTTCAGCAGTGTTGAGCTGAAGGGGACACAGAACCGCGATGAAATTACGCCCGAGGGATTTTTATCGAATCACGCTGGCGGTACGCTTGGCGGGATTACCTCGGGTCAGGATTTGTTGGTGAGTATCGC
>JAIBDO010000092.1 GCA_024686195.1 Gammaproteobacteria bacterium | reverse complement strand
ATTGAGAATGACTGCAGCAACCTGGAGTTGTCTACTCCTCACCGCCTGCAGTGTCAGCAGGGTCTGATTAACGGCACCGATGCGATCGTTAATGACGATGATGACGGGTAATTGCAGGGCGCTGGCAAGATCGGCATTTTGGCCATCCTCGGCCAATGGCGAATAGAAACCGCCGGCGCCCTCGACAATCAGGCAGTGTGCTGGATCATCACGACTGCAGGCATCGATCAGTGCTTGCAGTTTGATTGTCTGTCCCTCGAGGCGGGCTGCCCGGTGCGGTGCGAGTGCTGCACGATAACGATAGGGATTGATCCGGTCGATTGCTTCGCGCCTGGCGTTGGCCTGCTGCAGTGCAGCGGCATCGTGGGTGACCAGGCCGCCGTCGCCAGACTCGATACAACCGGATTCGGCGGGCTTGCGGGTTTCTACTTCGATTCCGTGCTGGCACAGCTGGCGCACAATCTCACAGGCGATATAGGTTTTTCCGACATCGGTATCGGAACCGGTGATGAAATAGCCCTGAGGGTCGAAGCGGATCATCGCTGCATTCTGTGCAACTTGCCGGGCAACTGCAAGTATTCTGCTCGGCACTTGCTCCGATACGTCGGACCGCTGCATTGCTCTACCCCGAAGCGTCGGACCGCCGGGACGCCGGATCGGAACGCCGCATCGTGCTGCATCCCTGCAGTCGTGCGGCTGCCGACACAGCGGCATCTCGTCACCCTCGCGACGAATACTGGTGAGAGATGCGTGCCGAGCCTTAATGTCTTCGCCATAAAAGCGTGGAATGATGGTGGTTGGGGTGAGGCAGCTGTTATAATCGCGGCCGTTTTTAAAGATTCATATTCAAGATGCAGGAATTTGTTATTGGCCAGCGCTGGATCAGTGCTGCCGAACTTCAATTAGGCCTCGGTATGGTGATCGAGATCGAACACCGTACCGTCAGCATCATCTTTCCGGCCACGGGTGAGACGCGTATTTATGCGCGCGCTGATGCGCCGTTGACGCGGGTGCGATTTCGTGCCGGCGACTGGATCGAACGCCAGGATGGCGAAATCCTGCAGGTGCTCGAATTGCGTGAAACGCAGGGGCTCATCGTTTATGAATGCGTCGATGAGCAAGGAAACCCGGTAGCGCTTGCGGAAGGAAGATTGAGTAATTTTCTGCAACTCAATCAGCCCGGTGAGCGCTTGCTCAATGCGCAAATCGATCGCAACAAGTGGTTCAACCTGCGCTGCAAGACCCGTGAAATCGCCAACTACCTGCAGCGCTCCGCCGTCTTTGGTCTGGCGGGATGTCGCACCAGCCTGATCGCACACCAGTTGTATATCGCTCATGAAGTATCGCGTCGCTATGCGCCGCGCGTACTGCTGGCCGATGAGGTGGGGCTCGGTAAAACCATCGAGGCCGGCCTGATTCTGCATCAACAACTTTTGCTGGAACGTGCACGACGGGTATTGATTGTGGTGCCGGAATCGCTGATGCACCAGTGGCTGGTGGAGATGTTGCGGCGTTTCAACCTGATGTTCAGTATTTATGATGAAGCGCGTCTCGCGCTGGACAAGCATGATGAGGACGATTTTATCGACGAGTATGATGCTGTCGAAAACCCGTTTCATGCGGAGCAACTGGTATTGTGTAGTCTCGAATTCCTGACCGCCAATGCCCAGCATGCCGCGCATGCACGTGACGGCGAGTGGGACCTGCTGGTGGTGGATGAAGCTCATCACCTGCAATGGTCGCCTGAGCAGCCCAGCGACGAATACCGCTTAATCGAAAGCCTGGCGGAAAACACGGCTGGTTTATTGTTACTGACGGCGACACCGGAGCAACTGGGTAAGGAGAGTCATTTTGCCAGGCTGCGCCTGCTGGATCCGGATCGCTTCACCGATATCGATCACTTCGTACAGCAGGAACAGGGTTATCGCGAACTCGCCGACCAGGCCGAAGCCTTACTCGCCGATCCCGAGAGTGGCGATGAGATCGATGATCTGCTCGATCGCCATGGCACTGGACGGGTGCTTTTTCGTAATACTCGACATGCGGTTAAAGGCTTCCCTCATCGTGAAGTGCGTCCGGCTCCATTGGCAGCCGTCGCCGACGGTGACCCTTATCGGCACTGGCTCGGTGAATTGTTGCTGGAGCACCGCGGCAAGAAGCTGCTGGTGATCACCGCACTGGCCTCCACTACCCAGCAGCTGGTCGATGAGATGAAGCACAAGCATGGCATCCGTGCCACTTTGTTTCATGAAGGCATGAGCCTGATCGAGCGCGATCGCGCCGCTGCCTGGTTCGCCGACCCGGAAGAGGGTGCACAGGTGCTGATCTGTTCTGAAATCGGCAGTGAAGGTCGCAATTTCCAGTTTGCCCACCACCTGGTGTTATTCGATCTGCCCAGCAATCCTGATTTACTCGAACAACGCATCGGTCGCCTTGATCGAATCGGGCAGAACGCGGTGATCAAAATCCACGTTCCCTATGTCAGGGGCAGTGCCCGTGAGGTTCTGTTTCGCTGGTATCACGAAGGCCTGGGTGCATTCTCGCAAACCTGTCCGGCGGGGCATCAGGTTTATCTGAACACTCGAAACGAGCTGCAACAGTATCTTGATGACCCATCGCTGCCGGTCGACGATTTCATACTGCGCTGTCACGATTTGCATGCGCAGATGGATCTCGCCCTGCAGCAGGGTCGAGACCGTTTACTGGAATTGAACTCCTGTCGTCCCGCGCTCGCCGAGGCACTGATCGACGAGTCAATGCAACGCGAGCTGGATTTCAAGATATTCAACTATATGGAACGGATTTACGATTGTTTTGGCGTCAACAGCGAAATCAAAGGTCGTGACGGTTGGGTAATCACACCCGGGGACAATATGCTCACGCAGATGCCGGGACTACCGGAAGATGGTATGACGGTGACCTATGATCGCAGTGCGGCACTAGCCAATGAGGATCTGCACTACCTGACCTGGGAACATCCATTCGTGCGCAATGCGATGGACATGATATTGAGTAGCGAGTTTGGCAATACCGCTCTGGTTGCCTTGAGTTACAGCGGCGTCAAGGCGGGTACACTGCTGGTCGAGTGTCAGTTTTTAATGGATTTCAGCGATGATGCCGGACGCCGCAACGAGCGTTACTTTCCCAACACCAGTATCCGCGTGATGGTTGATGAAAGTGGTCGGGACCATGCCGACAGCCCCGAGCTGGAACTGGCTCTGCAACAAGCCCAGCGCGTTGATAGCGATACTGCGATCAAGGTTGTCAAGGCCCGCCAGGCGGAATTGACCAGGATGCTGGAGAACGCTGAGCTGGTCGCCGATACTCGCGTGCCCACCCTGATTGCCGAGGCGCGTAGCAATGGACGAGAATTGCTTGGTCACGAAGTGGATCGACTGGTAGCACTGCAACAGGTTAATCCCGGTGTGCGCGATGAAGAGATTGAATTTTTTAAGGAACAGTTGAAGCACTTTGAGATCGCCCTCGAGCACGCGCGTCTGCGGCTCGATGCGGTGCGTGTCATCGTCGCCATCTGAGATACCGCGGATCGAAACCTGGGCAAGGACTACGGTTGGCATGTGAGCTTTGCCAATCGAACATACTCCGATCTCAAGAGCAGCGAGCGTAAAGCGTTCAAAGTCGCTGTCGAGTTGTCGGTTGGCGGCATGCCCGTCAGATCTTGTTGAACTTCTCCGAACTGTGTTTGCTTCTGTGCAGGGCAACAACGCTTCCCGCTGTCGGGCGCATTCCCTGCGCTTGTTGCCTGATTGCCCGACTCTCAATACTGGCAGCAGGATCTGGATCAATTACTATACTCGGGGAATCTAAAATTTACGACGACGTCGGGCAAACGGCGAGTCCAGGGTTAGCGGCATGAAATTTTTTCTTATCGGAGTGGTTTTGCTGGTCGGGCTCGGTTATGGCGGCTCCAAGGCGTATATACACTATCAGGTCAGCGATAAGGTGGATTCTGTGATCCCGATTGTTTCGCCCTACATGGACTTACAGTACGGTGGAATCAGTTCGACTTTGACGGGGGAGTTGACGATTGACGATGTTGTCATCCGCGTAAATGGTTACCGTGACACCATCGTAATCGGGCGTCTCGGTATCAATACCCCAA
The DNA here is from genome assembly GCA_024686195.1 of Gammaproteobacteria bacterium. Classification (GTDB taxonomy): domain Bacteria; phylum Pseudomonadota; class Gammaproteobacteria. Next base: position 6,272 of record JAIBDO010000092.1, on the reverse strand, counting down.
GTTACCTCGATCTAATCAAGCTGAGCAGGCTGTCGGCTGACTCCGGGGCAAGCGAGAATGTGCCGCCTGAGTACTTCGGTCTTCTCGCCGAGAATATTCGAGTCTCGGCCTCGGCAGATTACTATCGCGACTATTACGATGAAAGCATCAAAGCGTTGGCGCCTGCGGATATCCGCCAGGGTGGAGTGCAATGCGTAGGAAAATACGGCTACTCACCCAGAGCGCTTAAGGCGCTTGGCTATGAAGAGCTGGTGATGTCAATGTCGATGATCATGCGCCAGGCTGACACGCATTTTAATACTGAAATGGATTTCGATATCGTTGATATGATTGATGTCGAAATCGACGTGTCGATGGAGGGGGGAGTCATGGAGGGTGCGGCAATGGGTAGTGCCTATCAGCCCAGGCTGCGCAACCTGCAGCTAAAATTGACGGATAACTCACTGAAGCAGCGGGTGGTGAAGTACTGCACTGAACTTGGGCTGACCTCAGCGCAGATAATGCGGGCCCACATCAATGCTCTGCAATACGCGGGAGGTCAGTTCGGCATGGAATTTGATAAACATGTTATCGAACCTTACAAGGAATACCTGACCGATAAATCGATTTTTGTAGCAACAGCCAACCCTGGAGAGCCCATCTACCTGACCAAGATTGGTCGCTACAAGCCGATTGATGTGCCCGCATTGCTCAACCTGGCCGCCATTGCACGCTGATATGAGCTTCCCCCAGTGAGTAGAATGCGAGATGTCAGGTGAAATCATCGGGGTTGAGCGAATCATCGCGACTGCGTGGTTATCACCGCTAAGTATTCTGCGACTCGAATGAGATGGATTGGGCACAAAGCTGCCGTGATGAAGAGTAAAGGAACTCGTCAGTGGCTACTTCGTGCGGGCTTTCAAGCTGTGTGATCATGCACCGGTTGACGTTTGTAGCAGACTGGCAAGATAGCCTCGCGGAGCTTGTGCATACTCGATGTGATCACAGCCATTGAAGCTTGCGAAACGTTGCAGTGTCGCGCCCATGAGATCCGGAAAATCGTCACCAACCTTTTGTTCGATATGGATAGATTTCACTTCGAGCCTGGCTTGCGCGCGGTGGGCCTTGCAATCGATGCGCCCGACCAGCCGGTCGCGGTATAGCAATGGCAGGCAGAAATAGCCGAACTGGCGCAGCGCTTGGGGGACGTAGCATTCAATCTGGTAATCGTAGCCGAACACCTCGCGGCAGCGTTGACGCTGGATCACCAGGTTGTCGAAGGGCGACAGAATACGTACCTGTGCGACGCTACGCGGGGCGCGGGTTTCGAGAAGTTCGGGGTCGATATAGACACTGCAATTCTTTCCCAGTGACTGTTGGATTAACTGTTCGGCGTCAACGCGCGTCTGCAATTGTCGCTTCACCGCCTCACGCAACGCCTGGCCCTTGCGCAGGTAAGTTACCGACACCAGGGTGATGAATCCATGAGCACGCAGACTGGTGTCAATCAGGTGAGTGGCGAACTCGTCCAGCGTGGGCTCACTGGTATCCACCCAGTCCGGTAACACGCGTTCTGGAAGATCATAGACTTTCTGGAAACCCTGGCGTGCGCTCACCATCAACTCTCCCTGCATGAATAATTGCTCAAGCGCCTGTTTGGCTGGTTTCCAGTCCCACCATCCGTTATTGCTCGCGCGTGTTTCTTCGAAGTCACGTGTGCGCAGCGCACCCTCGCCTTCGATGCGTGCGAGGATTTCGTGCATCAACTTTCGGTCGCCGTCTTTGAACCAGTTGCGCTCACCGTTGTGCTGGCGCATGCGCGGCAGGCTGTAACGATAGTCCGCCATCGGCAGCCAGGCGGCTGCATGAAACCAGTATTCGAACAGCTTGCGCTCGCGCACCAGTTGCTCGAGCATCGCCGGACGATAATTGGCGACACGCGATCCAAGCACATGGTGATGGGCGCGTTCCACGACCGATATGGTATCGATTTGCACGTAACCAATTTGTTCGATTGCGCGCAATACCGCCGCTTTACCTCGACCAAAGGATTCGGCTCTCAGCAAGCCTTGCTGGTTGAGTGCGATACGACGGAGTTTTGTGGTGAGTGACATGGGTTGCCTCGTGTTCTCTTAAACTAGCAACACAGGATAATCCCGGGTCGAATCATTCTACTGTGCCACACTGGCAGAGATTGTTTCATGTCATTCTCTGTTTAAGCTTTGTAGTCAGCTGCATTTTTTATCACAATGGCGCCTCGGTCAATTAACCCGGCGACTCTATGCAGCGCAGTCAGATCAAGTTTCTTTACCTTAATCTGGGCCATTTCCTGGACCATTTGTTCATGCTGGTGTTCGCGACAGTGGCCGCATTGCGTCTCAATAGCGAGTGGGGTATGAGTTATGCCGAGTTGATTCCCTATGCGACCCCCGGTTTTGTCGCCTTTGGGCTGTGTGCTCTCCTTGCCGGCTGGATTGCCGATAAATGGAGCAGGGAAGGCATGATCGTGGTCTTTTTTATTGGTATCGGTATCAGCTCAATGTTAACGGGTCTGGCCAATAACCCGCTGCAGATCGCCTCTGGTCTGGCCTTGATCGGTATTTTCGCGGCGATTTATCACCCGGTGGGCCTGGCGATGGTTGTGCAGGATCGCGAAAAGACTGGAATACCGTTGGCGATAAACGGTGTGTTCGGTAATCTCGGTGTAGCCAGCGCCGCATTGCTGACCGGATTCCTGATCGATACGGCCGGTTGGCGCAGTGCGTTCTATCTGCCGGGTGCGGTGTCGATTCTGCTCGGTATCTGTTACTGGATATTCGTGTCGCGTGAAAAACCGGTTGATGATAGTGCCGGCACCGGGGCCAGACAGCAGACGGCAGCACCCGTAATTGCCAGGTCTACCTTGATCCGGGTTTTTGCCATTATCTTTTTTACGACCGCGATCGGTGGCCTGATTTTTCAAAGCACTACCTTTGCGCTACCGCGAATCTTTGCCGAGCGCCTGACCGACTTCGCGGTCAGTGCAACCCAGATCGGCTGGTATGCTTTCCTGGTATTTTCATTGGCAGCACTGGCACAACTACTGATCGGTTACCTGGTTGATCATCACTCGCTGCGGCTGGTTTTCGCTGCGGTAGCGCTGTTGCAGGCAGTCTTCTTTTACCTGATGACGCACCTGCAGGGGCTGGCGGCATTATTGCTGTCGATTGCATTCATGTTCGTGGTGTTCGGGCAGATTCCTATCAACGATGTGTTGGTGGGGCGAATGGCGCGCAGTGAATGGCGCAGCCGTGCCTATGCGTTGCGTTACGTGGTGACTTTTTCGGTGATGGCGTCCGCCGTGCCATTGATCGGCTGGTTACATGCTAACGGTGGTTTCGAACGGTTGTTCAGCCTGTTATCGATCGCCGCCGCGCTTATCTTTTGTGCCACCGTGTTTTTGCCCGCTTCGCGCCAGATCTCCGTGCGCCGTGCCTGAGCCCGGGGCACATCACCAACGGCACAGGACTGGCACCACAGGATCAACAGGGTCGCAGATCATGGCCGCAAGACGGCAGCACCGGTCAGTTTGCCGCTGCGCAGGGCATGCAGGGCCTCGTTAGCCTGCTCCAGTGGGAATTCTTTGATACGGGTTTTTAGTGGAATCAACGGTGCCAGTTCAAGAAATTCCTGCGCATCCTGGCGGGTCAGATTGGCGACCGAGCGAATGACCCGTTCACCCCACAGAATATGGTAGGGGAAGCTCGGGATGTCAGACATGTGGATCCCACCGCAAACGACGATACCGCCCTTGCGCACCGCGCGTAACGCGGCTGGGATCAGGTGGCCGACCGGGGCAAATATGATGGCGGCATCAAGCTCGCAAGGTGCAGCGCGATCAGAGTCACCGGCCCATGATGCGCCCATTTCGAGCGCGAATTTCTGGGCCGCGATATCTCCGGGGCTGGTGAATGCGTATACCTCGCGCTGCTGATAGCGTGCTATCTGGGCGACGATATGTGCTGCCGCGCCAAATCCGTATATGCCCAGGCGCTGGCAATCTTCACCCGTCATCATCAGTGAGCGGTAGCCGATTAATCCGGCACATAGCCAGGGTGCCGATTCGGCATCGCTTTGCGAACCCGGCAAGGCAAAGCAGAAGCGCGCATCAGCAACGGTAAATTCGGCGTAGCCGCCGTCGATCTGATAACCGGTAAAGCCCGGCTCGTCGCACAGGTTTTCAGCACCTGATTCGCAATAGCGGCAACAACCACAGCTGTATCCCAACCAGGGAATCCCGACTCGCTCACCGACCTGAAAATTATCCACGCCTTCACCGAGCAGGCTGATGGTGCCGACGATCTCGTGCCCCGGAATAATGGGTAAACGGGCTTCGCTGAGATCACCGTCGACCACGTGCAGATCGGTACGGCATACGCCGCAGGCAGAAACCTTCACCTGTACCTGTCCGGCGTCGGGTAGCGGCGCGGGACGTTGAACCAGTTGCAGCGCCTGTCCTGTTTTTTCCAGCACCATCGCTTTCATCGGGATACCGCCTTGTCTTTGCCTCCCGCGGTGTTCTGGCCGGTGATACCCGCAGTGAGCACAAAGCGCATCGCCTCATCCATATTCATCTGGCAGGGTTTTATATCGTCTTTGGGTATCAGCAGCGTGAAACCGCCAATCATGTAACTCATGGGTATATAGACCAGGGCGCTGTCCGGGTTGCGCAGGGATTCCGGCAGTCGCTGGGGATCTTCCTGGGTGATGAAGCCGATCATTTCCATGCCGTTGACATTGACAATTACGACTCGACCGAAGTGCTCTTTTTTGGGCGAAAAGAAGTCAAACAGATCACGGATCGCGCTGTAGACCGATTTCAGGATCGGTACGCGATACACGATTCCTTCACCGAATGTGAACAACTGGCGCACCAGCACAGCCTTCATCAGCAGCCCTACCAGAAATACAATGATGAGCCCGGTTATGGTGCCGAGACCCGGGAAGTAGACGACCTTGGGTAGTGCCCACTGCAATATGCCGCCCAGGACTTCTTCGGAAGAAACCACCAACCAATAGAGCAGATAGAGTGTCAGCACGATGGGTAGTATCGTGATGATACCGGTGATGAGAGTGGTACCGATGGATTTGAACATTTGCCCGACCCTGAATCTGAAGATCGCTATTCTACCAGTTTTTCGGCTGATTCCAGCGTGCTGAGTGGTCGGTTACCAGGGACGCACGTGAAAATCTCGCAGCCATCCTGACCCGGCTATCCTAACCCAGTAATATATCGCGCACCTGCTGATACTTCTGTTGTGACCGTTCAATGATGTCCACGGGAATTTTCGGTGGGGGCGGGGTCTTGTCCCAGTCCAGGGTTTCCAGGTAATCACGCACGAACTGCTTGTCGAAACTCGGCGGACTGATGCCGGGACGGTATTCATCCGCTGGCCAGTAGCGCGACGAGTCCGGGGTCAGGATTTCATCTATCAAGATCACTTCATCATTTTCGTCGACACCGAATTCGAACTTGGTGTCGGCGATGATGATGCCGCGCTCACGCGCGTAGTCTGACGCCTGCAGATAGAGCTGGATGCTTTTGTCGCGGATTTGCTCGGCCTTGTCGGCGCCAATTTTGGCGATGACATCGTCGAAGCTGACGTTGATGTCATGGTCACCCACTTCGGCCTTGGAAGACGGCGTGAAAATAGGTTCCGGCAGTTTTGCCGCCTGCAACAATCCGGCCGGTAACTCGATGCCGCAGATGCTGCCGGTCGCCTGGTAGTCCTTCCAGCCGGAACCGATGACGTAGCCGCGCACGATGGCTTCCACCGGCAGAGTCTTCAGGCGTCTGACGATAACGGAGCGGTTCTTCAACAGTCGATACTCGGCGGCACTCACGTAATCGCGCAGATCAAGCGACGTCAGGTGATTGGCGATGGTGCCGGCGGTGCGCGCAAACCAGAAGTTGGAAACCTCGGTCAGCAGTTCGCCCTTGTGTGGAATCGGGTCGGCGAAAACCACGTCGAAGGCGGAAAAGCGGTCGGTGGCCACCATCAGTAAATGCTCGGCGTCGATGGCGTAGATGTCGCGTACCTTGCCGCGCGCGATTAATTCCAGGTGTTCGAGGTGAGTCTCATAAATTGCGCTGTCGTTCATTGCCTTTCCAGGGGGTTGTCTGGCGCAAATCATAACACTGCTGTTGTGCGAATTATTAATTGGTACTTAATTAATTAAAGAGTTTCGCGTTATAATCGGCCGCTTTTTTGGGATAACCCGGAGCAAGCGATGCCGAACTCTTTAGTGGCGGT